>CALKGI010000083.1 GCA_938085045.1 uncultured Alteromonadaceae bacterium
GAAGGCGTTCCTCCTGCCGAAAATGGATAACCAAATGCATTCACCCAAATGGTGGTTTGATCCATCAGTACCGCTGCTGCATTATTGGTAGAGCCACCTAAGTTCGATGTTAATGCTCTACCTGACAATTCCCATTGTGAACGCACCAACCCTACCGCCGATGCAATCCCACCAGCAACCCCTTCTACAGAGGCACTTTTGGCATCATCAGTAGCATTCATGAATTTTGGTATCGCTGTTGCGGCTAAAAACCCCAAAATCACCACTACTGCGATTAATTCGATTAAGGTAAAACCTTGTTGCTTTTTCATTAAATACTTTGTCTTCGATGCTCTAATAATAGTATATCGATCTTTTGATCAAAACTAAACCCCCTACATAAGAGTGCTTAATTCAATACGATTCTGATTCAACCCTTTGTTTCACAACAAATTCTGGTGAAAAAAGGAGTTATTGCTCTATTTCTATCTTGCCTGTATCCAGTCGATATCGGAAATGCAATTGTTGCGCCACTATATTTTGACAAACCCAAATCAATGACTCATCATTTAGGCCTTTATCTGCACTAAACTCAGGCTCAAATAGCTCACCGTTAACTTTCCTTTGCATTTTGCGAATGCTTGTCGCAAATTGCAAACGCGTCGTCTTTTGCAAAGCGTACCATAATGCCTTGCAATCGGGTTTTTCACCGCCATCAATGACGTTTATCGGCCACCCAGACTTATTCATGAGAAAAATCCATTCATTACCTGCCTTTCCTTCTTTGGTTAAACCTCTGATGGTCACTCTGTTAGGTCTACCTTGCATGATCCAATTCTTATGCAAATTAATGACAGATGCAGCATAACTCTGTACAGCAGTTTCTATCTCGGTTGTTTTTACGATATCAAAGGCATTATTGAAATAAGCACTACCAGTGCCTGCGAGCATTATAAATACCGTTAATGCAATAGCAAACCGCAAAAAAGGGCTCTTTGTCGTAAAGCTTGAATCTCCGGCTTGACGCATCGTTATTTTCCCCCTACGGCCCCCATCATATCCCACATTGGCGTGAATATACCCAGTGCAAGAATCAATACCATACCGGCAACCACGGCAACCAAAATAGGCTCAATTTTGGCGGTGAGGTTTTTCAAATCAAAATCAACCTCTCGTTCATAGTAATTGGCCACTTCGTTAAGTAAATCTTCTACTTGTCCGGTTTCTTCGCCAACCGCGACCATTTGCAATACCAGTGGTGTGAACATCTCAGATTTGTTTGCCGCTCTTAACAAGCTTTCACCCCGTTCAATGGTTTGGCGCATAGCAATAATTTTGGTGGCCATATAAACATTGTCGACCGCATCAGACACTAGGGTTAACGCATTGGTTAACGGTACACCGGAACGTAACATCATTGAAAAACTGCGGGCAAAGCGGCCCAGTGTTGCACGCTCAAGAATATTGCCAATCAACGGCATTTTAAGTTGGTAACGTGCCCACTTATACGCGCCGTCTTCAGTTTTAATGTAGCGCTTCATTAGGTAGATGCCGCCAAAGATACCAACAATAAGATGGAGCCAGTAATTGACAAAAAATTCTGATGAGGCCAACAACGCCTTAGTGGTCCACGGTAAATCCGCCCCAAGTTTGTCAAACATGTTGGCGAAGATAGGAATAACTTTGATATTCAACAAAAACAATGCCGCACCAATGGCGATCAAAACCATTTTGGGATAACCCGTGGCTTGTTTTATTTGTTTACGGGTTTCTTGCTCTTTCTCGAAATAGTCGGTGATTTGCACAAATGCTTCGTCGAGCTTACCGGTGTTTTCACCAACGTGAATAATGCTGGCTAGCAATTTGTTAAAAACCTCAGGGTGAGAATGCATAGCCGCAGAAAGGGTTTTACCCCTTTCAAGCTGAGAGGCTACATCAAACAAGGCTTTTTTTAAACGTATTGAAGTGGTATTTTCAGCAAGCCCTAACAGCGCGCGAATGATGGGGATCCCCGCTTTAGTCAGAGCATACATTTGGCGAGAAAAAATCAATAGATCATCAAGTGATACCTTGGGCACAAATATCTGATTAATATCAAATCCTGGGCCTGCATCGGCCTTAGCAGGTTTGATTTCTACTGGCATGATTGAACGGCGCATTAGCAAATCGCCAATACCCGCTTCGCTCGCAGCTTCTAGTTGTCCGGTGACTAATTCACCTTGTGGGTTACGTCCTTTATAGTCAAATAATGGCATAATGTTTTGTTCGCAGGCGCCTTAATAGCAATTGCAATAATTTGAGTAGTTGACGAAAAACCAGCAACTACATTTCAGTAATGTGCTCAGCGACCCGCAAAACCTCCTCTACAGAAGTTGTCCCCTCTAGTGCATAATTAAACGCCATCACGCCAAAAGGCGTAAAAGAGGGATTTTCTCGGGCGCATCGAGCAAAATCTTCGGTGTCTTCCCGGCGCAAGGCATCCATCATCGCATTGTTCATTTCTAACAACTCAAAGACACCTATTCGTCCTTTATAACCCGTATGGTTACAGGTTTGGCAACCTTTGCCTTTGTAAAAAACCAGTTCGCTCATGTCTTTATCGGCCAACTGTTCAAGCCACAACAATTCTTGCCTGTCGGGATGCGCCTGTATCTTGCAGTTATCACAGATTTTACGCACCAATCGCTGGGCGATAACGCCTCGCAGTGAACTAGCAACTAAGTATGCAGGGGCGCCCATGTCAATAAGACGTAAGGCACTGGTGATGGCATCATTGGTGTGCAGCGTAGACAATACCAAGTGACCTGTTAATGCGCCTCGTAAACCAATTTGAGCGGTTTCTTTGTCTCGCATTTCGCCCACCATCAGGATGTCGGGATCTTGTCGCAAGGTGGTCCGCAATACAGTTGAGAAATCAAGGCCAATCTTGGTATTGACCTGAACCTGATTAACCCTTGGCAGCCGGTATTCAACCGGATCTTCTACCGTGATGATTTTTTTGCCAGGTTCATTCAACTCCGACAGCGCACCGTATAACGTGGTTGTTTTACCTGAACCTGTAGGTCCTGTCACCAGTACCATACCATGGGGTCTTCGAATAATGCCACGCACTCTGTCTAGCAAGTCTTGCGGTAAGCCAGTTTGGTCGAGTGTTCGTAGGCCACCAGTTTGGTCGAGTAAACGCATAACCACCGATTCGCCATACTGAGTTGGCATGGTTGACATACGAATATCAACACTGTGCCCTTTTATCTTGATGTTAAATCGACCATCTTGAGGCAAGCGTTTTTCTGAAATATCTAGGGTGCCCATCAATTTCAGTCGCAATACCAATGCTGAGGCAATATTGGCTTCTTTGAGGGTATCTTCTTGTAAAACACCATCAATACGTTGACGAATTCGAATCATGCCCTCGTCTGGTTCGATGTGAATATCAGAGGCACCGGCAATAACCGCTTCTTCAAAAATAGTTCTGAGCAGTTGAACAACAGTCGCGTCACCCTCGGTGTCTGAGGTTAGGCTGACAAAATCAAGATCGGAGGTTTCTTCGTATTCTTCTTGCAGTTGTTGGGCGAAAGATTCAATGTCTTTGGTGCGGCGGTAAAGTTTGTCGAATGCGTCGAGTATATGGGCTTCTTTTACAACAGCCAGTTTTATCTCTTTGGGCGCAAGCATCGGGGCTAACTGGTCTAAACCACTCAAATCAGCCGGGTCGCTCATGCCGAGCAACACACTGTCTCCGTTATCCTCAAGCACCAAGGCTCTGTTACGCCTAGCATGAACCTCAGGCAATAATTGTGCAACGGCAGGGTCGATACGCTTTTGCGAGATGTCCATAAATGGCACATCTAGTTGCTGAGCAAGGAATCGTAACAGCTCTTCTTCGGTGATGTGATGAAGGTCTACCAGTGCGGCACCTAACTTTCGCCCTGAGCTTTTTTGCTCTTTTAGGGCTTCCATCAACTGCGCTTCTACGATTATGCCTTCGTGGACCAGCAGGTCGCCCAAACGCATTTTTAACTTTGGTCTAGCCATCTTTCTTCCTAGAACATTTCGAGATGAGAATTAATTTTCCAGGCGCTGTAAACGCGACATCACAAACTCTCGTGATGTCGGCGAGATATTGCTCAATCGCAAGCTCTTGCGATAAGCACTCAGTGCTGCCGTAATATCCTGTTGGGCTTCGAGCGTAGTCGCCAAACCTAACCACCAGCGACCGTTGCTCGGAAACGCGGTGGTCAACTGGCGATAAACCGTTGCTGCTGCCGGATAGTCTTTCAACTTTTGTAATGTAGTCGCTTTTAAGGCCACGTATTCGACCTCGTCCATGGGGTGTACGGGCAATTGCAAATACCCCAAGGCTGCCGAATAGTTTGTTCGTCTATAGTGTATTTTGGCGGCCAACAATGACCACCGACTATTGCCCGGCTCTATTGCTAATCCTTCGCTGAGCACGCCAAGTGCCTCTGCAATCATCGCACGACCATAATATAGCGCTGCCAGCTCAGAGCGGGCACCTTCGTGCTCAGGTTTAATTTTCAATGCATCTTGATACTTGCCAATCGCTTGTTTGATCAAACCACTTTGAGAGTATTTTTTTGCTGCTGTATAGACCTTTTTAACCCGTTGGTTGCGCGTTAATTTCACCCGGCTAACCGTCATTTTACGGGTATCAGCCTTTGCAAAACCTTCGGGCTTTGGTTTATCTGCCCCAGTGACAATCGCCTTGGGTGTAGAGATTTGTGTCGAAGGTGGTAGATTATTTGGCTGCACACTTGTTGTTTGTTCGGGTGATTTTGGTTGTTGGTCAGATGACTGCCCAGCAGTTGAACTCGCTTTGGTTTGAACAGCAACAACACTTAAAGTTGAAGTGCGCTCAACTGGCTTGCCGTCAGCCTGATTTTTAGGAATAACAACCAACTGTGGCTGGTTGGTCACATTTTTTGTTTTTTCTTGGTCGCTACCCGAGTCAGAACCAGTGTCATTCGCTTTATTAGTTGTTGATTGCGCTTGAGCCGGTTTTTGTTGCGCCGTTACAGTGGGTTTGGCCTTTGATTTGGTTAAATCAGCCATGCCATCAAGACGAAGCAATTCGGTGTAGTACATATAACCGATGATCACCGCCAAAATGCCACTGATCACGCTGCCAACCAAGCCAATCATCCACTTTTTTGATCGTTTAGCTGGAGGGGTTAGAAAGGCGGTTTCTTCTTGCGCCTGTACAGTATCGTCGCGCTGATCAAGATCATTTAGCATTTTGTTGATCACGCTCATGAATGACCCCCGCCCAGCAACCACCATAAAATGGCTGCCCCAACACTACAGCAGCCAAATAGCACAACCCCCACCACTTTAGGTTCAAATGACTGAGTTAAAGTGGCGTCATCAGTGTCTGTGATAGCGCCATTTAAGTGCTTTTTATTCACTTCATTTTGTCCTTTGCCATAACACAACATTAATGCCTTGTGACACAGAACATTGACCAAGCGGGGGATCCCTCTGCTGGCTTTGGCAAGCACCTTTAGTGCTGCCGCATTAAACAGTCGCCTAGGTTGATCAAAGCCCGCCTTCATTAGCCGCCTGTCGACATACATATCAATTTCTTTTGGCGTAAGTGACCTGAGCTTATAGGCAAAAGAAACACGCTGGCGTAGTTGTCTAAGCTCAGGTTTGGCCAATCTGGCATCTAGTTCAGATTGGGCAAACAAGACCACTTGCACCAGTTTTTTCTGTTCAGTTTCAAGGTTAGTAAACAGTCGTAATGCCTCAAGACTTTCAAAAGGCAACGCTTGCGCTTCATCTACAATCAACACCACAGATTTGCCTTCTTTGGCCAAAGTTAACAGGTGTTTTTGCAACTGTTGCATTAACTGTTGCTGATCGATTTTCTCTGAATGAGGCATGCCCAACTCACTGGCCAATGCCCATCGTAACTCTTCAGGGGTTAAATAAGGGTCAGGAATATAGGCGGCAATATAATTGTCACCTAATTCATTCAGTAACTTACGACAGATCAGGGTTTTGCCAGTGCCTACTTCGCCTGTGACTTTAATAAACCCTTCACCCATTTTAAGTGCGGTGGTCAAAACCTGAAAAGCTTCGTGGTGGCAAGGCAAGTCAACATAGAAATTGGTATTGGGCGTTAACGTGAACGGAAATTCTTTTAGGCCAAAATGGTTTAAATACATCGATTATTCCTGTGCATACCAGCGTTTAAGCAAGTCTGACGACCGCTCAAGCTGTTGCTTCCACGTGCCGGCACCGACAACTGTGGCTTTAACCAAAATCACCAATTCTTTTTTCCTTTCGACTTCACTTTTTTGGGTGAACAATTCGCCCAAAAAGGGGATATCACTGAGCAACGGTGTTTTCGAACGGCTGTCAGTCAGTGTTGTTTGCATCAAGCCACCAATCACCACAATCTCGCCAGACTTTGCTCTAATGATGGTATCAGACTCACGAATGTTACTTTGCGCCAACGGCAACACGATTGACTCACCACTTAGGCTAACGACTTTTTCCTGTTCAGAGGTTTCGGTAACCGACGGATGAATATGCAAAATAACTTCACCGTGTTCATTAATTTGAGGGGTAACATCTAGCGCAATCCCTGAAAAGAAAGGTGTCAAGGTCAACTCAGGCGTAGTGGTAGTGGCATTGCCTGTTGTGGTGGTGGTCGATACATCAGTGACAAAATATTCGTCTTGCCCCACCTTTATAACCGCTTTTTGATTGTTAGTTGCTGTTACTCGCGGGCTTGATAATATTTGCACATTACCTTGGGTTTCAAGGAGGCTAATCACCCCGGTGAAATCATCGTTCAAATAACGGATGCTAGTGACGCCACCCAGTGCCGCTGATATTGTGTTAGCCGCAGTGCCGGCAGTATTGCTAATAACAAAGTCTGTGGTGCTTAGATGACTAAAGGCTTGTTGCCAATTGATACCTTGTTGATATTCGTCACTTAATGACACTTCGACAATTTTAGTCTCTAAAATAACCTGACGTCGCAAAGTTTGTTCCGAACGCTGTAAAAACTCTTTTACCATCGAAATTTCGTTAGGGAATGCTTTGACGGTAACTAACCCTGTCATCGGGCTGACAATCACCATTCGACCTTCACTGCTAACCAAGCTCGGAGGTAGTGGAGTAGCATTAGTGCCACCAATACCCGTACTACTACTGCTTTGGGTAACAGCTATCCCCAACATTGTTTGTAGTGTTGACTGTAAATCTTGCCAAAAGTCTGTGGTGCTAGAGGTTTGAATATTTGAGCTACTAGACTGGCCGCCCCCTTGTTGACCACCACTTTGTTGGCCACCCGAGTTACCACTATTATTACTGCTGTTACCTGATTGTTGGTTGCTTTGATTATTGCCACCACCGTTTTGACCGCCTCCAGCCTGCTGTGAAACACCACCAGCATTAACAGTAACCGAAGAGTTACCATTACGAGTTAGCATCAAATAATTAACCGCTAAAGTTTCAGTTCTAAGCCCCGCAGACCGAACAGTCCAGATATTGCCTTTTTTACGAATATCAAAACCATAAACGTCCCGTAAAACGTCAATAGTTTCAAGCAAGGTAACGTCTTTTAAATCTAGACTCACAACGCCATTTACCTCGGGGTGGACAATAACGTTGTATGGCGTGCCTTCAACTAGGCTGGCAAAAAAGGGCCGAACCTCAACACTTTGTGCAACTACATGAAAATGCGGATCTTCGCTGATGAGGATACCGCCACTGCTTTGGCCAGACAAAATGTCGTCAATGACCATATCAGGCACTTCAAACGGCCTTTCAGCGGCTTCGCCTTTGGGGTCTTGGCTCAATTCACCTTGAATATCATCCAGCACAACGGGACCTGTGTTTTGGCAACCTGACAGAAAAAGGCAGATGATAATAATGTTAGTTAGTCGTTTATTCATTAGTTATTTTAATATTCGCTTTGTACAGGGTCAGTGACAGTTTCTCTCCAATTCTTTCTCCTTCCCCCAGTAATTCGGCTCCGTAAGGCACAATACCTGTTACCTTATATCCTTCGATTTTTTGACCAACCAAAACCAACTGGTTGTTTATCACAGCAATTTTCCTGCCATTTTGCACTATAACACTTTGCAATATCAAAGAGGTGGCTTTCTCTTCTTCTTTTTCTACTACAGAACCCGCCAAACCAGTGCCATTGAGATTTAACAAAGGCATTGTCGGGTCTTTAATGACATTGGCAACACAAGTTAGGCTACTTAAGCCGACAAGCCCTACCAATAGCTGACATATGGATTTATATGGCAATAAAACGTTCATTAGTACTTATCGTTGTAATTTCAATTTCAAGTCTGGCAGTGGGATAAACCTCTACCGTATAAGCAAACTTTTTCCAATAGAAACGCCAAGGTAAACTCTCGATACGCTTCATGTATTTTTGCAAGTCGAAATAACTACCTTCAATAGTCAACTGAATACCATGCTGATAAATGGTGATATCCGCATTTGTCGGAACCCCAGCAATATTCACTTTTTCGGCCTCAACCGCGGTGAATTCGGTCACTTTAATGTTGTTATCACTTTTTAACAATTCATTGAGCACATCACGCATTTTGTGAGGCGAAATAAAATTAGCCGTCAATTCAGCCAGCGTTTTATCCAAGTCATCAATACTTGCTTGGGTATTTATAATCGATTCATTAACCGCTGTATTAGGGTCTTTATCTAGCGCCCCTTCGTATAAACCAATTTGCTTTTGGGTGCTATCGATCTCCATCGCCTGTGCTTTGATGGTGCGATTGGCTTTATCGATATCTTCAATCAACGGTGCAATACCATAAAAAGCACCAAGCCATACGATCAATCCCAAACCACCGGCAAAAACGATCATTTTTTCACGCATCTGAAGCGCGGCAGTTTTGTCACTTAATGTTTGCCAAGTTGCTTTCATTGCTGCTCACCTGCAAGGGCTTTAATTGCCGCAAGCTTCTCTTCGTCTTCCAGTTCGACTTTAGCCACGGTATTGATCTCAAATGTAATCAAATTTTGCTTTTCATTCTTCAGATTCATTAATGCAAAAGACTTGCCAGAAAAGTATGGGCTTTGTTGTAATCCGTTTAGCCACTTAGGTACTGCCAATGCATCAAGGGCAAAACCTTTCAAAAATACGCCTTCTTCGTCAAAACGCATTTTGGTCACCCACAACTCGTTGCTGTGTAATCGACCCAAGTCGAGCATCACCTGAGAATATTTTTTCTCCTGTGGCACAGCATTGCCTTTGAGGTGCTGACTTAAAAAACGTTTTCCATTGAGTTCTTGCGACAACCTATCCAATTTAGTCATCAGCTGGGGTGAAGGTTTGTAATCGGCATGCCGAGTCTCTAGTTGGGTCAATGCTGTTTTAGAAACTTTAAGCTCTAGCGAACTCTGATTTAGGGTTTCGGATAACTCGGTATAAGCCGAATGTTGATACAAAAACATCAACGACATCAATACCAAACCACCCACCCAAGAACCTATAATCATTGACAATGGCAGTTTTTCTTTTACCGGCCGCATTGACGGCAAGTATAAGTTAACTCGGGTTTTATTCGCCATCTTGCGCTTCACCCACGTTCAAGTACTCCAAGGCACCAGCAAGAGCCGGATAAAACTGTTCTGAAAGTGACTCATCCAATATGGCTTTTTTATTGGTCAACGTCATAATTTTTACTTCAATGGGAAAGTGCTGGGCAATTTGTTCGGCAATCAAGCTCTGATGCTCGGTTGGCATGGCCAACAAGATATTTTTAATCGGTGCTTGTTTGAGTTGACTTTCAAAATAATCCATCGAACGCTGTACCTCAAGGCTTAATGAATCTGTCAGCCCATCTACTAACTCTTCGGCACTGTATTCGTGAATACGATTAAACCCCCGTAACTTGCGAGCAAAATAAATCTGATCTTTTTTCACTATCTGTAATGCGGCTTCTTCATTTTTTTGCTGTGATAGCAACAAACTGGCCGTATCCTCATCACCGATAATGTTTCGGATCACCATTTCTTCAGGCACGATACCGTCAAGCTCAATTTTGTGTTTAATAAAAACATCAATCATCGGCCTAATCGTTTTGGCGCTGGTCACGATGACATTGAGCTTGTCACCTTGCATTGGGATTTTGGCGGGTAAATGAAAATAATCGGCAACCAAATCTTCAGGTGCAACATTAACCAAGTCTTTGACAGTCCAGGCCAGCGCAGCGGTGAGCTCTTCATCAGGAATGGCGGGTTTGTCAATCTGTAAAAGCTGATAACGATTGCCCGGTAAAATTAGGCAACAACTGGCCTCACTAAGTTTGTGTTTATCGATAAGCGCAGCGATAGTCGCACACCACTGATCTTCAGATTCGATTTCGACTTCATCATGACTGTCATATGTCCAAACACCACCAGTGAACTTACCTTTGACCAAACGAACAAAATTTGCATGAACCGAGATCCCAACCCGATAGCTTGCGCTTTTAGGGCCAAATAATTGCATCAATTGAGGAGGTAGAGTCAGATTCATCAGTAAGTTATATTATCGTTGCATAATCGTTATTATCGGTGTAACGACCATTATCTCTGAAACGATGCAAGATACAAGTTATATAGCCAGTTAAAAAGGTTCAAAGCCGCTATTGGCGCAGCTTAGGAAAGAATTACCACCTTTTGTATCTGTTTGTAGCTATTTGTATCTATTTATTAGCAAACAAGGTAAGAAAAGATGAATATCAATGACTTGGGGTTATCTGATTAATAGACTCCAACGGTTCGGTGAAATAATGACCTTGAGCACCAGCGACACCCAGTTTTTGTAATGCGATCCATTCTCCAACTCGCTCAACACCAAGGCCAAAAATTAATACATGAGTGCCACTGCAAGCCCCTTGCAAGCTTTTTACGAATAACTGATTTT
>CALKGI010000084.1 GCA_938085045.1 uncultured Alteromonadaceae bacterium
AGACCGTCGCCATCGGTGTCGAGCGATTCTGTAGCATCAAATTCAAATGCATCGAGAATATCAATCACACCATCATTGTCGTCGTCGTTGTCACAGCTATCGCCACCATTGGTGTCGGCATCACCATCAAAATCTAATTGAGCAGGATTGAAATTCAAAGGGCAATTATCGATGTCATTGGCAATACCGTCGCCATCGACATCATTTTCGCTAGATGCTCGATAACTGACTTGATTAGTGTTTTGGTTGTTTTGAGTTTGCATCGGCCAAGCACTATTGGCAACGCCGCCACTGCCGGTTTTAATGGCAAAAATCGATTTGGATTCGTCTGCTACGTATAAAACACCGTCTTGGTCCATGGTGTAAGCATTTTTGTTGTTAATTTCAAACGCTAACTGTTGCTGCCATTTCAAATGTCCCTGTGGTGTTATGGCCGATAATTGCTGAGTATCGTGCAATACGTACAAGTGATCATTCTTACCAAGCACAATACCTCTTACACTATCAATAGCTCTTTGCCATAACCCGGTGCCGTTTGCATCAACCGCTATCACGCCACCACCGGATACACGGTAAATCGTACCGTCGGCACCGATAAGTGTATATCTGATATCGTTTAGGCCATCGTCATCATGCTGCCATGCTAATGTTCCGTCGGGATTATAAGCATAAAGGGTGCTGGATGCATTCACATAGATTCGACCGAGCGAATCGATTGAAATGTTGTCATTAAACGTTTTGTTACTAGGGTTTATTTGCCATTTTTCTTTACCTTGCGGGCTAATCGCAATCAACTTTTTGTTCACCGTCAGATAGACTGTGCCATCGCTTGCGATTATGGGCAGGCTGTTGCTAGTTTTACCTAGGCTTAATTGCCATTTTTGCCGTCCAATGCCATCAATAGCATGCAATATAGCGCTGCCATCGGTGTAATACAGGGTTTCTCCTGACCCAATAGATAGCCCCTTTATACCCGGCTGTTTAAGTTGATGGCGGCCCAATTCAATACCTTGGTTGTTCAATGCAATGATAAAACCGAGTGTGGTATCTGATGTCGATTTTACGGCTTGGTAAATAGTACCACTTTTTCCAATAACGGGTTTGGCGATGGCGGTACCACCAAGCAAGACTTGCCATTTTTTAATGCCTTGACTCGACAGGGCAATCATAGAGTGACTGTCGCTGAAATAATCTCCGATGGTATGGTATATCGTGCCATCATTGCCTTGGGCTGTGCCTAATTTATTTGATTGCTCGGTCTCATATTGCCAAACTTGTTCACCGGCTTGTGGGTAAGGCTTTGAATCGGCATCATCGGCAATCGTGTTGTTGGTGTATTCTGCCAAGTTGTTAAAACCGTCGTGGTCGATATCAGTGGTGGCATCTTGAGCGTCCAATGGGTTCAACCCATATTGTAATTCCCAATAATCTGGCATGTCGTCATTGTCATTATCAATGTCACACATATCTCCAGCTTTGTCTTCGTCTGAATCTAGCTGATCGTTATTGGCAGCCCAAGGGCAATTGTCGTTGGCGTTGTTGTGACCATCGCCGTCGATATCGCCCGTAGGTTCGAATACTACCGCAGCACCGGTGCGCGAAGCATTTTGTCGCTCAGCAGGCCACGGTGCTAAGGCCATTCCGCTACTAGATGTTTTTATGGCATGTACTATGCTCTCGTCAGAGAGTATATAAGCGGTGCCGTTTGACCCCAATACAAGATTTGATATAAAAGGTCGCTGGCCCTGATATTGCCAATTAAAACGGCCATCAGGGTGAAGTGCAAACACTTTATTTTGCACTGTCGATATGTAAATCGAACCATCGTCGCCGAGCACTGGTGGGTGGGCCGTGGTGCCATTTATTTGGGTTTTCCAGCGCAATGTACCTTCACTATTTATGGCCATAGCATTACCACTAGCGGTCACTAAATAAATTGTGCCATCACCACTGATTACAACATTATCTTGGAAGTTTTCACCTACGGTGTATTGCCATTTTAATTCACCCTCTGAGCTGAAAGCTTTTAACTCACCCCAACTGCCTGTTGAATATAAAGTGCCATCGGCACCGATGGACAAAGTTGAACCATTGTCTATATGAAACTGCCATTTTTCTTTGCCATCATTGTCGATAGCATAAAAGTTATTCCACTGATCAATGACATAAACAGTGTCGTCAGCACCAACGACGGGATTCATACTAATTGATGCTTTGGTTTCAAATTGCCAAATCTGTTCACCACCGCTGTTAAGGGCATAAACCAAAGGTTTATAACCAGCGACATAGACTCTGCCTGAATGCCCCATTGCAATGCGTGTACCTGTGTTTCCTTCAGGGTCGAATGCCCACTTTAGTTGGCCATTGGGTAGGTAAGCTCTGGTGCCTTCGTAGTAGCTGGGGTAATACATAGTGCCTTCGTCATCGACGATGGGGCCCAGAGATGAGGTGACCCGTTCTTCTTTCCATTGATTGGCCAGCGAACCATCTTCATTGATGATCCAAAAGTTTTTATTTCCGTCAGTCATATGTAGCTGGTTATTTTTATTCAGCGAAAGTTTGACCACGTTATAGTAATCGAATGGGTCTTCGACTTGCAATTCGTAGCGCCATATTGAGCGATTATTTGACCCGGGGTTGTCACTGGCATCGATGGGGCTGGTGCCCGCATTGAATTCTTGTAGGTTTGAATAACCATCACCATCGCTGTCTTGTTGCGCATCGCTTGAGTTAAGTGGGTCAAAGCCGTAACGCTGCTCAAAGCTGTCGCTCATGCCATCGTTATCACCATCGGTGTCTTTTATATCGCCAATACCGTCGTTGTCTGTATCTTTGTTTTCGCTCGAATCTAAAGGAAACGCATCGTTGGCATCGGTTACACCATCACCGTCGTCATCGTTATCGACACCATCAGCTAAACCATCGCTATCGCTGTCGAGGTATTCGTCGGCATCGAGCGCAAAAGCATCGACAGTATCAAAGTGGCCATCGTTGTCGTCATCGCGATCACAGGCATTGCCGCCATCATCCGCGCCATCGGTATTGAGCTGAGCCGGGTTATAGTGTCTTGGGCAATTATCTTCGCCATTGGCGATACCATCGTTATCTTGGTCACCTTGTTGGGGCAAAAGCGAAGCTTGATTGGTATTTTGCGCAGTACCGTCAAGCATCGGCCATGGGCTGGTTGTTGATGGTCCAGTATCTGTGATGAATGCACTGAGCAAGCCATCAACTGAAACCATTAATATCGTGTCGTCGCTTGAGGGCACACTAGAGTGTGCGAGCCCAGCAATGTTGCTTCGCCAGTGTTGTTTATTTTGGGCGTCTGTTATGTGAATTTCGCCTTGACCGACTTCGGTATTACCAAAAGTGACCATATTATTGTTGTCGTCGATGTATCTATTTGAAAAGGGAGTCAAAGGCATATTCTCATCAATCAACTGGCCGTCAAGGCTGTAACTTTGTGCCACGTTTTCGCCAGAATATTTGGGTTTCCAATAGACTTTGAGGTTATCTTTTTCATCGATAACGAGGTTGCCATCTAGCTCATAATTATTGGGCGCTAATGCTGTCCACCGCAGATTGCCTGCCCAAGATAATGCGAATAATTTCGAACCTTCGGTGAAATAAACGTTGCCTCGACCATCAAGCACCATTGACGAAATACTCCAATGTTTGACAGGTAAATTGTGCTGCCATATCACTGTACCTTGTTCAGACAACGCAAAAAGTCTTTGATCTAGCGCAACGATATAAATGGTGTTGTCGGCAGTAATGACGGGTGGTAGTGGTTCTAACCAACTGAATTCGAGGTCGCCGCTTTGATCGAATTGCCACAATTTATTGCCTTGATTGTCAAGCGCATGTAAGAACAAGTGGGAATCGTAAAATACCAATGTACCATTGGAAGTGATAGACGGCCTCATCAGCCTACGATCTGTTTGTTCATAGCGCCATAACATTTCCCCCTCGGGCGAGTACGCAAGTAAGGCACTGGTGCTACTTGTATGACTGGCGGATGATGTAACCACAAAAATGCGGCCCTCACTGTCGATGACGGGTTTATCTACAGCCGGCATAGACAATGTTTGTTGCCATTTTATTGTGCCGCGTTGGTCAATGGCGAACAGTTGGTTTTCTTTGTCAATCAGATATGAGTGGCCATTGTGACCTGTGATCATCTCAAAAGCCGGGCCATTGGGCAGTGCCAATTGCCAACGTAACATACCATTGACCGGTTTTGATTGGCTATCCAATGGGGATGTGCCATTCAAAAACTCTTCAAAATTGGTAAATCCATCGCCATCAGCATCGTCGTTCTTATCCTGGGGTGATAACGAATCTAGTCCATGTTTGTGTTCCCATGTATCAAGTAGTTGGTCACCGTCATCATCCTCGTCAGCATTGTTGCCTGTTCCGTCACTATCTGTATCGACCCATTCCTCTGGGTTTTTAGGGAACGGATCAATTACGTCTATAACACCATCATTGTCGTCGTCGATGTCGCAAGCATCGCCACCACCATTACTACCGTTATAGGTGTCAGCGTCAAAGTTTTTTTGGTCGGCATTGCTATCAAGGGGGCAGTTATCAAAGCCATCAACGATTCCATCGAAATCGCTATCAGAACCTGGTGTGATTAAGGTTCGTGTTTTCCCAGGGTTTTGACCGGACATCGGCCAAGCACTATCAGCAGGTCCTGTAGATAATGTATCAAATCCAAGTAGTACGCCCTCACCGTTGGCAATGTACAACATGCCGTCATTATTCAATATAGGGTTATCACTCAAGCTACTGCCAATAACCTGTTGCCATAACATGTTTCCATCACGGTCAATCGCATGAAACATGCCGCTAGATGCGGCAAAATAGATTGTCCCATTAGCATCAATCGCAGGTGTTGTCAGGCCATCTGATTGAGTTTGATATCGCCATTTGAGATTTCCTTCGTTGTTTAACGCATAAAGATAGCCATCAGCAGCACCAAAATATATTGTCCCATCGACATCGATGGTTGCACCTAAGTTGATTGCATGACCAACCTCATATTGCCAATGTAATGTGCCATCTGCATTAACTGCATATAAATTGCCGTCGAGTGAACCGACATATATCGTTCCCGTATGGCTAAGTGATGCAGAGGCCTGTATTTTGTCTTGCGTTTCAAATTGCCACTTGATGTTACCTTGTCTGTCGAGCGCATATAAGTGATTATCTTCAGACCCTAGATAAAGGGTGCCTTCACCACTCATGACAGGATTGGATTCGCCAATGACGCCAATAGCTGTTTGCCAGACCAAAGTGCCGTCTAATGTTAATGCATGCACCACACCTGATTGTGTTGCGGCGTAAATTTGACCATCAACCCCAAATAATGGGCCGCTGGTGAAGTTATCTCCTTCGCTTCCTTCAAATATCCAAAGTTCTTCATAAGTAAGGTTGGTTGCCACAAACCTGCCTTCATCGATACCACGGTAAACAATACCAGATTTAGAGATAGACAAGTCAGTCAGTGAATATGAATAGCGACGGCCAAAACTAGCTGATGCACCTCGCTTGTCAAAGGTGGAATGGCCACCCGTTGAAGAGGAGATAAGTAAATCACTTGGTGAAACTGCGCCTGTTTTATAAATTTTGCTATGAGGTGTTAGGTGAAACCTAAAATGTGGGTTTAAATCGGGTAGGGATGACGCGTCAGCTATGTTGCTGCCCGCGACAAACTCTTCAAGATTACTGTGACCGTCTGAATCTTTGTCTAAGTCGGCATCGTTAATATTGTCCGGCTCTAGTCCATTTTTAATCTCCCAGCTATCGGGTAACCCATCTCGATCTGAATCGGGGTCAATTGCACCGGTTGCTCGCAAGTTATTTCTTGGTGTTGGCCAGTAACTGTCAGCCAAACCACCATTATTAGTGTTCAGTGCAACTAATTCGCCTCGGTCGTCGCCGTAGTATAGGGTGCCATGATTATCAATAAGCGGTGTGCCGCTGGACTTAGTCTTTATTTTGCTGACTGGTTTGCCATCACGGTCGAGGTTGATAAGAAAATAACCTATGCCATGCTGGCTATAGCTAAAGTATAGACTGCCGTTGGCTGCCAAAGCTAAGCCACTGATAGCATCTATACCATTCTCGATAAATGTCCATAGTGCTTCACCTTGTGCTGAAAATGCAACGACCTTGCCGTTGTGGTACACGTAAACTGAGCCATCTTTTGCTACAACAGGCGGGTAGTAGATTCGTTCTCTAAAATCATGTTTCCATAACAGCTCGCCATCAGCCGAGACAGCGTATAGGTGTGCTTTATTGCTGTGGTTGTGTTGACCTTGGACAGCAATAATGAGCATGCCATCTTTACCAATGACAACATTGCTTGAAGCTGTTTGGTTTTCTCCTAATTCATATCGCCAAATCTCGTCACTATTGGCTTTGACTGATTTGAGCACATAACGAAAGCCATCAGCTGTTTCTTCATACGTGGTACCAAAAAGAATATTATTCTGATTGACGGTTGGCGAATTGGCAAAATCGAATTCTCGCAACGTGTTACCTAATTTGTCTAGTGCGACTACGTTATTGTTGCGACGTTTTATATATAGGGTTGAGTCTGGGGCGATAGTGATACTATTTGAGACAAAGTCATTAAAGGTGGTATTGAGCCATTTGAGTCGGCCATCGGTGCCAAAAGCATATAAACCTTTGTAACCTACTACATATATCCAGCCGTCGTAACCGACGACTGGTCTGCCGTAAAGTCCAGACTTACCTTGGTAAGTCCATAGGTGTTTTCCATCGGTGGCGATGGCGATTAAGGTGTGGCTAGATAAAATTTGGTAAATAGTGCCATCACCGCCCAGCGTCATACTGCTAAAGTAACCGGAAGCGCTATGCTGGTATGTCCACTTGACAGAATCGCCTAGCGCAATGGCTTGTGCATCTTCAGTTGTGGCATGAAGCGCAGGCGCTGCGAGCGCTAAAATTAGGGTGATAAGCTGGAAAAATTTGGGGTGATGGCGTTGCTTGAGTGAAAAAATTGAAGAAAAACGATTGATTACAGACATAATTACTCTCATTTCCATGTTTCAGACATCACCATTAGATGTGCCTGAGATACCAAATTAAGGGCAGAGTAATATTCCATTATCAACTGTGTCCTGTGAAGTTCTGTGCTCGGAGAAACTGCTTGAGTTTTGAGCAACGGGCATAATAACGAAATGTTTTCGAGTAAACAAGGACGTTGTTGAAATAGAACAAAATTTCGACTCAAAAGGTGCATTGGCGAGTATACAAACCGTTGAACTTTGGTACGAAATGAGTTTTTCTTTTGGGCGGTGTTGATGGGTTTATTAAATGTGCTGTTTTTGCTGATCAGGTACTGAGTGGTTTTAGTGTCAATACGGATTATAATCAATGTTATTAACTTGTTTGAATTGAGATTATTAGTGACGACAACCAAAGTAATGCCGACGATCCTCATTGTCGATGATGATGTTGTAGACAGAATGACGTTAAAACGAGTTTGTTCAAATGTCGATGCGAATTTGGTTGAAGCAACATCGGGTATTGATGCACTGGCAAAAGTCGAACAATTGAGCCATTTAGCATTGATTTTTTTAGATGTTCGAATGCCGAAAATGAACGGTTTTGAAGTTGCCGAAAAACTCAGAGATTTACCACAAACCCTGCATACCCCCATTATTTTTATCACCGCAAGCATTCACGATGAAGCGAACTCAACAAAAGGGTATAGCGCCGGTGCGGTCGATTTCATTTCAAAACCGATTAAAGCCGACATCTTGTTGTCTAAAGTGCGTGTTTTTCTAGATTTATGGCAATTACGCGCTGAGCTTGAATCGGTTTCGGCTGCGAAGAGCCAGTTTTTTTCTTATATGAGTCATGAGATTCGCACGCCGATGAATGGTGTGCTGGGCATAGCTCAGCGACTAAAAGAAACGAATTTAGATTCGAACCAACTGCACTATGTCACCACCATTGTAAATTCAGGTCAGCTTCTACTCACCATTATCAATGATATTTTGGCATTTTCGCAACTGGAGGTAGGGCAAGTTGAGCTTGAAAGTATTGCTTTTGATTTAAAGCTGTTAGCCCAAGAAGTGATTCAGTTATTGGCGGTTAACAAGCAAAATGACGACGTTAAATTGGTGCTAAATTACGCCGAGAATATGCCTTGTGAATTTATAGGTGACCCAACACGTATCAGTCAAATCTTGATTAATTTGGTTAGCAATGCACTGAAGTTTACTGAGATAGGCAGTGTACAGGTGACAGTCACTGTTGAAGTGGTAGATGGCAATACAGCCAAAATCAAAATTAGTGTATCAGATACCGGCATAGGTATCGTGGATGCGCAACTCGTTCAAATATTTAGTTCTTTTACACAAGCCGATACCAGTGTTAATCGTACCCACGGTGGTTCGGGTTTGGGATTGGCCATTTGTAAAATGCTGGTTAAGTTAATGGATGGTCAGATAGATGTTTGTTCTCAAGTGGGTAAAGGCTCGGTGTTTAGTGTTAATTTGGCGTTGCCAATGAGCATGACTGTTAACTCTGCTGCTTGTGATAAACCTGTTCAAAAGTCGCCTGATGTCGATGCTCGCCCCTTTACGGGGCAAGTATTATTGGTTGAAGACACTGATTTTAATCAAATGATCACTATGGCGATGCTAAAACAATTGGGCGTAACCCCAACGCTTGCTGAGGATGGTTTGCAAGGGGTTGAAGCGTGGCGGGCATCAAACTTTGACTTGATTTTGATGGACAATAATATGCCTGTGATGAGTGGGCTAGAAGCCACAAGATTAATTCGCAGCGAGGAATTGGCCAGTAATAGAATACCAATCGTTGGTCAAACAGCGGACGCCAATGAAGAATTTAAGCAACAAAGTCGTGTGGCAGGTATGGATGAAGTGATTGTAAAACCCTATGGCATTAAGGAGCTTACGGCGATTCTTTCTAAGTGGTTATAATCCGCGTTATCATTTATTTAAACCCTCGTTATACCTTCACTTAATCATAAAC
Organism: uncultured Alteromonadaceae bacterium; assembly: GCA_938085045.1. GTDB lineage: Bacteria > Pseudomonadota > Gammaproteobacteria > Enterobacterales > Alteromonadaceae > JABSOG01. Next base: position 9,040 of record CALKGI010000084.1, read on the forward strand.
CGTCTTTTGATTAATTAATTCGCTGGTTAATTAATCTTGTGGGGCTATCCTGTGTAAAAGAGTTAATCACCTGATTAAATACCTCGGAGGATTTCGTTTTGACTAATAAAGGCCGACCAGCCCAAAATGGCAAAAACGCTGATGACGCACGCGCAGCCTTGATTGGCGCTGCGCGAAAAAAGTTTGTCTCTAAGGCTTATGACAAGGTCAGTATTCGCGAATTAGCGCAATTGGCTGGCGTGAATTCGGCCATGATTAAGTACTACTTTGAGAGTAAAGAAGGCTTGTATAAGGCGATGGTCACTGAGGTTACCGGGCAGGTGATTGAGAACATCAAATTGCATTTAAGCAGTGGAAAGTTCGACAGTATTGAAGAGTTTTTTCGCAGTTTTGTCGAAATGATTAAAGAGTCACCTGAGTTTCCGCTATTGATGCTCAAAGAAATGGTGCTTAACCAAGGGGTTTGCCGAGAATATTTTATCGAACGCATTGGTTTTAAGCACATGAAGGTCTTCGACCAGGTCTATCATCATTTTAAAGATAGTGGAAAACTTAGAGCGGATGTTGACCCACTTTTATTTCGAATGTCGTTAATGAGTTTGACCCTACACCCTTGGTACATGCGCGAGTTGATTGGCACCATGGAAGGCGTTCAATACGATGAAGCATTTTTAGAAAAAATGATTAAACACAATACTCAGTTATTTCAACATGGCTGTTTTAATGAGGAAGGCAAAAATGATCAGTAATTTGTTAAAGACCGGTAACCGTCGTTGGTTGGTTATATTTCCATTAGTTGGTTTCATTCTTTTGATGGTGTTAGTTAAAACTAAATCGGGCCCCGGGTTGAAAAGCGAATTAGAAATAGCCCCTTTGGTTAAAGTCGAAAAAGCGCAAATGCGTTCGATGCAAGCGATGATCAGCGGTTATGGTCGGGCTGAGTCAAAAGAGACTTGGCAGGCGGTGTCGGAAGTTTCAGGCCGGGTGGTTTTTCGTCATAAAGATTTAGAAAGTGGCGCAATGTTACCCAAAGGTACGGTGGCATTGAAGATTGATCCGGTGGATTATCAGTTGAAGCTGGCTCAGGCTAAATCGGACTTGAATTCGGCCAAGGCTGATTCTGACAGGATTGCGCTTAACAAAAACAAAATGACGTTGTCGTTGGGACTAGAGAAAAGCCGATTGAAAATTCTTAAGAAGGAGCTTAAACGTAAACAGGGTTTAGTGAAAAAGGGTTCTATTTCACGCTCTACGGTCGATTCTGAACAAAGTAATGTGTATGCCCAAGAGCAAAAGGTGCTCGACCTTGAAACCAGCTTAAAGCTTATCCCTAATGATATAGAGGTAGCACAGGCCAAGATTCAGGTTAACGAGTCGCGCGTAAAAGAAGCCCAACGTAAGTTAGATAAAACCGAGATTATCATTCCTTTTGATGCACGTATTACCGATGTGGGCGCTGAACTTGAACAGGTAGTTTCTCAACAAAGCGTGTTGATTAAGGCAAATCACATTGGTGCGATGCAAATTCCAGCGCAGTTTTCTTTTTCTGATATGAAGCAATTGGTGCGTCAGTCTTTGGTTGGACTACCTCGTACTCCTGCGGGGCAATTTCCAGATATTCGCCGATTGAAGCTGCAAGCTGATATTAAGTTGTATTCTGGCGACAATGTACAACAGTGGGCCGGTGTGGTCACTCGTGTTGGTGACAGTATTGACCCTCAGGGCAACACCATTGCATTGATTGTTGAAATGGAAAATGACTGGCGTACGTTTGATCCCATTAATAGCCCGCCTGTGATGAATGATATGTTTGTTGAAGTTAACGTTAAAGCCAAGGCCAATCAGGTACTCAGTGTGCCAAGTGCGGCTGTGCATGGTGAGTCGGTTTATATTGTTCAAGACAATGTGTTAAGGGTTAAACCTGTGTCGGTGTTGTTTGAATCTGATGGGTTTGCAGCGATAGACCCAAAACTTGCCAATACTATTGCGGCCAATGATATTGTGGTGGTGACTGATTTGTTGCCAGCGATTGATGGCATGACGATTAGAACGGCTGATGAAAGCAAAGAGGGGCAAGCGCAATGATTGGTTATTTTGCCAAACATCCAACGGCGTCGAATCTGTTGATGTTGATCATTTTTGTCGCCGGGTTAACCACCGTTGGCAACCTAAAGCGTGAGACTTTCCCAGAATTTAGTTCTAATAAAATTCAAGTGTCGACAGCTTACCCCGGTGCCAGCACCGAAGAGACTGAAAACGCGCTGTGCGTGCCGATGGAAGATGCAGTAGATGCACTAAACGATATTGAACAGGTGAGCTGTGAATCTCGTGAAGGGGTGGCCAATTTAACGATTAAAGTGGTTGAGGGTGGAAATACGTCTCAGGTATTGGCAGATGTGAAAACCGAAATTGATGCGATTGATAGTTTTCCTGATTTGGCCGAAAAGCCGATTATCCGCGAATTGGGGCGCGACCAACATTTGATTTCGTTGGCGGTGACTGCCGATATCGCCGATTTTGAACTTAAGGCTTATGCCGAAAGAATCAAACAAAAACTCAAGAAACAACCGGGCATTTCGATTGTTGAAATTAAGGGATTTTCTGATCACCAGCTGAAAATTGAACTGTCGCAATACAAGCTGCGCCAATATGGATTGTCGCCAAAAGATGTGGCCAGTTTGGTTAAGCGTCAAAACGTTAAAATGCCCGGTGGTGATATTACTTCTACCGGAAAAACCATTTTGGTGCGATTCGACCAGCAGCAGGTAACGGCTAAGGCGTTAGGCGATTTGGTGATAAAGAGCACTACAAACGGTGCGCAGCTGTATTTGCGAGACATTGCCAAAATCACCGAAGGGTTTGAACTCGAAGAAGAAAAAATTATGTTCGATGGCAAACTCGCGGCGCTAATCGACATTAAAAAAGCCAAGAGCCAAGATGCGATTGATTTGGTCGAAATTGTTAAGACCTTCGCTGAAAATGAGCGGGCCATTGCACCTAAGGGTGTATCGCTAATCTTGACTCAAGATACCGCGCAAACCGTTAAAGACCGTTTGGCTATGCTGCTAACCAATGGCTGGCAGGGGTTCATTCTGGTGTTGTTCGTTATGTGGATGTTCTTCTCAATGCGTTATTCGTTTTGGGTGTCGATGGGGTTGCCTGTGTCATTTCTTGGTGCTTTTGCTTTGATGGCATTTATGGGCGTGAGCATTAACATGATATCTATGGTGGCGTTGTTAATGTCTATCGGTATTTTGATGGATGATGCCATTGTTATCGCCGAGAGTATTGCCGCCCATGTTGAAAAAGACGGCGATATTAACGAAGGTGCCGTTAAGGGAGTTATGCAAGTTGCAGGTGGGGTGTTCTCGTCATTTTTAACCACTTTTGTGGTGTTTGTTGGTTTGGCATTTATCACGGGTGATATTGGTAAGGTAATGAAAGATATACCTTTGGTGCTGATCGCAACGATATTTGTCAGTGTGATTGAGGCGTTTTTCATCTTGCCTGCGCATTTGGTTCATTCGCTGCACAAGTCTAAAAATGACACCCGGCCAGACCCTGCCTTTAAGCAGAAGTTTGTCGCAAAGTTTGAAGCGTTTCGTTCGACCACTTTGGTTAACTGGGTCGAAAAATGCGTGATCAATCGCTATCGTTTTGTCGGTTTGGTGTTTTTGGTGTTTTTTGCCTCTATATCTTTGATGGCGGGCGGCATTCTTAAATTTAAAGCTTTCCCTGACCTTGATGGCGATTTGGTTGAAGTGCGACTATTGCTGCCACCAAGCACTCCTTTGGCTGAAACCGAAAAGGTGGTCGCCAAATATATTGCTCAATTGGCCGTGATTAATGCCGAACAAACGCCGTTGCAGCCCAATGAACAGGCGCTTATTCAGCATACAACTATTGAATACAACAAAAACTCTGACGCTTACGAGCAGGGACCGCACTTGGCGACCATTCGGGTTGACTTGTTGACCGCTGAAACGCGAAGTACTAAGTTGGCCGACTTTATTTCTATGTGGCGTGAGGGAGTAGGGGAGTTACCGGGTATTTTGTCGGTGTCGTTTAAAGAACCTAACCTTGGACCTGCGGGAAGGGCCATCGATATTGAATTGCATTCACCCAATATAGACTCGTTAATGGCGGCATCGAAGCTGGTAAAAGATGCCGTTAACAAGTTTGAAGGCGTGTCGAATGTGATGGACGACATGCGTACTGGCAAAGAAGAATGGAGCGTTAAATTGCATCCGGGGGCGTTGTCTTTGGGGGTTGATGGTCAAACGATTGCAGGGCAGTTGCGCTCGGCTTTTTTTGGCGAAAAAGCCGATGAATTTCAGCGCGACAGTGAAAATATCGAAGTTAACGTGCAATTGCGAGATGCCGACAAGGCCAGTTTGAATCAGTTGAAGAACTACCCTATCACCTTGAGCGATGGCAGCCAGCGACCGTTATCGTCTTTGGCTGAGTTTACGTTGGCACGTGGTTTGACCCGCATTAACCGGGTTGATGGTGAACGAACCGTGACAGTCACCGCTGATGTTGACTCCTTGGTGGCCAATACCACAGAGGTCATCAATTCAGTGAAGGCCAGCACCATTGTTGGGATATTGAAGCAGTATCCTGATATATCGGTGAGCTACGAAGGCGAGATTAAAAACGGCGCAGAAACTGGCAAGTCGATGGTGCAAAAGTTCATGTTTGGGTTGATAGGGGTGTTCATCATTTTGAGCTTTCAGTTCCGCAGTTATTTTGAACCTTTCATGGTGATGCTAGCGATACCGCTGGCATTGATAGGCGTGCTGTGGGGCCATTTCTTACTCGGTTACGACGTCACTATGCCAAGCATGATAGGTTTTGTGTCGCTCGCGGGGATAGTGGTGAACGACTCGATATTGCTGGTGGCTTATATAAAAAGGCATCAGCAAGAGGGAATGGACACCCACACCAGTGCGGTGATGGCGTCAAAAGAACGATTCAGGGCAATATTCATTACCTCTGCAACAACCATTGCGGGCACCGTGCCGCTGTTGTTTGAAACGAGTTTACAGGCGCAGGTTGTGCAACCATTGGTGGTGAGCATTATCTTTGGGATGAGTGTTTCGACTGTGCTTATTTTGCTGGTGTTGCCTTCGCTTTATGTTTTGCTTGAAGATTTTGGGCTGACTTCTAAGGATCATTTGTAGCGTATATAGGCTGGCCTGAGGTTTGTTAAGTGTTGGGATCAGGCCAGCTTGTCAGTTTATTCATATTCACTTTTAGGTTCATATATAATATTTTTCATTATGGTCCCATTTCTAAGGTTCGTTTGTCATTTCACCTTAGATATATTGTATTAACAGGCAATATTGACGAAGCAGAGCCGTTACTGGCGGCAATCGACAAATTGCCAGAAACAATCAAAGGTGAATTTATGACAGCTGCAGAAAAAATCAAAGAACTGGGCATTGAAATCGGCAAGGAAAAAGGCATTAAAGAAGGTCGAGAAGAAGGTCGAGAAGAAGGTCGAGAAGAAGAGCGAATTGAAATTGCAATTAACTTTCTCAAAGAAGGTGTGGAACCGAGTTTTGTCGCTCGTAATACTGGGCTTGAGTTGGCTGTTGTTCATAAATTGAAGGCCGAGCACCAAAATTAAAGACCTGGTAAATTACTTCATCGGTTGTGCCACACCTTCACCAACTCTTGGACCTTGAACGGAATAAGTTAGACTGCTTTTTGAATTTGGGCTTCCTTGCCCGAATCATAAAACAGCCGTTATTTACATTTTTTACCACGACAGGTGCCGCCGGTGTCTGTGCCAGTATCGGTTGCTTCTTTTTCTAATACCCATAACTCTTTGCCATGGCGACTGTCAGTTGCAATAAAAAACAGTTTGTCGTTCCACTGCGTAAATGCATGGGGGTAACTACTGCCTTTGCTGTTTAAATCGGCCGCCAGAGTCGTGCCAGCTTGCGTGCCGTCAGTGGAATATAACTCGACATCGTTTGTAACGTTCTGCCGCCCAGTGAAAAACAAACGGTTATCAAAAATGGCGAATTCAGAGCCCATTGACACCACGCTGTCAAAGCCGTTTTGCGTTGATGACGTCACTTTTTGCGTGCCTTCGACTGTACCGTCGGTGCGCCAAAATTGATAACCAGTATACGGTTCGGAGGCAATAAAATAGATAGAATCGTTAAAACGGGTATAGTTATTGGGCAAACTGTCGTTTATGCCGGGCCAAATATCTTTTAACAAAGTGGGTGGGTTAACAGTATTGTCTTTAAACCAAACTTCCATTCCTAGCGGGTTGTCTTCAGTGCCGCCAAATCCATCAGTGCCATTGTTTCTGGCACTAAAAATTAGACTGTCGTCGCCAACTGCGATAGAGAATCTAGAAGCAAAACTAGAGGGGTTGTTTGCCAGCATTCTGCCATTAGGCGATTGCGTGTCGACTATCCATGAGTGTTGTCGTAAGTTGTAGTTCATGTCGAAATAAATGCTGTTATTGGCTGCGCTAATGTTTGAAACGTAGCCCCCGATTTCAGTATCGGTGATTGCGTTAACGACCATTTGGGTTCCTTGTGCCGTACCGTCAGTACGCCACACTTCATTACCATGAACACCATCGTTAGCTGAAAAATACAATGAGTTGTTGGCAAGGACAAAAGGGTGGGTCCTGACTTGTCCGCTAGCCCCTAGGCTGCTGTTGATACCTGGGTATATATCTTTGAGCAGTTGCACGTTACCTTTGGTACCGTTGGTTTTATATAACTCCCAGCCATGTGTGCCGTTGTCTGCAAAAAAATAGACTTCGTCATTGAGCTGGCCCATCAGCAGTAATTGGCTGAGGCCAACATACATTGTTAAGTCTGATACTTGATAGGTGCCAGAGGATGTGCCATCGGTAACCCACAGTACATCCCCTTTATTGTTGCTATTTTGCGCCAAAAAGTAGGTTCTTTCTCCGGCATCATAGAGCCAGCGTGTTCTAATGCCATTACCACCGTTATCTATTTCTTTAACTATCTGGGTACCTTTGGATGTACCATCGGTGATCCATAAATTGTAATAACCAGTGTCGTTTTGCGCTAAAAAAACCACGCCATTGTCAGTTACCCCTGAGTACTGGCTTAGGTGTGTACCGGTGAGTGAACTGGTTACGCCTTTATTAATGTCTTTGACGAGTTTGGCTGTGTATTGCGCATGTGCCTGATTGGCTAGGGTTAGGGTGCATAAACCCAATGTTAATAACCATTGTTTTACTTTCATTACTGACCTCCACTTGCCGACAAGTTGCAAAGCTGTGTTTGTATGACTTGTCGAACTACTACGTTTTGATGATAGGGGAGGTCAAACTGGTTGGTTGTTCTTCCCTCATCACCTTTTTATCCCAACGTCTTGCATGACTGCAAACAACGCATGACAGTTCCAGTATAGAGAGAATTCACTATTTGGCAATTTCTTGCCGTAAAAACAAACACTGTGGTGCTACATCTTCACCAGTTCTTGTCCTTGATCAGAACAAATAAGATAGCTGCCTTGAGTATACCAATCGCCCAGCACGATTCTTTGCTGGAGTTGGTCGCTTTGTTCGATGATATGAATCGCTGGTCGATGGGTGTGGCCGTGGATTAATAAATCAACACCGTTAAGCGCCATTTGGTTGACCACTTCATAGGGCGTGACGTCCATAATTTCGCTGTCTTTCCCCTGTTGTGCCATGGTGCTTTTGCGCCGGGCATTGGCTGCAATGCGTCTGCGTACAAATAACGGCAGCGCTAAAATAGTGGTTTGCCACCATTTGCTGCGAGATTTTCGGCGAAACTTCATGTAGTCCAAATCAAGCGTGCATAGGCTATCGCCGTGCATTATCAATGCTGGGCTGCCGTACAATGAAATCACCTGTTGTTCTGGCAGTAGGGTCATACCGCACTGTTTGGCAAATTTTTGGCCGATTAAAAAGTCGCGATTACCGTGAATGAAATAAACGGGCAGTTTGCTTGAGACGCTTTTTAGGGCTTTGGTGATGTTGTCGACAAAGGGGGTTTTGTCGTCGTCGCCTATCCAGTATTCAAAAAAATCGCCAAGAATGTAGAGGGCGTCGGTGTCAGGGGTGATTTTTTCGCGAATGAAAGTGAAAAAAGCTTCAGTCATGTCTGGCCGTTCGGCCGACAGATGTAGGTCTGAAATGAACAGGGTATGGGTCATAAGGTTTGATTGAATGGGCCACTGGTGTGGCCCGGTTCAATCGTCCGATTTAGTCAGCTGTAACGTTTTCGATTACAACCGCTTCTAATGGAACGTCGCCGTGATGACCGTGGTTGCCGGTTTTTACGTTGGTGATTTTGCTAACAACGTCCATGCCTTCAACAACTTCGGCAAATACGCAATAACCCCAACCTTGTGATGTTTCGCTGGTGAAGTTGAGAAAGTCGTTGTCTTTGACGTTAATGAAGAATTGGGCAGTGGCTGAGTGTGGATCTGGCGTACGTGCCATGGCCAAAGTGCCGTTATTGTTAGCTACGCCGTTGTTGGCTTCATTTTCAACAGGGGCGTTTACATCTTTTTGCGTCATGTCAGATTCAAATCCACCACCTTGAACCATGAAACCGCTAATGACACGGTGAAAAATAGTGCCGTTGTAAAAACCCGCATTGACGTATTCCATAAAGTTTTTGCAGGTTGCAGGCGCTTTGTCTTCAAATAGGTTGATTTTAATGTCGCCGAAATTGGTGGTTATTGTGATCATGAAGTTGTTCCAAGTATTTTGATTTAAATAAGGCTGGCCCGGGATTTTACAGAAATTTGAGCCATTTAAAAAGCTTATCTGGCGACACTTTTGTTCGAATGATATCATTATCGCTCTTAAGCACTCATTAATAAGTCATGTTAATAAGGAAAACACTACATATGCTCAACATATACAACACACTGACCCGCAAGAAAGAACAGTTTAAGCCCATGGTTGAAGGAAAGGTCGGCATGTATGTGTGTGGTACCACCATTTATGATTTCTGTCATGTGGGTCATGGTCGTACCTATGTAGGTTTTGACGTTATTGTTCGTTACCTGCGAAGCAGCGGTTATGACGTAACTTATGTACGTAATGTTACCGACATCGACGATAAAATTATCAACCGTGCCAATGAAAATGGTGAAAGCTGTGACTCGTTGGTAGAGCGTTTCACCCAAGCGATGTACCAAGATTTTGATGCGCTCAATATGTTGCGCCCTGACATCGAGCCTAAGGTGACTACTCATGTTCCTGAGATTGTTGAAATCATCGACGCTTTGGTAAAACAAGAGTATGCCTATGTTGCCCCAAACGGCGATGTGTTATTTGAAGTCGCCAAGTATGAAGATTACGGTAAATTGAGTATGCAAAACCTCGATATGCTACAAGCTGGTGCCCGAGTTGACGTGGATGACGACAAAAAAGACCCACTAGATTTTGTGTTGTGGAAAATGGCTAAACCCGGTGAGCCAATGTGGGATTCACCGTGGGGTAAAGGTCGTCCGGGCTGGCACATCGAATGTTCGGCCATGAGTGAAAAACATTTGGGCAAGCACTTTGATATTCATGGCGGTGGTTCTGATTTACAGTTTCCGCACCATGAAAATGAAATTGCTCAGTCGCAATGTGCCAATCAGTGCACTTACGTAAACACCTGGATACACACAGGCATGGTGCAGGTTGATAAAGAGAAGATGTCTAAATCGTTGGGCAATTTCTTTACCATTCGCGATGTGCTCAAAGATTTTGACGCTGAGTCTGTGCGTTACTTTTTGATCTCAGGCCATTACCGCAGCCAGCTTAATTACTCGCAGCACAACTTAGAGCAAGCGCGGGCAGCGATGGAAAGAATCTATATCGCTTTGCGTAATGTTGAGGTGTGT
>CALKGI010000085.1 GCA_938085045.1 uncultured Alteromonadaceae bacterium
TGTTCACTCTGGTCCGGATGAACCATGAAAACGATTTCGTAATGACGCATTATTGCTCCCTACGGGTTAGTAGCCTCGATAGTGGCTCAGCCGGACCATTTTGAGGCAAGGAACTTGGTTAATGGCTGATAAGGACGCGCATTGTAGAGGCTAAACGAACAATTTACAACTGTCTTTGGCGGATAACTTCAAATAAACAAACACCCGTGGCTACCGAAACATTCAAACTGCTAACAGAACCTGCCATAGGTATCTTAATCAACTCGTCACAATGCTCTTTGGTCAGTCTTCTAAGACCCGAGCCTTCAGCGCCCATGGCCAAAGCAATAGGGCCTTTGAACTCTGTTTGATAGAGGTTTTTGTCGGTTTCACCAGCGGTGCCAATGATCCAAACACCTTCATCTTGCAAAAAACGCATGGTACGAGCCAAATTGGTCACCTGAATAAAAGGCACCGTATCAGCGGCGCCACAAGCCACTTTTTGCACCGTAGATGTAATTTTTGAAGCATTATCTTTAGGCACCACAATAGCTGTAACACCCGCAGCATCGGCACTTCGCATACAAGCACCAAGGTTGTGTGGGTCGGTCACGCCATCAAGAATCAATAAAAAAGGCGGGGCTTTAGACTTTTCATCTTTTGACTTTGTAATAAGGTCGGCCAAATCAGTTTCGTTCAATGTTGCCGCCGGTTTGACTTTAGCCATCACGCCTTGATGACGTTCATCGTCAGCTTTATTATCAAGCACCTTGCGGGCCATAAACTGCACCGAAATACCGTGCTGCCGCCCTGCATTGATGATATTGACCAAACGGTCGTCTTGACGACCCTTAAGCGCATATATTTCGATAAATCGTTCGGGCTGACGTTGAAGTACAGCCTCAACCGTATGAAGACCAAAAATTAATTCAGATTTACTCATTTGCTTTTTTCCGCTTTGGCTTTTTTACGGGCGTTTCGGCCCAGACGTGGACGCTTTTTAACTTTCTTCGCCGGGTCTTTTGATTTACTAGAAGTTTTCTTTTTACCGCTGTTACTTTTCACCGGACTTTTGTCTGATGATTTAGCATCTTTGGTCGATGTTTTAGCGCCCTTGGTCGGTGCTTTAATCTCTTTGCCTTTGCCTCTACGAGCGCCTTTGCCCCCGTCTTTACGAGAATCGTTACCCTCAGCTTTAGGCTTTTTGCCTTCGCCAATCAGCCCTTTAGCCAGCTGTTCGCGAATGCTTAGACCTTCGTCATCGACATTTTTACCATGAGATTTAGAGCGCCTAGGTTTTTTGGTGGTGCCATCGTCTAGTTCAAAATCAATCTTACGCTGCTCTAACTTAACCGAGGCCACTTTTACTCTAACAGGCTCGCCCATACGGTAAACCTTGCGGCTGGCTTCGCCAATCAACATATGACGTTTGGCATCATAGTTATAATAATCACCGCTCAGTGACGATACATGCACCAAACCATCAACATACAAATCATCAATGCGAACAAAGAAGCCAAAATTGGTCACAGAGGCAATAATGCCGTCAAACGACTCACCAATATGATCTTGCATATACTCGCATTTAAGCCAATCAGACACCTCGCGGGTCGCATCATCTGCACGGCGTTCGGTGGTCGAACACTGAACACCAATCGCATCGGCTTCCTCGGCTTCGTATAACCAATGTCCATTGGTTTTTTGACCTTCCTTGTTCAAAATACCCTTGATGGTACGGTGAACAACCAAATCAGGATAACGACGAATGGGTGAAGTAAAGTGGGCATAGGCCGTTAAGGCCAAACCAAAGTGACCGTTATTCTCGGCCTGATAAACCGCCTGCTTCATAGAGCGCAGCAGCATAATTTGAATAAGTCCAATGTCCTCTCGGTCATCTAGGCGTTTAAGCTCAGCAGTCAATTCAAGCGGTTTTGGGTCTAGCGGCAAAGTCGTGGTAATACCCAGTTCGCCCAAAAATGCTCTGAAGTTCGACAACTTGGTTTGATCGGGCTGCTCATGCACCCTATACAATGCGTGGGCTTCGTTTTTAGCAATATATTTGGCCGCAGAAACGTTGGCCATGATCATACATTCTTCAATTAGCTTGTGCGCATCATTGCGCGTCACTGGCACAATACGGTCGATTTTACGCTGTGCATTAAACAAAAAGCGGGTTTCGACCGTTTCGAACTCAATCGCACCGCGCTGCTGACGTGAACCATGCAAAGCACCATACAAATCATGTAAGGCCTCAAGCGGCCCAACCAATTCGCTATGCTGGCGGCGCAATTCTTTGTCACCATCAAGAATCGCCGCCACTTGGGTATAAGTGAAACGACAAGAAGAATTCATCACTGCTTCATAAAACTTGTGACCCGACAGCTTGCCTTTAGCACTTACGGTCATTTCACAAACTAAACACAAACGGTCTACTTTAGGGTTAAGTGAGCACAAACCATTGGACAGCACTTCTGGCAGCATCGGAATAACATTTTCGGGGAAATAAACCGAGTTACCGCGATTCAGCGCTTCCATGTCTAAAGACGAACCTTTAGTCACATACGCACTCACATCGGCAATTGCCACCCACAAACGCCAGCCACCGCCGCGTTTGGCTTCGCAATATACTGCATCATCAAAATCCCTGGCGTCTTCGCCATCGATGGTGACCAAAGGCAATTTGGTTAAATCAATTCGGCCTTTTTTGGCAGACTCTGGCACTTGCTCGGCCAATGAGGCAACTTGGTCGGTCACCTCTTTTGGCCAAACATGAGGGATATCGTGATTGCGCATCGCAACCTGAATTTCCATGCCTGGCGCCATATGGTCGCCCATCACCTCAAAGATTCGGCCCATCGCGTTCATGCGATGAGTGGGTCGTTGCGTTAATTCAACAGACACTACCTGATTTAGCCTTGCGCCATTTTCTTCGCCGGGTTGAATCAAAATCTCTTGGCCAATTCGCGCATCTTCTGGCACCACAATGGCCATGCCTTTGTCGATGAAGTAGCGGCCAACAATGGGTTCGCTGCGAGACTTCAACACCTTAACAAGCGAAGCTTCAGGTTTGTTTTTAAACCCTTTTTTATGAGACTTAGCCAGAATTATGTCGCCGTGGATCAGCTTTTTCATTTCGAACGCAGGGATATACCAGTCATCGCCGCCGTCTTCGAGTTCAAGAAAACCAAAACCATCACGGTGGCCAACGACCTTGCCGTTCACCATATCCATTTTATCGGGCAGTGCATAACATTTGGCCCGAGTAAATATGATTTGACCTTCGCGTTCCATGGCGCGCAAACGACGTTTGAGGCCAATCGATTGTTCACCATCGTCGATTTTTAGCGTACTCAGCAACGCTTTAAAAGACATCGGAATGCCCTTTTCAGTCATCAGATTTAGAATAAATTCCCGGCTTGGGATGGGGTTCTCGTACTTTTCTTTTTCGCGTTGAAAAAAGGGGTCTTTAATAGTCATTCAGTCAGTATATTTTCATTTTTGATAAGTATGCGGCGGTTAAACCCTGAGGTATAGGGCCAACTGGCCGTAAAGTTGCCGTGATTATATAGTAATTGACGTTTAAATAAAGGACGGTCGGTTTTTAATCTGGTTTTGGGGGAGACAGGCGTGTGTAACCTTCTTTTATTCCAGTAAAACCAAACATACCCCACCTATAAATAAACACAATTCCAAAACGGATATTGCCCAATCGATTCGACCAATTGAGCCCTTAACGGATTAGCAACGATATATCGGGCTTGTTTGAGTAAATCGTCCTCATTGCGAATACAATGTTCGAAATAATCATCTTGCCAAACCTTTTCGATGGTGCGATCAAATACCTTAATTGCCCGCGCACTTCTGCCTTTGAATTGTGCAAGGGTTTCAGAAAGTGTCAATTTATCCTGTAATTGAAATAACCAATGAATATGATCGGGCATTGCGACAAAACAGACCGTTTTGGTATCTTGGCGTTCATCCATCAAGTAAAGGTTTCGGATCGCAATTTTGGCGATATCAAACGAAGTAAATAAGGAGTTTCGGACATGAGTAACAGTGGTAACGCTGTAATAATGAAAGGGCATTGAAACCCGATTTTTACGCAATTGATGTGATTTATACATAACCGTTCCTTGGTGTAGAGTAGAAACCTCAGCCTAGGCCAATCCGGCGTATTTTGCGAACGTTAAAAGATTAAAAGCGGGGATAAATCACCCGCCTACCACCCAAGCTTTGTAACTACTCGTAGGCGGGTGATTCATCCCCGCTTCTTTTGCTAGATTCACCAGACTCACCATCAACCACCCCACCATCCAACGCCGCCCGGTCGGCCTTAGAAACATATTTAGGCTTATTACTACTGCGCAATTTGGCATTGGTTTTTTTGACTTTCTTTTTCAGTCGGTCGTTAAGCTTTTTCTTTCTGTTCATTCGCAATGCCTCTAATCATTTTATTGGAGTTTACAGTATCTTAAGAATCCGTCCTAGGCGTTTAAGGTAACGTAATACGCACAATGTTCATTGCGCCCTCTCACCACTGGTTTAAAAACAACTGGGTTGCTACACTCCAAACACATCTACCGGCCATTTAATGAAAAATCTATGAATAGAATCTTCGCAATCGCTTTACTCACCTTAGCCGTTACTTTCAACTTAAGCACCCAAGCTGTCGAATTAGTGATAGATGATGTCAATGTCATTGATGTACATACCGGAAAAATCAACAAACAGTCAGTTGTTATCGACAATGGCAAAATCAAACAAGTGAGCAGTAAAGTCACTGCGGCAAAAGACGCCAAACATGTGGATGGTTCAGGCAAATGGCTTATCCCCGGAATGGTTGACTCACACATTCATTTGTTTCAATCTGGTGGTTTGTATACTCGCCCCGATGCTATCGATTTAACAAAACTAAAATCTTATGACGCCGAAAGGCAGTGGTTAAAAGACAACGCTGGTGACTTGCTAAAACGTTACCTATCTGCCGGAATTACCACCGTAATTGATGTTGGCGGACCACTGGCCAATTTTGAATTAGACAAAAAATTTGATGACCCAACCCAATACCCTAACCTCAGCCTCACCGGACCACTTATCTCGACCTATCAACCCAAAGCGTTTGAAATTGACGATTCGCCCATCATTAAAGTTAATGATGAAGCCGAAGCAATTGCTCTGGTACAAAAACAACTCCCCTACAAACCCGATTTCATTAAAATCTGGTATATCGCATTAAAAGACCAATCGGCTCAAGACAGCTACAGTATTGTTAAAGCAACAATTGATGAAAGCCACAAACACGGATTAAAAGTCGCCGTTCACGCAACCGAGTTAGAGACCGCCAAGCTGGCGGTTAAAGCTGGTGCCGATATTCTGGTGCACAGCGTTAAAGAACCCATTGATGATGAATTTGTGTCTATGATGGTTGAAAAAAAGGTCGTTTACATACCCACATTAATAGTGCACCACAAATACGTCGAAGTTCTAGGACAAACCATCGAACCCTCACAAGCTGATTTGGCGTTAGCCAACCCAATCCCAGTCGGCTCCATGCTCGACCCCAGGCATATGACCGATAAACCGATTTTTAAACGCTATAGAGATTTCCAGCCAAAATGGGCCGCACGTGTTCAAAAAGAAGATGATGTTCGCGCAGCCAACCTCAAACGCTTAAGCGGGCAACCAGTCATCATCGCCACAGGCACCGACGCTGGTAACATCGGCACCATGCACGCCTCTTCGTATATTGATGAGATAGGCCACATGCAACAAGCAGGTTTATCGAACCTAACCATTTTGCAGGCTTCAACCATTAACGGCGCAAAAGTACTGGGCAAAGACGATACTCTGGGTAGCATAGAAAGCGGAAAAATGGCCGATTTGGTGTTGCTAAATGGCAACCCGCTAAAAGACATAGGTGCACTTAAAAACATAGAATATGTGATAAAAGGCGGAGAATTACACACCCCAGCCAGCTTGATTTTACCAACACCAGAACAACTGGCGCAGCAGCAATTAAATGCCTACAACATGCGAGATTTAGAAGCGTTTTTAGCCCCCTACGCCGATGATGTTGAGGTTTATAGTTTTCCCAACAAGCTGCAATATAAAGGCAAAGAAAACATGCGTAATACCTACAAAGGTATGTTTAAAAGGGTAACCGAATTACACTGCGAGCTAATCAACCGAATTATTTTTGGTAATACCGTCATCGACCGAGAACGCGTTACAGGATTTGCAAACGGCAAGGTTTTAGAAGCAACAGCAATATATAAAATCAAAAACAACAAAATATCGAAAATTTATTTTATAAAGGATTAAAAATAGCGAGCTAGAGCTCAATATAGTTTAATGAATTGTCACCTGTATCAAATAAACTATATGGGCTCTAGAAAGCTGAAACTCAAACCTATACAACTCAAACCAATCACAAATCCAGCTTATTAATCCCGCCCCAGTTAAATACCTGACTGACCCAAACATCACCGTTAGCATCGACATCTATGCCATGCACTGAGCTAAATTGACCGGGGTTACGACCCACTTTGCCTTGATAGCTTTTCAAGATTTTGCCGTTTAAATCCAATTGCAGCACTTTTTCAAACCGCGCATCAGTCATCCACAGCGTATTATTGGCAAGCGTAATAATGTATGGGTAACCAATGTTGTCGAACTGTCCTCGTACTTTGCCATCTACATCAAATAATTGAATACGCTTATTCTCACGGTCGGCAATATAAATGCGGTCTTGAGTATCAATATCAATCGAATGAGCAAAGTTGAACTCACCGGGCGCAGTGCCCTTTTTACCCCAAGTTTTAACTAGGTTGCCATTGCTGTTGAACTTAACAATGCGGTCGTTGCCCTTGTCTACCACATAAATATTGTCTTGAGAGTCGAAGCCGACATCCAGCGGATTGTTGAAAAATACCACGTTACGGTCTTTGTCAAACCAGCCACTCCCCTTGTGGTTATTTTTGCCAAGTACCATAGTCACCTTGCCTGAAGGTGCAAATCGTAACACCAACTGAGTGTTGGCATCGGTAGTCCAGATGTTTTCATGTCTGTCGATGCGCAAACCATGGGGTTTATTAAACAACCCTTGGCCAATCTCGCGGATAAAGTGTTTGTTTTTATCAAACTCCAACAACTGATGTTGACCGCGATGAAACACTAAAAAGTGGCCATTGGGCAATACCTTGATGGCCGCAACTTCGCCTATGGTCCAGCCCATTGGCAGCGAGAACTCAACTTTGGTATGTTCAAGCTGGTGCTTATCATCGGCATAAGCCAAACCGTTAAGCGACAGCAACCCAGTAAAAAGTAAAACACTCAAAAAAATAGGAAATCCAGTTTTCATACAAACCTCATTTGGCATCAATTTAAAGAAAAGCCAGTCTATATTGTTTTATTTAAGAGATTAATACGCTAAATTGACAAATAACTATTTCCTTTAAAGACATAATGGAATGAAACGCGACAGCGACAAATTCCACCTAATGAAAGTTTTTCAAATGGTGGCGTTAAAAGGTTCGTTCACCAAAGCTGCCAACGAATTGTCAATGACAGTATCATCGGTCAGCAAGGCAGTTAACCAGTTAGAAGCCAGTTTGCAAACTCGATTGCTACACCGAACAACTCGCAGCCAAAGCCTGACCGACAGTGGTCGTGAATACTTGCTCAGTGCGCAGCGTATTTTGGGCGAATTTAAAGACCTTGAAGAGCGCCTTCGTCAACAAGGCAACGAACCCTCAGGACGATTGCGAATTGCAGCCCCTACTGGGCTTGGCCAGTTTTTGATTGCCCCTAACATTGCCAAATTTGCCCGTGCTCACCCCAAAGTTCAAATTGACTTGGTGCTAAATGATAGGCTGACTGATATCACCGAAGAAGGTTTTGATTTGGCCATTCGCTCCCGAAATGTGCCGCCCACATCATCACTGTACAGCTGTATAGCCGGCGTACACACGCAAAGACTAGTGGCCTCACCCGATTATTTGGCGCAAGTGGCAATGCCAAACAATCCACAACAATTAACAAACATGGCACTACTAAATTACACCGCCACTCAAGCTTTTGCCCTTTGGACATTCAACAAAGGCAAACAAACAATCACGATTGAGCCCAAAGCCATATACACCAGCAACAATAACTACGCACTTTATCAGGCAGCATTAAATGGTATGGGTATAGCCAACCTTTACCAATATCTGGTGGATGACGCCATAAAAAGTGGTCAGTTGATTGAGGTTTTCCCCCAATGGCAACAACGCCAACGCACCCTTTATGCCATCAGCCAGCAAAGGCGAGATTCATCACCTAAGCTCGATGCTTTTTTGACATTTTTGGGTGGGTTGTTTGATTAGCTCCATCTACCCATTATCATAAGCCCCACGGTTGACAATCAAGCCCAATTAATGCACCTTTATTGCAAAATATAACCACATAAAAACATAACCGAATCTTGCCAAGCTGTTATCCCAAAAGTCAGGTGTTTGAATGACCCCCAACCAAGAGCAGGCGACAAGAATATTGCGCAGCTGGCACATGGTTGAGTTTTTTCAGCCTTACAACCTACCTGATAAAACTGATCCCAACCTGCAACACATCAAACTAACACTCGATGAATTAGCCCACCAACGCGAGGCCGTTTTACCTTGGCTTGACCCACGAGCATGCCAGCAGTTGGGTATACCCGAAAACCGCCGCTATGGTTTTATTTTGTATCTGGGCGTTTTCGATAAATCAGTATTAAACAGCGTGTGCGAACATTGTTTTGGCAACGAAACCGATGCAAAAAAAGCGCTGGAATTTGAAGAACGTTATGACCCCCAAGGCGACACCTGTTTTGCCAAGTTGATACTTGACCCTTGGGGCAATCCAGATTTTATGCGAATGTCGGTCAGTACCTTACCATGGGCACTGGGTCATTTACTGGGCGATACCATTGATGAGTTGACTCTTGAGTCTTTCAATCAGCGCTGTGAGTTATTGGCTCAGTTTCTTGACCGGGTTGCGCCAGTATTGCCCGACCACCCACAAAACCCCAACACTCGCACCCTTGACGCACAAACCTTGTATCAACTGCTCAACGAGTTATACAGCTGGGCCAACTTTACCCCAGGTGGCGAGTTTTCGTTTATTCTCGACTGGTACGAGATAAAGAACAAAAAGCGTAGTGACAACACGCTGTCAGACCAAAGCCAAGATGCTTCTGCACCTGAATATACAGCTGAGCATTCAATGGAATATGAACAACCACAAATGCAACGCGCACAAGGTTCATTGTCTGACGAACGGTTAATGCCCATTCTCAACAGCTTTTATATTGAAGATATCGAACGGGTGATTAACAGCATCAATAACGGTAGTTGCCAACAGGCGCTGATGGATTATTTGTGCGAAAAGCAAAACAAACACGCCGACCTCTACACAGCCAAAGGGCTTGAGCTAATCATCAAAAACCTAGCACCCGCCATGATGCCGCCGGGTCGTTGGCCGAGTGAGCCGGCCCACGCTATGAGCCTAATGCAACAGTTCGCCATTAATACCGCCTTTGACGAACTCAAAGACCAAGGATTATTGTCGGTCAACGGACCACCGGGCACGGGTAAAACCACTTTGCTACGTGATGTGGTTTCACAAAATATCGTCGCCCGCGCCAAAGTACTGGCCGAGTTAGACAAGCCAACAGATGGAATAACCGAACAAGGCTTTCCAATAGAAGCCTTAACTGGCTTCGAAATGGTGGTAGCCTCTTCGAACAATCTAGCGGTAGAAAACATATCAAAAGAGTTGCCGCTGGTGTCTTCAATCGCAGATGAGTTTGCCCATCTAGATCACTACAAACCGGTCGCCAACCAGCTCAATGCCCTTAAAACCAAGAAGGGTTATCAGCCATTAAGTGCCGATGAACAATGCTGGGGTTTGTTAAGCGCAGTACTTGGGCGTCAAAAGAATCGCGCCAACTTTGTCGAATCGTTCTTTTTTGACTGTCACTTTAATAAGGGCTCTCAAGAAGAAGCCCAGCGACCCAAAGAATTTGACATACTGAATTTTTACCAATGGATACGGTTACAACCAGCGCCCGACTTTAATCTTGCCAAAAAGGCATTTAAAGACAAACTGAACGCGTTTGAAACTCAAATCAGTCAGTTGCAGTCAATGAATGAGCTGAAAGCTTGGCTTAGTGCCAACCCCCGAACCACAGTCTTAGCACCTTTCGAACAAGCACAAGCGCAGGCGCAAACTCAATTGGCTACGTTTGAAAACCAATTGGCCCAAGTAGTGCAAGAACTACCGTTAGCCCTTGATTCGGTCGAAATTGAAACATTAAAAATGGCCGATGCGCAAGCACATGGCATCGACTTAAACGCCACGCGAAAACGCCTAATCGAGGCAAAACAGCAATTAAATGAATTGCAACGCAACCAAATATCTCTACAGCAAGCCATCACAAAATGGCAGCAAAATTCAGATGACGCCGCCATTGAACTGGCAAAGGCTGAAGAAGAATACTCAAAAAATCAGTTTATTTTCGACACAGCTCAGAATATCCATAAAAGCAAAAAAGTGCCAGATTCAACTACCGACATCAGCGACCCAGAGCTGCAACGCACTGCGTTTTGGCAAGACGAAAATCTAAATCGACTGCGCTCAGAACTGTTTGTTGCCGCATTAAAGTTGCATCAAGCATGGGTAGGTGCAGCCTTACGGCACCAGCCTTTTTTTCAGGCCCTTTACCGCATTAAAAATGTGCTCAGGGGGCAAGAAATAGAAGATGCCAAAGCTCATTGGCAAATGTTGTTTTTACTGGTGCCTGTGGTTTCAACTACTTTTGCCTCGTTAGGGCGCATGTTCAAATCGCTCAAGGCGGGTGATTTGGGTTGGTTGATGATAGACGAAGCCGGACAAGCTGTGCCCCAATCGGCAGTGGGTGCCATTTGGCGTGCCAAACGAGTGATTGTGGTTGGCGACCCTTTGCAAATCGAACCTGTATTCACCACCCCACCTAAACTCAGTGAGGCTTTGTGCCGAACGGTATTGGGTAAAGAAGCCAGTCAATGGGATCCACAATTGTGGTCGGTGCAGCAAATTAGTGATCGGGCCAATGCCTATGGTTGCCAGCTTGATGCCAATCAACGACGACAATGGGTTGGCATACCACTTTGGGTTCACCGACGGTGTATTGAGCCGATGTTTAGCATCGCCAACAACATTGCCTACGATGGCCGAATGATACACGGCTCACCAACAGATGAAATTCAAGCTCGGCAACACGCCGTATTGGGCAACAACCATTGGCAGGTCTCTCAAGGCTTTTGCACTGTCAAACAATACAAAAACGAACTAGGGCAAGATACTTTGTCTTTACTGTACAAATTGGCCCAGTCGGGTAAAAACCTCAACGACGTATACATCATCACCCCTTTCAGAGCCGTTAAACAGCAGCTTATTCAAACCATTACTCAGCATAAAGACACCATTTGCCATCTCACAGGTTTTGACTTCAAGCAATTTTACCAATGGCGCAGACGCCATATCGGCACCGTACACACCTTTCAAGGCAAAGAAAATGGCATAGTCATTTTAGTGTTAGGGTGTGATACGCAAAATTTTGGTGGCGCGACATGGGCGTCGAGCAAACCTAACCTGTTGAATGTTGCCTTAACGCGAGCAAAAGAACACATATTTGTGATAGGCGACCCCGATGTTTGGCTGGGTCGTAGCTACTTTTCCCAGCTGGCCGATGCTTTAAGTTTTGTTGAATAGCCTGATTAGAAACTGTTGTTTTAGTATTTGTAGGTTGTTCGAATAGCGCAGTACTGACGGCCAAGAAGACTAATCACGCCAAAAAAATCAGCTTAAACAAATGCTGCTGTTAGGGGCCAATTTACCGACCCCTTTTTTGCCTCAATCATCCTTTTTGTCTTTACCTGTGCCAGCCGCAACACCAATACCAATGGCAACACCTATGGCTAGCCCCGCCCCGATATTGTTCATTGAGTTACCAATCGCCAAACCTACGCCTACGCCCAGTGCGATACCCGCAGCAATGCGAGCTTGTTTAGGCATATCAGCTTCTTTTGGTTTGTTTTGATTTTTGTCTTGTTGATCATCTTCACTCAAAATTAAACTCCTTATTTATGTTTCTAAATTAACCTCTACCCAAACTTTATTTTAGTTGTATTTTTCAACAATCCCATTTTCTCAATGTACTGATGCCATAACCAATTAAAGCAGCCTAGGAATGCACTAAAAAATTAGCTGTAATAAAGCGTTCTATCGGTACTTTTAGATATATAATGATGCACGTCACATCAAGCAAACAACAATAAAAACTGGATACCCGATGTATTTAGAAGAAATTCTGTATATCTGGCACGCTCAAACGTTTAAAACCCTGTTTCATTTCTTTTAAAGTCAAAGTTTTGATAGATGAGCGCATTGTAGCCAGTTTAGTGAAGCAAATTGAACATACTCGCCTAACCCCCAGCTTAAAAACCGACAGGCAACACATTAAACACGTCAAAGAGATCATTAGTAACAAACCCAATAAAACGGTCAATACCGCAATCAATGAAAAAGCCTGTAGCAAGTGCGGTGCTGTAATGATTAAGCGCAAAGCGACTAAAGGTAAAAATGTAGGCAATTCATTTTGGGGTTGCGGTGCATTTCCAAAATGCCGAAATATTGAAGATATTACTTAAATGTCGTATCAAAATATCAACGTCATTTAATCTCATTGAATTAAAGTACTATATCGACTTTTGTGAAAACGTATTTGATCACTTGGCTCAATCATGACAAACAGTGATCACCACATTGCCTTTTTTGTGTCCTTTTTCAACATATTGATGGGCTTGTGCTAACTGTTCAAGTGGATAAGTTCGGTCGATAACAGATTTGATATTGGCAGTTTCAATCAAGGTTTTAAGTGCAATTAGATCACTAGCATTCATGGTAACTACACTGTAGATGGCTTTTTTATTGCTGGACTCCACCTTACTTGAAAAAGACAGCCAAATTGCTTGCATATAGTGTGAAAAACAGGGGCTGGCCAACAAGTAGCGTCCATTGGTTTTTAGCTTTTTTTGACTGCGCCAAAAGTGTGCTTTGCCGAGAGTGTCGAGTATTACGTCATAACATGCATCGCTTTGAGTGAAATCTTCTTTTGTATAATCAATGACATGGTCAGCACCAAGGTTTTTCACCATAGCCAAGTTTGTGGTACTGCATATACCTGTGACATGCGCGCCAAAGTGCTTAGCGATTTGTACGGCAAAGGTGCCAATGCTGCCAGATGCACCAAAAACTAACACTTTTTCACCGGGTTTAATTTTGGCTTCTTGTAAAAAATGTAAGGCATTGAGCGCGCCTACCGGGGCAACTGCGGCTTCGGTTATGGTCATATTAGCTGGCTTTAATGCAACATTTTCTTTTTCACCCAAACAAATATACTCGGCATTGGCGTTAAACCCAGGTGAAGCATAAACATGGTCGCCTTTTTTAAACCCGGTAACGCCTTTGCCGACCGCTTCAACTTCTCCGGCCAGTTCCATGCCCAGCACCACAGTTTTAAATCGCATCAACATACGCAAACCGAGTTTAAACAGCCAGTTAAATTGCAGGTTACGAATTTCACAATCGCCTGCGGTTACAGACGTTGCATCAATTCGAATCAGTACTTGTTCATCAGTCGGAATGGGTTTATTGACTTGTTGCAGTTTAAGTGCATCTAAGGCGGGTCCAAACTTTGTGCATTCTACGGTTTTCATTGCCAATCTTTCAGTCCGTATTTTTTTAATATGGTTTTTAACTTGCCAGATTTACGTAGCTGTTTCATGCCTGCGCTGAAAAAGGCAGCGTACTCTGTTGATTTGGGATTTTTTCGACTAAACAACAAGTCACCAGTCGAACTGTGCGGTTTTGGTAATGTTTCGATACGAAGGTCTTTGATGTTATTAATATAGATGTGATAATTGAGCAAAGTTTGAGAATCTTCCCAAGCGTCAATCCTTCCTCGGCGCAACATATTAAAAGCCCTTTTAACAATATCATCGCCATGCAAGTATACAAATTTACTGCTGTTGTTTTGCTCGAATTTGGCAATGTCTTGGTCAATCCACACGGTTCCTTTGTACACCCCAATGTACTTCAGCTCTTTTAGTGAGTCGACATTTTGAAATCTCCATTGACTGGATTTTCTGACTGCAAAAGTAGTTTTATTTTCCCAAGCCAAAGATTGCTTCGGGATGATATAAAGAGGGTCTGATTCCACGCCATGAAAGCTAAAAACAATGGCGTCTTTTTCGCCACTTTCAACCTGACTCATCGCCCGATTCCAAGATAACGCGTAGGTATATTCGACCTTGTATTTTGAGTTGTCAAAAATCGCCTTAACCACTTCCATGGCATAACCGGATTGGCCAGTTTTGTCACTTTCGCAAGTGAAAGGACAATAAGCGTTCCAAATAAAGTTTAATTTCTCGGCATTAACCAAGGGACTGAACAAGCTGAAAAACAACCCTGCCCCCCCAATTAAACTCGCTGTAACTCTTTGCCTCATAAATAATACTGTCTAGGTCAAATCTACCAATCATAACCGAATTATAGCTCTATCTTGTTGATTTGTTTAGGGCTAGTGTAGGGAAAAGACGCCTTCAATCACCCCAATTGTTATCCTCCATCGTCAATAATGCCACCAGTTGCTTTTTTATTACCGGGTGTTTAATGGCTGCCAACGTCTGCTCAATCTGCTGTTTTTGCGCTTTGGTTAACGCCAAACCTTGATTTGACAAGGCAACCCTTAATGCGGTGATTGATTTGGCCTGTCTACTGTTAAGCGCGTAATCAACCAATCGGCTTTGATATTTGGGGTCTTTTGACAACAACTTTATTGCCGCCACATTAACCGATTCGCGCGGATGACCAAGCATATTTTCAACCTTATCGTTAAAACGCGTGAGGCCGCTGTTTTTAATGGCGGTAATGACCATACTTTCGTTGCCGGGCTGAGCCAGTTTGTGTGCCAAAACATCCTCGACTGCCGCTTTTTGTGAGCGACTGAATTTGGCCAAACTGCCAATGCTCAATAAAGCGGTATCGGCCATGGTTTTTTGCTCATCTAAGGTGATGTTTGTCAACGCATTAAGGGTTTGCTCTGTGGCGCCTTCAAAACGCCCCATCGACATCAATACCCTTTGTTTGTTGATATCGCCAAGTTCAACGTGTTGATACAATTGAGTAAGCATCACTTCGGCGGCGAAATTGCCCGCTTTTTGCAAAGCGTAAATTAACAATGACGCCACTTTGGCGTCTGGGTGTTGAGCATTTATCAAATTCACTAGGTCGTGATCTGAATAGTGTTCAAGTAAATATAATCCTACCGCTTTGGCCAACTCAGCATCAGCACTGTCGATTAGTTGTAGTAATGCCTTGTCAAAGCTCGCTTGGTCGATAATTTGATGAGCAGCAGTTTTGGCCTGTGCGCCATCAAACGACAAGTTAGCATTAGCCTGAGCGATAAATTGATTTTCTAACCAACTGGCCGCAACATCGGCGACTTCAAGATAGACCTTTTGACTGACATTCAACACGGAGTTTTCGGTTTGATGGGTCTTATTGGTATAAAAACGCAGTTCACTGGGCCAATCGTTATTCAGTGATAACTGCCAAAATTCATTACTCGACTTGAGTTGTTGTGGTTTTTCAGCCGCAACTCGCTTTACGCGCGTCACCTTATCGAACGATTTGTTATATTGGTACTGCACCGGCCCCATAGCCTCGTTAATCACCAAGGTCGCATCGGTTTGATAAGACAATTGTTCTAGTAAAAAGCCAATGGCGTGGCCGGGATGACCCACAGGTAACCCCAAAAAATCCACATCAGCGAACACAAAGTCGCTGTAGTTGGTCGTGAAGTAAATCGATTGTGCCCAGTGCTTATTCTGCTGGTTTTGAGTTAACTGGGCATTGGTGATTTGGCCATACCAACCACTGTCATCAATACGCTTTTTAAGAGAAATAAACCCGTTAAACGTTGAGCTTTGCAACGGATTTTGCTGCTGGTCACTCATGCTTGATACTATGGTAAAGCGGTAACCGAGTTGTTTTTTCACAGCCGTTTTTTGTTGCTTATTGGGCACTAACTGCGCTTGTTTAAATTCAGGCATTTCGTTATTTAGAGCAATGTTGTCGGCCTGAGGCAATTGATATAACCCAAACAACAAAATCAATGCGCAAGCCAAAGTTAAAACCAGTTTTTTCATGTCAGTTCTCTTATCGAGTCGTTAAAAATGGTGCGCACGGCGCACCCTACTACATTGAGTTTTATAGTGCTTCCCAGCTTGGACTGGCATATTCAAAGAACGTTTGCTCGAACTCATACAAAGGTCCCCAAGACATCAGTTCGGCATCAAAATACAATAAACCCCACAGTTTTTTACAGTAAGCCAACACTTTGCCGTCGCCACCCGACACTTTGCCGGATATTTTCAGTTCGACAAAACCCTCTTCCTTAATGTCATCATCAACCTCAACCCGGCGAATGCCCGCTTCCATATAGGCTTTTCCTTTGACTTTAAGCAGGTTGAATTTACCCTTAGCACCAAACTCAGAAATGCCCCAGCCCACCGATGTATAAGCCGAACCACTGACTTTACCGGCGACATAAGGTTCGATTGAAGCGTAAATGTAATCAGGCCTACGCACGCCATCAACCTCGTACGGTACATCGTTATCGACGCCGCCAATCACTCCGCCTACTTGAAAGTCGGCCCCAACGGTTACGCCAACGCCAAACTTAACGCCAACACTGAACAAACCCAGCGGGTCCATCGGCACCATCAACACAGGCGCTTCGAACAAATCAAAAGTATGACTAATGGGATAACTGACAGAAGCATTGAGTAGGTCATCGCAGTTGGGTTTAATACTGGTCACCGTGTCGTCACCCACTTCTAAATCAAAAGAAAACCCTTGAGTGCAATCAAGTTTGGCTGGGTTAAAAGACATGTTCATTGAACCAATGCCAATGCTCATGGTTCTGTCATGTAACTTAAGCCAATTGCCACCTTGATAAAAACCGCTGGTAGCGTCACCTTGTGCCTTATCGGCATGAATCCAGCCTTGTTGATTACGGTGTTGTTTGGCGTTTCTTAATACTTTGTGCTTAACCGCGTAACGCGTTTTTTGCTCGGCCATAGAGGCATCTTGGTATATGTCGGCCATGGTATTGGCAGAGATTAAAGACAGGCCAACGGCGATGCCCAGTGTGAGGTTTTTCATGGTGCTTCCTGTTTTATTGAATTGTTATTCAATTTTCAAGGCGTTTTATGACGTTTGTATGACACGAAAGTTGCACTTTTGTATTGAGGAGGGTTACAAATAAACACAAGCGGATACATAGACTTGAACGAGAAAGGTTAAAAGAGACTTCGTACAGAGATCTGGGCAATAACCTTGAAGCATTCAAAGTTATTGTTGTGTTTTATCTCGATAAAAACCAACGATTGGAGGCAAACGGCAAAATTAATGATGAATAGCTTTAGAATGAGCAAAGACGGTTTTTCATCCCCTTTTTACAGTTTTGTCGGTCCCGCCCAAGGCCTGTCTGAACTTTTAATCAAGGCCAAAACATTCGACTCTGATATTGGCCGAGACATGTAATACCCTTGCCCTATAGTGCACTGCATATTCTTCAGTCGACGGTACTGCTCGGCTGTTTCAATACCCTCAGCTGTGGTTCTAATGTCCAGCGACTTGGCCAAGTTGATGATGGTTTCAAGGATAATGCAGTTGTCTTTGTCATGATCTTGATTCTGGATAAAACTGCGGTCGATTTTAATGTAATCAAAGTCAAATTGCTGTAAATAGCTTAATGACGAATACCCCGTGCCAAAATCATCGAGCGCAACAAAAACCCCCATAGCCGCTAGCTCTTTCATGCGCTTTTGACATTGCGAGACACTATTAACAATGCTTTGCTCAACAATTTCGATGCACAAATGATGTAACATTTGCGGTGTGATAATGTGGGCCTTTTGCAATAAAGCCAGTAAGGGCATTGATGTAAATCCAGCGCCCGAAATATTGACATTAAGCCGAAATTTTGGCGGCAGGGTGTTTTGCCAATTAGACAAAAATGCCAATGCCTTACTCAAAGCATACATATCGAGCTGATAACTGTACCCGGCCTTTTCTAACTCAGGCAAAAAAGCATTGGGCGGGATAATGCCCTGCTCGTGATGATCCCATCTGACCAGCGCTTCAGCACCGACAATCCTGCCTGATTCAAATTCGATTAATGGTTGATACTCAAAAAACAAATCTTGATCTTCAATCGCTTGCGCAAAATCTCGCTCCACCTTATAAGTGCCAGTACAGCCAGCGCCGCCTTTGTTGTCGTAGTGCCACACCTGATTGCGACCATGTAACTTGGCCTGATACATCGCTTCGTCTGCCTGTTTAAGCAAAGTGTCTGAGGTGATCTCTGCACCTTGAAAAACAGTCACGCCAATGCTGGTCGAGGTAGTAATTTGGAATTGTTCGATGAGAATGGGCTTTTGTACCTCAGTAATAATTTGCTCAGCAACGGCCGTTATTTGCAATTCATCGTTGATGTTTTCTAGCAAAATCGCAAACTCGTCACCACCAAAACGGCTAAGCGTATCGTTTGCGCGAATACAGCGGCTGATAGCCTGCGAAACTTCAATCAGCAGCTTGTCGCCAACATGATGGCCATACGTATCGTTTACTTGTTTAAAACGGTCCAAGTCAAGAAACAATACCGCGATGCCCGATTGACCGTTACTGTTCGCATTGGTTATCGCGTGCTCAATTCTGTCAGCAAACAACAATCGATTAGGCAATTTGGTCAGTGGGTCGTGTAACGCCAAAAACTTGAGTTCCGACTTAGCTTTCATCCGCTCTATGGCATTGCGGATGTGTTTGGCGACAAAAACCAGCAATTGTTTGTCTTTTTCTTTGAACACAAACCGGTCATAGTAACTTTGCACCACCACAACCCCTTTGAGTTCATCGCTTGAAAAAGGCACGCCCAACCAAGCTTTGGGTAACGAACCACGCACCGAAATAATACCTTTCTTACCCATTTTTTCGATATCGCTTTCGTAAACCAACAGCGGCTTATTGGTCAACAGCACATATTCCGTCATGCCCGGCACACCATCGTCGATTGGCACCGACTCGTAGTCGGCAAAACCATCGACTTCGTCAACGAAGTAAGGAAAACTGAGAAACTTACCATCTTCACTGGCTAGGGCAACGTAAAAATTATCGGTGAATGTTAAACGGCCAATACAGGCATGGAGGCGCTTATAGAACTCATTGATACATTCAGTTTGAAAAATAAGCTCGGCAATCTCAAACAAAGTATCTTGAATTTTGCTGGCGTATTCGAGTTGCTCAACACTGTGTTGGAGTTTAATCACAGCCTGAGTTTCAACAATCTTGGTGGCGGCAATTGAGGCGATAGCAACCACTGTTTGCAGTTGTGGATCAGTAAAATAATCGACCTTAGAGTGTTCAGAATCAATCACCCCAATCACTCGCTCATTAACAATCATAGGCACCGCCAACTCTGACAGCCGAGGTTGACCATCGACCACATAACCTGGGTATAAACGGGTATCTTTAATTAACAAAGGTTGTTTTGATTTTGCCGCATTACCGACCACCCCAACACCCAGTTTAATTTCGATAGGGTCGATAATATCCTCCCCCACTGGGCTTTTATCACCAAACGCGGCTTTTTGGCACAATACCTGACGCTCTTCATCCATAAGGTAAATAACCACATCTTCAAAGCCCAGCTTAGCGACAACTTCTCGGGCCAAATGCCAAACCACTCGGCTCACAGTATTGAGCGATAACATTCTTAGGGCAAACTCGCTAACAATGCTCAAATGCTGTTGCTGTGTTTCAAGTATTTTTAGTTTATCTTGCATGCTTTCACCCGTTAACAACCACTTATTCAAAGATAGGCCGTTAACCTTGGCAGAGCAACAAAATACGCCGGAACGAAAATGACACACCTATAGCACACACAGACGGCACAAGTTCCCAAAACCCAAGGTACAAGCATAAACCTTGCCATGTTTTCGCTTATGATATATACTACTTTGTTCTAAAAAACACAGGTAAATAGGAAAATTGTTATGTCTAAAGTAGTTGATTATTTGAATGCAGTAGATTCTGACGCTAGGATGGCGGCAGGGTTTGAGAATAATCCAGAAGAATCAATGCGTGAATTTGGGTTATTAGCCCAAGATATTTGTGCATTAATCTCAGGTGGCGGTGATGCGGTAATAGCCAAAAGTCTTGGTATGCAAGAGGAGTTTGGGATTATTCAAGTGAATCAAAAGCTACACAAAACCTTTGACGACGAAGTGGTGAATGACTGGACCAGTTAAGTCTCGGCAATTGGCGTGCGCTGCCTTTTGTTGGGCGCACGGCCAACGCTCAATAACCAAAAGTTCTACGACCAAACTCTCTACAATAAAACGCTCTACAACAAAACTCTCAGCACTAACAAGACTTTACCCATTGTAATATTGCATATTCTCGCCGAAAAAGAGTAAGCTGACAACTCGTCTAATGACTGCATTTGTTTTAGCGCATAACCAAACCCTTCAACTAACTTTTGTCGAAAAGGATAAATTTATGAGTGATCACCATGGTAGCTTGGTCTGTGTTGGCACTGGTATGAGGTTAAGTGGCCAACTTACCCCCATTGCCAAAAGCCATATTGAAAACGCCGATATAGTCATGGCAGCAGTAGCCAATCATTTGACCATTAATCTTGTCAAAAGCATGGCAAAAGCGTTTGTCTGTCTATCAAGTTTTTATGGCGAAGGCGGTGGTGAAGGCAAATCACGCAAAACCACTTATGAGCAAATGGTCAACGAAATCGTTGAATCAGTCCGAGCTGGTAAAAAGGTATGTGCGGTTTTTTACGGACACCCAGGTGTGTTTGCCTGCATAGGTCACAGAGCAATAGCTGTAGCCAAAAAAGAAGGTTATTCTGCGCAAATGTTACCCGGAATATCGGCTGAAGATTGTTTATTCGCCGACTTAGGCATAGACCCTGGCGACGTAGGTATGCAATCGATGGAAGCCACCCAATTTTTAATCAACCAGCGAAACATCGACCCAACCGCCCTATTTATTGTGTGGCAAATCGGTGTCGTTGGCGATTTAACCCTAAAACGCTTCGATACCTGCAAAGAGCATCTAGAATTGATGGTTGAAAAATTGGCTCGTATTTATTCACTTGACCACAAAGTCATTATCTACGAAGCCGCGACCAACCCCATAGAAAAAGTACGTATAGACCGTATTGCCCTTAAAGACCTGCCAAACACGCAGTTAAACCCCATCAGCACTTTGGTTATTCCCGCTGCCGCCCGATTTGAACAAGATACGGAGTTTTTACATAAACTAGAAGCACTTGCCCAGTCGGGTAATTATTCTATTGTGGAGTGAGTTGGGTATTTGCACGAATTAGTCTTCGTTATAGGGTTTAAGTCAAAATTCATCCACGTTGTGGTCTCATTGCACGCTTCACGACCTTCGCAGGCATTAATTTGGCCAATTGAGTCAATAATTTGGCAGCTTTCTTGTGGGTTTTCTTGTCGGGTATTATCGAATGATGTAACCAACGGTAAGCGTCTTCGTAATCGTGGGGGCTGCCGTTACCCTTTAAAAAAATCTCCACCAGCCTTATTCTTGAAGGAATATTGCCCATAGATGCAGCTTCACGTAAATAGGTGATGGCCTGAGCCAAGTCTTTTTGCACAAAGTGACCGATGTGGTAGTAACGACCCAATTGCTCCAATCCTTCTGGTAAGCCCTGATCAGCCGCAAGGCGCATAAAGTGCATACCACGAACAACATTTTTATCAACGCACACCGCATACGCCAACATGTCACCATATAAAAATTGATAGGCCGGGACTTTTAATATGGTTGCCCTTGCCTCAATATCTTGAAGCAACTGACAATCGTCGGCTTTAACGCGTTGCAAGTGCTTGTTTTGTTTGATCAGCGTCAACAATTCATCTTGGCTATAAATCTGAATCGCTTTTAACATTTGTGCCTGAACGCTCACAGTAGCCACGGCAAGAACTGCCGCAACGGCCAGCACAACAATCTGCTTTATTGGGTATTTTGTGCTTTTAAACATGTTCTATCACTCTATATGTGCTGTCGAGGGCTTAACTTCATACATTTGTTATACAAAAATCACACCAGTATGTCTTAAGCCACAAAAATAACCGCAATCACGTCATTTAATCAACCAGTCAACTCGCCTCTGTAGAAACACAAACCTCACAGGCCTCAATAAACAATTCAGCTGCTTCTTCGGCCTTTACGTTATCGCCACTTTTAGCGTGCCCTTCGATTTTGCCCGCAAGCTCAGTCAATTGTGGGTAACCCAAGCTACCTGCACTACCTCTGATCATGTGCGCATGATTTTTCATACCTTGATGATCATTTTCACCGACATATTGTTTAAAATCGGCGATGAGCGTAGGTAAACCCGCTTTAAAATTGTCTTTAAGTAATTGTATCTCGCTGTCTTCTTCTAAATCTGCAACCAACTGTTCCATAGCGTTCCCCAACTCACAACCCGCCTGTAAATGATGATTAATGGTATCTAAAAAACAATCAGGTGCTATGGGTTTGACCAAGGTTCCATCAAACCCTGACTTGAGATAATAATCGATTTCTTCTTTGTTAATGTTGGCTGTCAGCGCAAGAATCGGACAATCAATACACGACTGACGCAATAACTCAACGGCTTCAACACCGCCCATTTCAGGCATTTGAATGTCCATCAAAATAAGGTCGTAATTTTCACAAATTGCCGACTCGACTGCTTGAGCGCCGTTATCGACAATATCATAGCTAACACCCAAACGACCAAGTAACTGCTCAATCTGATTTTGGTTATCGGCATTGTTTTGAGCAACCAACACATGAGCGTTCGACTGCAAACTGACCAACTCACCTTCACAGTGCTCTACAGCTTTGTTAAGTGGCAAACTGTTAACCATGTTCAAGGTGGCAATTCCAGCTGGAATAGTCACGTCAAAACGGCTACCCAGCCCCTTGATACTTTCAACCTCTAATCGCCCCAGCATTAATTGAATCAACTTTTTCGAAATAATTAAACCCAGTCCACTGCCACCAAATTTGTCGGCAATGCTAGCATCGCCCTGAACAAAGGGTTCAAATAAACGCTCCATTTCCTGATCAGACATACCCACGCCACTGTCTTGAATAGAAAAGCGTAACTCGCCGTTATTTTTCAAAAAACTGACCGTGAGCGTAACACTCCCCTCAACTGTAAACTTAAGGGCGTTGCTACACAAATTCACCAATACTTGACGCAGTCGGGTCAGGTCGCCATTAAAAACCTGAGGCAATGGATAATCATAACTCATCTTAAAACAAAGCGACTTTTGCTGTGCCAGTGCAATATTGTGTAGCTCAATGTCAGTCAATAATTCGAATAAGTTAATGGGTTTGTGCTCTAACTCCAATTTGTCGGCTTCAATTTTAGACAAGTCCAATATTTCGTTAATCAAATGCGACAAGTCCTCACCCGAGCGTAATACCCGTTGCAAGTAATCGCACTGCCCATCTTTGGGGTTACGAGCCTTCATTGCTTCTTCGGTAAAAGCGATAATGGCGGTTAATGGCGTTCTGATCTCATGACTCATATTGGCCAAAAAGTTGCTCTTAAGACTGTTAGACTGCTCTGCTGTAGTTCTTGCAGTTTTAAGCGCCAGATTAGCGTTTTCAAGCTCGCGATTGGCATTTCTCAGCGCCTTAGTACGCTTTAGAATTTGATCTTCGAGGTGTTGCTTATTGTCACTTTCGCGCTGCGAATACGCATTTAATTGGCACACCATCACATTAAACGACGAATAAAGCTCCCCAATCTCATCGCTTTGATGTGAGTCTAAATGGACATCAAGATTGCCCTTACCTACGGCCTGTTTGGCCATGGTTAACTCAGCGATGGGCAACAAAACCACGGTTCGAAGAAAAAAGTAAAGAAAACAAGGCACACCTATTATCATCAGCAAAGTGCTGATCACCGACACTAAACCTAAGTTTTGGTGCTCAGTCAGAATTTCATCTTTGGCAATACCGCTGAACAACAAATAGCCATTGGGTAAACGTGCCCCCTGAAAACGCATAACAACGTCTTTATAGCTCACGTCTGCCAATTCATCGCTGTCGATAGTGCCTTTGAGTTGACCAAACAACGATATCGGCAACACTGTGCTTTGCAAATAAGACTGGGCGGCAAACAACACAACGCCCCTTTCGTTGGTAACCAAATTAACACCTGTGGTGCCCAACTGACGATTAACCACTTCGGTGACCTGTGAAGGGCGAACCGTAAAAACCAAATAACCAGCCAAACTGGCGTTGGTTCCATCGACAGCCGCTTTACGGTATAACTTTTTAGCCGCCAGCAAAGCAATTTCATCGTTATCTGGGTTGGCTATCAAAAACATACCTTGTTCGCCCGTCATATTTTTGATGCGGTCAAAATAATCAGTCTGACTTTCATCTTCAAAAGCATTAGTGGCACTGCCGGTGCTAAATCGCACTTCTTCTATTGCTGTGGGCGAAAGCAAGCGAACTTCGTAAAAATCTTGGTAAGTAGCTGAATATTGTGAAAATAAATCCAATAAAGTGAGGTTCAGTTGGCGTTTTTGCGGTTGCGCCAACAACTCATTGGCATTCCAATTGAGGTAGCGCTCGACAGGCTTGGATTTGCTAAGTAGGTTAAGGGTAGATTCGATGCCTTGGTAGTAACTTTGAATTTGCTGAAGGTTTTGCTGCAAATGACTGTTGATTCGACTTTTTGCCTGTTGTTCTGAATTGTTTTTGGCACCGACAAATGAAAATGTACCGAGCAATATCAGCGGTAAAACCACCAGCGGCAACATATAAAACAAGATTTTTTGGTTTATTTTCATTTGGTGGCCTTAGTTCAGTGCTTAGATCGCATGCGCGTCTTTGGCCTGCGGCCATGAAAATTAACAATATTCACCACAGATAATGACATCCCTATATTTATCCGTGGTGACGATTTTTAAACTATGACCGTAAATACGTGGCAGCTAACATAACAACAGGCGAAGCCGTAGGTTTGCCATGTTGCCAATCACCATCTTCAACCCCGCTACCAGCAATGTCGATATGCACAAAAGGAATAGGCTTATCGCTATCACAACCGTGTTTATCTAACCCTGACGAAATAGCCAAAAATGCCATTGGGAACTGATGACCACGCGCAGTAACTGCCGATGCCGCATTGTTACAAGACATCACATCATCTGCCGCAGTTCGAGGGGCAATGAATGACCAGTCTTCGCGCCGTGAACGAGAAATCTCACAAGGGTCACCCCACAAATCACCGTTATCGACCATCGTTTGCGACAAACCGTTGCGTCTGGCGGGTGCATTCTCAACCAAGGCAGTATAAGGCCCAACTGAGCGCGCAGCATGACCTGTTAATGTCGCTACAGAGAACAGTTCAGGGTTTACTTCGTTCAACGCATCAACACGTAAGTGAGACAACAAATCACCTAAAACCAAGCGCCCTTCGGCATCGGTATTGCCAATTCTAGCCCTAACACCCGCGTGACTGGTGATGATTTCATCTGGCACAAAGGCATCACTGCCAACACTGTTGCGAACCACACCAATCTCGGCGACCACCTTAATACCAGCAGGTTTTAGCGCTGCAACCGTCTTTAAGAATCCGACCACACCAGCACCGCCCCCTTTATCTCGGCTCATGCCTGCCATGTGACCGCCAACTTTTAAGTCTGCACCACCGGTATCGTAAACTAATCCTTTGCCTGCCAACATCAGAGTCTTTTCAATTTTACCGCTACCAGTATATTCCAATCGAACCAAACGCGGCTGGTGTCTTACTACCGCCAAAGAAGCCCTTGCTACCGCCATCATCATCGGATAATCAGTTTCAAGGCCGTCCATGTCGTCGCGAACGGTAACAGTAACCGCAGAGTCTTCAAATGCTTCAACACAATATTGAGCAAATTTAGGCGGCGCCATGCGCTCTGGTTCAGTACCACACAAATCACGGGCAACTCTTCTACCGGCTTCTAGTGCACTAAGCCATTTCTCGTCAATATCGCTCCCAGCATAAATACCAATCTGCTCAATCGGTTCGATATTTTCTTCACGACATTCGCGTGCTTCAAGCGGCTGCCACAATGACTGAGTTGCGCCTAGATAAGCAACCTCAGCAGAAAACGCATACAATTCGTTATCTGGTGCACCTTGCACCCAAATCAATGGCCGGGTTGAACCACTTTGTTTGGCCATCAAAATTGCGGCATTAGCCGCATCGCCAAAGTTACGGGCATCGGCGTAATCGCCATTAACATCACCACTAGGGCTTAATATCAGGCGATTGCCCGGCACTAAATCACAAATCATCAAAACGGTTTGCGAGCCGATGCGGGCATCGACACTAGCGGCGTTTTTAATGAAGTCGTTAAGGGGCGCTGTTTGTTGTAAATCAAAATTGGGTGCGACAACAATCAATGAATCCCATTGACCGCTGGTCAGCGCGTTTTGAATGTCGATAACATTCACCGCATCTGGATATGACATAGGTAACTTACCTTTGTTTCGTTATTGTAAAAACGGGAGTGTGAATATCTATGATTATGTGCTAATAGTTGCCTTATCTCAACCGCTTGGCTGCGGTTGCAGTAAAAAGCTCAATGGTTTGTTAAACAAACGTTGATTTTTCAACCGGCTTAAAAGACACGTCACTCAAATGGTAACGCTAACTGCGTAGTCACCGTTTGCGTAGCAATACCAAGATTCAACCCCAAAAGCCGCACGCGCTTGCCCTGCCCCCGGTTAAACCCTTTTTCCATTAACGCCCTAAACACCGCCATATCCAAATCACTACCGTGTTGGTCAACCGTAGTTGCGGTAAAATCCGAAAACTTGATTTTAATCCCAAGTTTATTAACCCTATGCGCCAATTCAGTGCGCTCTAAGCGTTTTTTGAGTTCGTCGTATAAGTCCGCAATTTTCTCGGCACACTGGCCAAATGAGGTTAGGTCATTCTCAAAGGTATGTTCAACACCAACCGATTTTCGCACTCTTTCTAAACTCAATTCGCGCTCATCTATGCCCTGCGCCCGCCTGCGAATAACATCGGCAAACTGTCCAAAATTATCGTGTAACGTCTGCAATGGGCAATCAACAACATCAGCCCCAGTATACAAACCAAAATCGTGCAGCTTTTGCAAAGTCACTTTGCCAACACCGGGTATTTTTTTCAAATTGAGCTTTAGCGCAAAAGGTTTAACCTCTTCGGGAGTTATCAAAAAATAGCCATTGGGTTTGTTTTCGTCACTGGCAATTTTGGCCAAAAATTTCACTGGCGCAATACCAGCCGAGGCTGTCAGTCCGGTTTCCTCTTCTATGGCCCGGCGAATATCGTTAGCAATAAGAGTGGCACTGCCATGAAACAACGTGGATTCAGAAACATCTAAAAAAGCTTCGTCTAAAGAAAGAGGTTCGATTTTGTCGGTATAACGTTCGAAGATTTCGCGAATTTGATCAGAAACTTGTTTGTAAACCGACATTCGCCCAGAAACGATTTTAAGATGAGGACACAGAGCAAGCGCCTGACCGTTAGGCATGGCCGAATGCACACCATACTGGCGAGCAAGATAATTAGCGGTGCTCAATACCCCGCGTTTACTTTGACCGCCTACCGCAATTGGCACATCGCGATACTCTGGGTTATCGCGCATTTCAACCGCTGCGTAGAAACAGTCCATGTCGATATGAATAAACTTTTTCATTACTGTATTTTCGTACAGTTACTACTAAAAATCAACCCAAATGGGATAAATGGTTATTGGCAAAATAACTATGTCTAAAAACCAATTGAAATTACAAACGTTTTTCAATATAGCCGCCTATATTTCGAGCGTCTTGATCAAACTCAACACCCAACAGAACTACCTGTTTTTCACTACACAGGTACTTTTGCGCGTATTGTTTCTCTAGTATTTGCTGCAAGGCCTGTTCCTTACTTTCATGTAGCTTAAATTCGATAATATATATATGGCTTTGCGTCGTTAATACACAATCTATCCGACCATCGTTAGTACGAACTTCCGCTTCGACCTGATAACCAAGCAAGGTAAAAAGTGCGTAAAACAGAGACTGATAGTATTTTTCCTGTTTCAATGCGATGTCATAAGGGATATTTGCAAAGAAGACCTTCAAGGTTTTGAAAAAACCATCCAAATCGTGTTTGTTCAGAGCCGCAGACAATCTGCGAACATAACCGGTATTCCCCCCCTTACCCATATTACTGTATTGCTCGACTATCGATCGATTGAAGGCCAACTTAACTTCATGATTTGGGAAATCAAGGCGATACCAGCCATCATCATATGAGCCGATGGTCAAATAACCAGTCTGGAACATGACCGGTTGAGGACTCATTTGTTCGGGTTCATTCGCCATGAAATCGGCTTTGTCCAGCTCCAGTTGAGTCAACTCGGACAATTCAAATTCTCGAGATTTAAGCAGGTCAATCAAGAATGTAGGTGTGGCTGTTGCAAACCAGTAACTGTCAAATTCCAAAGTGCTAAATAAACTAAGCAAAGAATACGGGTTATATACGCTGAAGGCTTTATGATGGAAAACATAGCCATTATACCATTGTTTGATCTTTGCCAGAGTTGCTTGCCTGTCCAAAGATTCTAAATCTGCCAATTTATCTATGGCAGCATCGAATTTGTTTTCCAATTCCTGTTGGGTCACACCACAAAGTGCCGTGTAACGCAGGTCCATGGATATATCCGTTAGGTTGTTCATGCCGGAGAAAACCGATACCTTGGCAAACTTCGACACACCGGTGATAAACACGAATTTTAAATGTTCATCCAACGATTTGGCCACCGAATAAAAAGCATTCATTACTTGCTTGATCTCAGCCAGTGCAGGTTTGTTTAAGTTATTGAGAATTGGCTTATCGTATTCATCAATCAAAAAAACCACTTTTTTCCCGCTTTGTTGATGCAGTTTAGTGACCAACTCATCAAAGCGCTGGTTATAAGTGGGCTTTTCAAGCGTTATTGAGTAACGACCTGCAATATCATCTAACGCGCCATAAATGTAACTACGCAAGTTATCGGCGGTATCAAACTCGTCTTTGGCAAACTCCAGCTTGATTACCGGATACGTAGTAAAATCGTAATCAGTTTTGCTGATGGACAAGCCGTCAAAAAGAGCTTTGTCACCGCCAAATAATGATTCAAAAGTAGAAATCAACAATGACTTGCCGAAGCGGCGCGGGCGGGAGAGGAAATAAACCTTGCCTGATGTAATTAGCTCATAGATCAGTGCGGTCTTGTCAAGATAAAGGTAGTTCTCTTGACGGATTTCTGGAAACGTTTGAATGCCGAGCGGGTATTTCATTTAAAGTCCAGTCACATAAGCAATTATTGACAGTATACACCGTGGCACTTATCACATGGAAGCGGTTATCCCTATCGAACGAAAGCAAGAATTTGTCTAACTCTTCGTATTAATATCCGCCTTAACGCCTTAACGCCTTAACGCCTTAAAGGCCAGCTTAAGGCTTTTGTTGTAACAACGGGTTCTTGCATGGAGGAAAATACTCTAATACTTTGTCAAGTTCCACTTTTTGTGGTTCAGACAATAGTAAATCCAGTTTCATGTTTGTTTCGGCCAATTGGTGACTTAAAATGATATTGGATTCTAGAATCTTTTTCGATGCAATATCAAGGTATGATTCAATGTGTTTACTAGATAAAACGGAACAAAAATCATCTTCATCCAGCAAATGCTCCGAAGTTGTATGTATTAGTTCAAACGGATCTACCGATATCTGCATACCAAGCGAATTGCACCTTTTCACATACTCTCTGACAGACCAACTGGCTTCATTTCGACCTTCAAAACACATGCTTCTAAAGCTTGATATATCTCCTCCCAGCGCTCGTATATCATCTTCACGTAACTCGGCAAATGCCAACTTGCTCACTACTGACTCAATATTGTAAACATAATCACTTAGCTCATCAAACTTGGAATTGTTCCAGTCCATTAAGTAAAAACTGATCCAGTATGTTTGACGGCAAATTGCATAGATACATGTCTGGATTACTTCAAAGAAAAAAGGCTGCTCTGAGTCTGATTCCAGTGCTGCGATATCAATTGCCTCTGGGATGGTACAACCTGCTTTTTGAAATAATTCGAGTGTATATTGAACCTCTATTTCCGGCATGTCCTTAATACTGTCAGAAGGGTAATCATTGTATTCATTACAATACTGAAATATATCACACCATTTTTTACCATTAGATTCAGATTTTACCAGCAAAGCCCAATCGTAACTGTCTCCAAATAAACCGGCCATTTTCAACAACTCAGATTCCCTATCACTCGGTAAGTGCTCCCCATTTTTCCACTTGGTTATCTGGGCCCTGCTTACCTCTAGAGACTTAGCAATGTCAACTTGCCGAATTTTCTTTGTTTTGACTAAATAATCAATGATGTTGCCCATACTCCACCTGTTAAGTTAACGAAATTAGTTTTAATCTTAACAAGGAAGATAACACAATACTGTTAAGCAAGAAATAGATATTGTTAAGTAAACCATGTTAAATAGCGGAAGATTTGCAGAATTTGAGTGTTTTATTCCATACCGCGGCACACCAAATCGATTCACTGAATAGGGATAATACATAAGGATCGAGCGTTTAACTTGGGGTAAACGTCAATTAATATTAATTGGACCAATATCCAAACAGGCCTTATTTATCTAATCAAAAGTAAGGATCTTTTAAACTTTTCGTATTTATGTCGATATGAATAAACTTTTTCATAACTGCATTTTCGTACAGTACTGGATAAATTACAACCTAAAACGGACAAATGAATATTGACCAAATATCGAGGTCTAAAAACACGTTAATATGGTCACGATTTTTAGTATAACCGGCCGAGGTTGGCATAATAGATTTGAATATCAATACCGCCCGGCAGATACCGCGCGGCATTCATTTAGAACAGTTAAGGTGTAACGAAAAACTCGAATGAACCTTCGAATCCTTTGGTTGGCTCTCCATAACCGCCAAATGCACAAGCACTCATCTCCCCGCCATTATCCCAAGTGATCTCTCTGTCGCTGGTCCAAGGCATACCGCCCCTTACACCTTCGCTTGATGCACCTTTGCGATAATATGGCATAACCGACAGAATCGGGTCCATCGACCAGTTATCTTTGTAAACTGAAATGGTGTATCCGGTAAACTTGTCGAAGCTACAACCGCCAGATTCAAAGCCTTTGCCAGAAATGAGTAACTTGTCGCCATTGTCTAAAGTAATGATTTGATCATGAAACGGCAACATGTGCGTAGTGCTCATTTGGGTTGTCGTGATTAAATCATACGTCCAACTGCCACTCTTGGTACCCGTTGCTTCATAAGTCACATTACCAGCAGTATCTTTAAGCACGACTCTTACCGTGTTACCTGGGGCATCAACACAGCTATCAAACCAATCGTTGCCCATCAAGTCGACGCTTGCGGTATTTGTGAAACTAAAACAGGCTGCCGAGCTAGTATCATCACCAGTGCCCGTGTCAGTGCCGCCGACGTTGGCAATAACCAACGCAAGTGCGTCTATTTGTTCTTGCAGTTCATCAACTTGTTCAGACATCTGGGTATGTTCCCAGGTCAACATATTTGCACTGGCATTTAGTGAGCTGAGCTGAGAAACCAAAGAAATCATTTGTAGTTGCAAAGCATCAATACCCACAGCATTTTGCGCAACGGCCACTTCAAGCTCGTTCAACTTAGCCTGCATAGCATCGGTGGCGGTGTTTAATTGGCCCAAAACAGCGGCAATATCGTGTTCAAGCACAGTGATTTTATTGCTGATATATGCAATTGAATTAACAACA
This sequence comes from uncultured Alteromonadaceae bacterium, assembly GCA_938085045.1. Lineage (GTDB taxonomy): Bacteria > Pseudomonadota > Gammaproteobacteria > Enterobacterales > Alteromonadaceae > JABSOG01. The sequence goes on from CALKGI010000085.1 coordinate 32,030, forward strand.
CTCACGTGAACGGCAACCAACTGGCTGCGCAGTGAGTTGATATCTCCAGCGTTAGCTTGAATTTGGGCAAAAGCCGCACCAATAGCAGCAGTGTTTTGCGCTACTTTGGTATCAATACCGTTGATACGTTGATGGACATCGGTGAGTGCCGTTTTAAGGTTTGTGACAACCGTTTTAAGTCCGGCAATGTCACCTTGGTTGGCTTCAATTAACGCGCGGTTTTCATCGATGATGGCTTTCAATTCTTGGAAGGGTTTACCATTGCTAGCGCCTTGTGAGTTACCAGCAAGAGCACCGGTGCTCAAAGAAGAAAGGCAAAGAACAGCAGCTACAGACAGTGCTACTGGTAATTTTTTAAAAAGTTTCATACTAAATTCCTTAATTATCTTGAGGTTTGATTTCCTCAAAATGAACAACTATCCCAAAAACGTGTGCTTCAATAAATACAACAATCCCTAGGAACAAAATTACACATATGACGCAGTACTCCACTGACATCGGCGGCTATATTACCTATTTGAATTTAAATTGCAACTCAAAAAACAATCAACTTTTACGGTTTTGATATAAATAATTAACATTTCTGACGAGTTAGTGTGTCCAGCCAAGGCCACTACTGGTTTGGTGTGTACGAATTTAAAACGCATTAAGTGATTTTTTATTGATCTAGATCAAGCAACACCATTTGATTTATTAACTTATACTGATTTTTAAAAGGTCACAGCAACAAATCAGTTATCAGGCTTAACCGCCTACCAAGACATACGGAGCCACTATGCAAAATAATATCCGCTCTAGGTTTACCCGCAGTATTCTTGGCAGAATGCTGCTACTGGGCGTTGCGCCCACGGTGCTTATTTTATTAGTCATCATCATCTTTACTACTACCCGTAATTACAATGCAGCATTGATTGCCAATGAGAGCTTATTGGCTGGTATTGCCAGTAAAGTTTCAACAGAAATTGAACGAGGTAACACTCGCTCGGTTGTGGCCGCCAAAACCATGGCACACGCACAAGAAAATGGCTTGTTTGGCGACAGAATTGCCTCAACAGCCTATGCTCGCAAAATGCTGATTGCTTTTCCTGAATTCACCGGAACCTGTTTTTGTTACGAACCCAACGCCGACCAAAACGATTTGGCCTACTTGGCATCAGAAAAAGGCAAAACCATCACCCAAAATGCATTAGACAAAAATGGCAGATTCTTGCCTTACTGGTACCGTGGCAATACTGAACAAGATAAACACAAATTGTATGTAGATAACCTGCTAGACATGGAAACCAGCCTTTATTATCAAGGCAATAAAGAACAATTTCTCAAACACAAAGTATCGATGCCAATGATCACCGAACCCTACATTTACGAGGGTAAAATGATAATGGAACATACTTATCCGATTGTTATTAACGACCAGTTTAAAGGGGTTGCCTGTATTGACCGCTCGTTAAACGCAATTTTGGCCTTCATTGAGCAAATAAAAGTTCGTGATGGTGTCGATATTTTCGTGATCAGCCGAATGGGGTCATTTATTTCGGCCACCTCTGATACTAAAAACGAATTGGTTACCAAACCCATTGCCCAAACGGCTTACAGTGACTTATTCGGCAGATACTACCAACAAAGAAATCAGCAGCACTTCGAATTGGCCAAAGACCCGCTTAACCACCAGCTGCATTATTTTGGCACCGCATCGGTAAAAACCGGCGACTGGACAGTTGTCGTCAGAAAATCTGAGGCTGCGGTATTGTCTGACATTAAGAATGATGTCTATACCCAACTGGTTTTTGCGTTTGTTGGTTTGTTGATCATCAGTATTTTGTCGTTTAGAACTTCTCGCTCTATTTCAAGACGCATAGGCGATGCAGCCAAAGCGGCTGATTTACTGGCATCTGGTGGGTTGTCAAAAGACACTGATTTGGCAAGTGATGTTGACGATGAAATAGGCCAAATGAACAACAGCTTTAACAAAGTGATGGAACGTTTTTGGCAGCTAACAGATGTTTGTGTCAGTATTTCTGAAGGAGACTTTAGTAAAAGGGTCGAAGTTAAAAGCGACAGAGACATACTATCTGAAGCCATCAATAGCATGAGCCGCAAACGTCAGCAGGCAGAAGAAGCGCTCAAAACCGCTCAAAGTAAAGCCGAGTCGGCCAATACGGCCAAAAGCGTATTTATCTCTAGTATGAGCCACGAAATTCGTACGCCGCTAAACGCGATTATGGGTTACAGCCAAATATTAGAGCGCTCTGTGGGGCTTACCAATCAACAGCAATTAGACATTAGCGCTATTCACCGCGCTGGCAAACACCTGCTGAGCATAGTTAACGATATTTTAGATTTTTCTAAAATAGAAGCGGGCAAAATGGAATTACACCAAAGCGACTTTGACCTTAACAGCTTGATTCAAGACCTGTTTGTAATTTTTACCATCCGCTGCAAAGAAAAAGGCCTTAAATTAGTAATTGAGGGATTGGCGCAAAACGACAAAATTCAGGTCAATAGCGATTCAGTTAAACTTCGGCAAATTTTGGTCAATTTAATAGGCAATGCCGTGAAGTTTACTGAGCAAGGCACCATTGAACTGCGCATAACAACCCTTGGTAACGATGACTACCGATTCGACGTAAAAGATACCGGTCCTGGTATTCCGCTTGAAAAACAGGCGACTATATTCAAAGCTTTTCAACAAGATGAAGAGGGCGTGAAACAAGGTGGCAGCGGGCTGGGATTAACGATTTCAAAAACACTGCTGCAATTAATGCATTCAGAGCTTGAAATGAAATCGGTCGTTGATGAAGGCAGCTGTTTCTTTTTCACCGTACGCCTTCCACCAGCGCTCGAATTAGCACAAGCGCAGTTGGGCCCCTTTGCCGAAGTCAGCCAATTAAAATCAGGCCACAAGGTCAAAGCATTATTGATTGACGATGTTCAAGAGAACCTAGACGTACTTAGCCGGGTATTAAATGAAATAGGCGTTCAGTGTCAACAAGCCCTTAACGGGGCCAGTGGCCTCGCACTAATAAACAGTTTCAAGCCAGACCTAGTTTTTTCTGATTATCATATGAAAGGTGTCGATGGTTTAGAAGTTACTCGCCGGATAAGAAAAGAGCACGCAGACAAAAATATTAAAGTGGTCATGGTATCAGCTTCTGTTTTTGAGCATCACCAGCAAATGTATCGCGAAGAAGGCGTCGACGGGTTTGTTGGCAAACCATTTGTCCGTGAAGAGATATACCAAATATTAGCTCAAACGCTGAACGTGGAATATGAATACAATCAAAGGCCCGACCAACACCCACAAGAGCAACACACTTTGGGTTTAGATATTTCATCGGTCAGCTTACCTCAAGCACTGCTCAGTACGATAATCAAAGAGGTTAAAGCTGGCAGGGTAACTCAAGTCAAAGCTTTAATTGTGCAAATTGAGTCTGAAAAATTACTCGCGACCAGCTTACTTGAACACCTAAAAGATTTATCAAAAAACCTTGACCTAGACGCTATTTTGTTGATTCTAAACAAGATTAATGCCAAATAAATGCAGTTTTTCAAGTGCCAAACATAGTGGAGGTAACCCATGGATGCGCAAAATTTTCAACCGATGAAAGTGTTAATCGTCGATGACCAATCTGACAATTTGAAAGTATTGTACAACACCCTAACAACGGCAGGTTACGACATATCACTGGCCAAAACAGGCCAGCAAGCATTAGACCATATCACTGAATACCAGCCAGACTTGGTGTTATTAGATATCATTTTACCCGATATTGACGGTTTTGAAATTTGTGAAAAACTCAAACAAGATAATTCAACTACCCACATTCCGGTTATTTTCATATCTGCACGGCTCGACAGCAAAGATGTGATCAGAGGTTTTGAAGCAGGCGGGATGGATTATATCCGCAAACCCTTTGTCGAAGCTGAAGTACTGGCTAGGGTAAAACATCATTTAACGCTGAAAACACTGCAAGAAAATCTGGAGCATTTGGTCGACATACGAACCGAAGCTTTATTAAAAGCCAAATCGGTCGCAGAGGAAGCCAATCAAGAAAAGTCACGATTTCTTTCTCGCATGAGTCACGAATTAAGAACCCCACTAAATGCCATTTTAGGATTCTCCCAGCTGCAAGAGCAGTGCATTTCAAAATCATCAGGGCAAATGTATTCAAATCAACAGTACATCAAAGAAGCCGGTTATCACTTATTAAAGCTTGTCGATGATGTGCTTGATATTAACAGCATAGAAAACAACCAACTCAAAATTGCATTGCAAAACATCAATGTTGACCAAGCTATTCATACATCTATTGGCTTGGTTAAAGAGCAAGCTGCTCAATCGGGCGTAAAAATCCACTTTGAGCCCTCAAACTTGTTTATCTTTACCGACAAAACCCGTTTTGCCCAAGTGGTGATACACCTGC
>CALKGI010000086.1 GCA_938085045.1 uncultured Alteromonadaceae bacterium
ATCCAAATTATTCGACATTGTCGAACCCGTACAACAGTCAATTTCAAAACTGCACCGAGTTTGTGCTTGATGTGCTCAATGCGGCAATTTATCAAACTGACAATAAGGCGCAGCTTAAAGCCAATACGCGGGCCTATTTTAACGCGCAACCGATTAAAATGAGTGGTTTAAAATTGTCGCTTGGCGCGATGTTTATGGATGAATTGACACTACAAGACCACAACTCACAAGTTAAAACCACGACCTTTACGACCATCACTGATTACTTGCGTGACAATGATTTATTGCAACATCATGAGGTTGTTAGGTGGGCAGAATAAGACGGTTAAAAGACTGCCAAAGTGTTGAGGTAATTTGACTTTTCGCTCAGTTGCCCGATGTTCCCAAAGTTTCCATTTGGGCACAATGTTTCTCTCCTTGTTACAACAATGCCTTTAGTGTTAGTGGAATTGAAGCTAATATTAGTCTGTTGAACGCAATATTTTCAGGAGACGTAGCATGAGTGGGAACGTAGATATTGAAGTTAGAGTTAAAGAAAGAGCGAGGCCGCTTTGGGCTAAAGAACGAGTACTAACGCTAGACGTATTGCGAGGGTTTGCTCTGCTTGGAATTATGTTTATCAACGTTTATGCTTTTTTTAATCCTGATCCAAGAGCTTGGTTTTCGGTGCCTTGGGCAAGCATTGGTAGCGCTGAATACAGCTACGAAGTTTTTAAAATTTTCTTTATTCAAGGCAAGTTTTATACGCTATTTGCCTTTTTGTTTGGGCTGGGTTTTGCGATGCAATTGGCCAGTGCTGAGCGCCGTGGTGGCAGCTTTGCTTTGCGTTTTTTATGGCGGATGATGATTTTGTGGCTGATAGGCGCCTTTCATTTATTGTTTATCTGGGATGGTGATATTCTCCATTCTTATGCGGGGGCTGGTTTATTGTTATTGGTTTGTTTTGGCATTAAGCGATTGGTGCTCGACAAACTGGTTAGTTTATTGAGTACAACCCGTGACAAAGCGCCACGGTGGTTAATGCTGGTGCTTGCTGCATTGCTTTTATTTGGTCCGCAATTAAAATTTGGCAGTGTTGTGTATCAGCAAAGCCAAATAATGAAAGCCCATGAAGCCGGACAACCTTTAACCAAACAACAACAGACTACTGTTGACAGAAACCTCAAACAAAGTTCCCCTCAAGGTCGCGTGAAACACCAAGAATTGCTAGATAAAACAACCGCTGTTTTTACTGATGGCAGTTATGTCGACACAGTGAACCATCGCATGTCTACGACCTCAACACGACTGCTCCCCGGTATGTTTTGGGTCACTTTGTGCGGTATTTTTTTGGTCGGCGCGTATTTTGGTCGTAATGAATATATTGAACGTGCCGCCGAGTTACGTGGTGGTTTTGTCAAGCTGGCCATTGCTGGCCTTATTGTTGGTGTGCCGACTAGCATGATGTTTGTTTACGCATCTACGGCTAAACCTGTTGACGGAGGTATGTTTTGGCTGTGGTTATCTTTTATTAGTAAATCGTCTTCTGCGTTGGCGTTTGCGCTGATGTATGTGTCTATTGTTACTTTGTCGATGCTTACGCCCGCTAAACGTTGGTTGATTCATTTGGCCCCTGTGGGCCGTATGGCGTTGAGTAATTATTTAATTCAATCGATTATTGGCACATTGGTGTTTTATGGTTTTGGTTTGGGCTTAATGAATAATATCAGCATTGTGATTCAAGTTGGTTATGTTGTTGTGTTATTTTCGCTACAAATGTTGTTTAGTCGATGGTGGTTGGCCCGTTTTCGTTTTGGTTTGGCTGAGTGGATGTGGCGCTCGTTAACCTATTTAAAGCTGCAACCTTTGCGCATTAAACAATCGGCGCCAGAGATGACCCAGAAGTTGGTATAGCAATTCATCGAAAAAAAGCGGGCATTTAACGTATCCAATGTTGATGCCTGCGCACCCACCAAGTATTATCTCACCCGAGTATCATGCATACTATTACCGATAAGAAGCATAGAAAATATTGAAGAGGAATATCCATGTCATTTGTAAAGCAGTTTGTGCTGGTCGGGGTTGTGACCCTGTTGATGAGTTTTAACGCCAACGCCAATCTTGAAATTGGCATTTTTGCCAAAAATGAAGGGCGTTACGATATTGCCTTACAATCGTTTAAACCTCTGGTTGAGCTAGGCTATGGTGCTGCTCAGTTTCAAATGGGCGAAATGTATGAGTTTGGCTTAGGCTTGAAAAAAGATCAAAAAATGGCGGCAGACTTGTTTTTAAAGTCTGCTAACCAAGGTTATGCCGAGGCGCAGTTTAAAGTTTATCGTTTGTATACCGAGGGTAAAATCTTTCCTAAAAGTCAAAAAAACGCCATTAAGTGGCTGAAAAAATCGGCTAATTTGGGTTTGGCTGCTGCCGAGTTTAATTTGGGCGTAATGTATTACAACGGCGAAGGCGTGTTGTTGGATTATAAAAAAGCTTATTACTGGTATAAACAGGCCGCCTTTCAAAATTACATTCTTGCCCAGTTTAATTTGGCGCTGATGTATTACGAGGGTCTAGGCGTTAAAAAAAGCAACTCTATGTCTTATGTGTGGAATACCATCGCCGGCCAAAACGGTTACGAGCAGGCGTTTAAAAGCCGCGAAATCGATCAGCGAAACCTGTTGGGTAAAGAGATTAAAATTGCACGTATGAAGGTTAAAGAAGTGATGCGTAAAATCGAATCTAAAAACCCTTACACCCCTGTGGCTTATTAATTGGGTTTGAACCTTTTGAGTCGTTGTGCCCTTAACTTAAAGGGCCTGATGTTGTGCTGTTGCTTTATTAGTGTTGGCGCAAATGCAACTGAGGCAAAACCTTATGGTATTGCCTTAAACAGCCAAAAAGTTTGTCCTGCGATGCAACAGACGTTAGGTCAGCTGTTGTATGTTACTGTAGATGGTTTTGGCCCTAACGTTAAACAAGCCATTCACCCCGATTACGTTAAACTGGTGAAGCTGTTGAATATTGGTGGGGTAATGCCCCGCTTTGGCAGTAAAAACCCCTCTGAAATAGCGGCTTCGACCGAAGCGCTGTTTAGCGCGCCCAAACAGCCTTTACTGTTGGGGCTTGGCAAAACTCAACTGACTTTAACAACTCTCCTTGGCGAAAACCCCAACGCTTGTTTTGAACAACAGACCTTTATTGATGCGTTTTTACTTAAGGCTTTGGGGTTAAACCAAGCAATGGGACCTGTGGTTGATCAAAACCCATCTGTTGAATTGGCGAGCCATATTCTTAACAGTTACGACAATATGGGCCTTAAAACCACACTGAAGCATTATCCTTTTAAGCCGGGGTTTAAGACTGAACTGTCAAAATCACAGGTGTTAGATAAATTGAGCATCTTTAAGACACTGGGTAAACGCAGTGATTTTGTTCTTACTACCAACGCCTTTAACCCTCAAATTGACAGCAAAAAAATCGCGACTTTATCGCGAGAATGGATTGGGTTGCTCAAAAGAGACTTAGGATATAACGGGCTTATCATTGCTGACAGTATCCCGACATTGAGCAAAGATGATAAATTTTTGCGGCATTTGAGCAAAGGTTGGTTGGCTCGACATCCTAAAGATGACCCAAAAGCTGTGTTTGTCGCCCGGTCGATACTGGCTGGACATGACATGGTGTTGTTACAAGGCGTAGCACGACAAACAATTGACTTGTACGAACAGTTGGCTGTGATGGCCTGTAGAGACGACCCTGAAGGACGATTATTGGCAGCGCGGATTAGTGATTCGTATAGCCGAATTGAACGCTTTAAGAAACGCTATCGTGGTGCTTTGTCTTATCGGCCTAAGGTTGATAAAGCTTTGGTTGCTGATGTGCAGGCCTTTAAAGATAAGCTTAATGGCGCTAGTTGCGCAGGTGGGGCGAATCAGTTTGAGTTTTTGCAGTTAAAGCAGCGGATCTTGGAAGTTCGGTGAGTGGGGTCGATAAGGTCAAGATCTTCACACCCAGGCACTGAGTGATGGAGGTTCGCGAAGAAAGATTAAAAAACGAAAAGAGAAGGGGATATGCTTTTCCCAATGTTTTTTGCTTTTTATTTTCCTTCGTGAACCTCCGTGTCCCCGTTCCTCCGTGTGAAGATTTATTAGAAACTCGTTCTTCGATAATCACGATAATGCGGTTCCCACAAACTGCTTTTAAGCGCACTGTCTACGGCTTGTTCAGAATGTTTAAAGGTCACATCATCTTCCATTGCCTGCATGGCAACGGCTTTGGCAATTTTCTTACTCACATCACGAATATCGACCAATGGTGGCAGCAACGGGCCCTCACCATCTCTTGCCAATGGCGAACATTCGGCTAGTGCTCGACTGGCGGTCATTAACATGTTGTCGGTGATACGTTTGGCCTGAATCGCTAATACACCAAGGCCAATGCCGGGGAAGATATAGCTGTTGTTACACTGGGCTATTTCATGGGTTTTGCCGTTATATTCAACTGGGTCAAATGGGCTACCTGTGGCAACAATTGCACGGCCTTCTGTCCATTTGATGATGTCAGCTGGCGTAGCTTCAACACGACTTGTGGGGTTAGATAGCGGCAATACTACAGGCTGTTTGGTGTGACTGGCCATTTCTTTGATCACGTCTTCGGTGAATAACCCCGGTTGACCTGAAACACCAATTAAAATGGTCGGTTTGGCATTGGCGGCCACTTCGAGCAAGGTGATTTTGTTTTTGTCAGCAACATTCCATCCAGCCAGTTCGTCTGGGCTATGAGCCAGTGGTTTTTGAAAGAATACTAAATCATCCATGTTGTCTTGCAGTAAACCGTGGCGGTCAACCATATAAACTTGGCTTCTGGCGGTCTTTTCGTCTAATCCTTCACTGACTTTTTGCGCAATGATTTGCTCGGCAATACCACAACCGGCAGAGCCTGCGCCTACAAAGGTGATGCGCTGTTGGCTTAGGGTCTCGCCCCGGGCTTTACAGGCAGCCATTAAGGTGCCAACGGTAACCGCTGCGGTGCCTTGAATATCGTCGTTAAAGCAGCACAAGTCGTCTTTGTATTTATCGAGCAAGGGCATAGCGTTGCCTTGGGCAAAATCTTCAAATTGTAGTAAAACACCTGGCCAACGGCGTTTGACAGCTTGAATAAAGGCGTCGACAAATTTGTAATATTCTTCGCCAGAAATACGAGGGTTGTGCCAACCCATGTACATTGGGTCGTCGGTGATCTCTTTATTGTTACAACCCACATCTAATACCACAGGTAATGTGTAGGCAGGGCTGATACCGCCACAGGCGGTGTATAACGCGAGTTTACCAACGGGTATTCCCATGCCGCCGATCCCTTGATCGCCAAGGCCCAAAATACGTTCGCCGTCGGTGACCACAATCACTTTGATGTTGTGTTTGGTGGCATTTTGCAGCACATCGTCAATGCGGTCGATATCAGGGTATGAGACAAACAGGCCTCTTCTGCGGCGATAAATTTTTGAAAATGACTGACAAGCTTCGCCAACGGTTGGGGTATAAATGATTGGCATGACTTCGTCGAGGTGTTCGGTGACCAATTTGTAGAATAGGGTTTCGTTGGTGTCTTGGATGTTACGTAGGTAAATGTGCTTTTCCATGTCGGTGGTGCAGGCTTCAAACTGCTGATAGGCACGGGTTGTTTGTTCTTCAATGGTCTCTATGCTGTGAGGCAGTAGCCCTTCTAGATTAAAATGCTGTCGCTCAAATTCGCTAAATGCGCTGCCCTTATTGAGTAGCGGGGTTTCAAGCAGAACTGGGCCTGCAAAGGAGATATAAAGGGGTCTTTTCATTGTGGTTATTCCCGTATTGGTCGGCATCGTTTGCCTGAATAGTCACAGTATAAGCCATCAACACAAATTGCAAAACATCCATTGTAAACAACAACTAACAAAACAGGCATTCGCTTGTTTACGTGCATTATTTTGGTCTGCTCCTTGTAAATGTGCTGTATGAGATTACACTGATAAAGGACCTACAAAAAGATAACAATCAGTACGAGATCCTATGTCAAATCAAATCAGCAATGAATTCGCCGGTAAACACATTTTGGTTGTTGATGATATTCCCGCCATCAGCGATTTTTTAGTGGCCATCCTTGAAGATGAAGGTTACAAAGTGTCTTCGGTAACCAGCGGCGAAGACGCATTAACGTTTGTCGATAAAACTCCCCCAGACTTAATTTTGCTCGATATCATCATGGAAGGCATTGATGGCTTTGAAACTTGTCGCAGACTTAAAGCAGATGAGTTATCGCAGCACATTCCGGTCATTTTTGTAACGGCCAAAAATGATGCTGAGGATGTGGTTGAAGGGTTTAAACTCGGCGCGGTCGATTTTGTTATTAAACCACTACGTAAAGAAGATGTTTGCGTACGTATTGGTACTCAGCTTAAGGTTCAGGCATTTATTCAAGGTCAGCAGGCCCAGATCATTCAGGCCGAAAAACTGGCGAGTTTGGCCGAATTGATGGGGGAGTTCAGCCATGAGCTAGAGACGCCCATTGGTATTATCTTAACCGCGCAAACCCACATGGAAGAAAAACTGCATAATTTTCAAAAGATTATGACTGACAATAAACTGACTAAAAGCAAACTCACCGCTTTTGTTGATGTTGTTGAAGATGCTAATCGCCTGACTTTGTCTAATATCAGCCGCGCCATTGAACGAACCAGTAGTTTTAAAAGGTTGTCGGTAGACCAATGTTCAGAAGAGCGTAGACATTTTAATATGTTGGATTTTTTACATCATATTGAGTTGGCATTGGGCTCAAAGTTTATCAATACCGACCATCAGATCATTATCCAGTGTGATGAAGATATTTGCATTGATAGTTTTCCTGGCGCATTGTCGCAGGTGGTCATTAATCTGATTAATAACTCACTGATCCATGGTTTTGAAAATCAAGATGTTGGGGTTATCAACATCGATGTGTCACACCATGGTGATGTTGTTTCATTGGTTTACAGCGATGATGGCAAAGGGATTAGTGCACAAATGTTGCCAAAAATATTCAGCCAATATTACACCAGCAAACCAGAAGAAGGTGGCAGTGGTTTGGGGTTATATTTGGTTAAAAGCATTGTTGAGAAAAAACTCGATGGTGCTTTGTATTGCACCAGCGAGGTGGGTAATGGGATTATCCTTAAAATCAACCTGCCTTTGGGCGAAATTTAAGGTTATTGGCGCAAATTAACTAAGATTACGATTGGATTTTTTCCACGTATATAAAAATATCACCAATGAAATGACGATAAACAATCCGGCGGCCAATGCTTGAGTCTGCCAAAACCACACCACACCCGCATCATCGAAACTAAATGAGAACGACAGACAAACCAACATAATTGCTAGGGCCAATAAGGGCTTGTTAAAGGTTCTGATAAATTGTTTGTTGAATGTTTTCATGACTTACTCTTTTTAGTGTTTAAGTGAGCGTTCATGATAACGATAAGGGCATGAGCAGATAATGGCTTAATGTCATCAGTTGATAATGACAATTGTCATAACACCACCATCGCTTGCCACATTGCTGTGATAAGCGCGACGAGCAGCAACCACACCAATAGTACTTTTTCTACGAGATACACCGCCTGACGAACACTGGTTTCATCTGGCGCAATAGTGTGCTGGTTGCCTATCACTGGCCGTCTTATTTTCTGATTATTGTAAATAACAGGACCACCTAGTGAAACGTTTAAACCACTGGCGGTGGCCGCTAACAAATGTAGGCTGTTGTCGTTACCCCATTTATTGGCCATGCGTATTAACGTAAAACTGCGCTTAAAGTTATTGAGTAACATGACGGTAAAGGTCACTAGGCGGTTGGGTAGCCATTCGAGTAGGTAGCAAATCCATTGGGCGGCTTGTCCGAAATGTCGATAACGGTTGATTTTGGGATTCCAACACTGGTTAAGCACCATCATCAAACGGTAAAACAGCATAAAGAAACTGCCAAGACATAAAAAGTAGAAAATGACAGCAAAGTATTCTTTGGCACTTCTTAACATCAGCATTTCTATCGTGGTTTTGTACATTCCCATAGGGCTTAGGGTTTGTGTGTTGCGTAACACCCAGGGGGAAAGACGCGCTTTTGCTAAGCTTTTTTGATCTTTTTTCAACGCTTTTGTCATCGCGATGGCATCTTTACGTGCTGGGGTC
>CALKGI010000087.1 GCA_938085045.1 uncultured Alteromonadaceae bacterium
CTATTGCAGATGAAATCAAACAAATCACCAACAAGGGCGATGTTTATTTGTGTGGTGGCGGCAGCCGAAATGGTTATTTGGTCGAAACCATAGCGTATTATCTAGGTGACTTTAAGGTGATGAATACCGATGCGCTCGGCGTAGACCCAGACTGGGTAGAAGCCATTGCCTTCGCTTGGCTTGCGCGCGCCTATGTACTTAAGCAGCCCGGTAACATGCCTAGCGTCACCGGCGCGAGTCGTGCTGCAGTGCTTGGCTGCTATTTTCCTTGTGCCTGAGGCTGCTCCTTCAAATAAAAGTAACAAAATTAAACATTTATTGTTCAAAAAACTAGCTAAAACAAAAATAGTGTCTACACTCATCCCTCAATACTAAAAACAACTGCAGCAAAATAACAATGACTAAAGACAAACTCTATATCGGGATGCTGTGCGGTGGCCCTCAAGGCACTGGTGTTATATCCTGGGTTGACTCAAACGCTAGATACATTTATATGACCGATTTACCGGGTGTTCAACATTATAAGGTACAATTGGAAGACTTGGACAGTTTGGACGAGCATCGGGAAAACGCATTACCCTATTAATATATCAATGCGATAAAATAAAAACACAATGGCGCCTTTGGCGCCATTTTTTTAACTTAATTTTAAGTTGTAAATGATTAATCCCAACCCTTGGTTTGCCGCTTAATCAATTGGGCTAAAAACGTCACATGACCCTCATCATCATTTAAGGCTGGAATATATTCATATTGCTCACCACCGGCTTCCATGAACACTTCTTTGTTTTCTATTGCAATCTCTTCAAGAGTTTCAAGGCAATCGGTTGCAAACGCAGGACATATCACGTCAATTTTTTTGGTGCCATTTTCAGCCAGTTCTTGCAAAACCTCGTCGGTATAGGGCCTTACCCACTCTTCTTTACCAACCCGCGACTGGTAACTGACTTTCCATTCGTTATCTTTCAAACCCAGAACCTTTACAACCTGATGCGCCATATGCTCGCATTCAGCTTGATATGGGTCACCAAGCGCCACATAACGCTTAGGCAAGCCGTGAAACGAAAATAACAATAAATCAGTGTCAGCGTTGCTGTTTTGTCGATGCTGCCTAACGCTCTGTGCCAAGAGCTCTATATAGTCTTGCTCGTGAGCATAATGTTTAATAAAACGAATCTCGGGCAGGTTTCTTACTTTACGAAAAACATCATTAAGGGCATCGAACGCAGCCGCTGTGGTTGTTGCCGAGTATTGCGGATAAAGTGGTAGTACCACTATTTTGTTTACGCCTTGGGCAAGTAATTTATTCACAGCCTCGTCTGTTGATGGCGACCCATAGGTCATTGCTACTTCAACAATACTGTCTTGACCTAAGTTATCTTTAATACCCTTTGCCAAAGCATTAGTATAAACCCTCAACGGCGACCCCTCAGGCAACCAGATTTTCTCGTACAATTTGGCCACTTTAGGTGACCTAACTGGCAAAATGGCGAAATTTAAGATTATTCGCCACAACCAACGTGGATAGTCGATAACCCGAGGATCCATCAAAAACGCTCTAAGGAAGTGTCTAACACTGGCTGTATCATGGTTATCTGGCGTACCGAGGTTAACGAGTAACACACCATGCTTGGTTTGTTCAGTGGGGACTTGGATGATGCTCACCTATAACATAAAGGGTTAAATACATAAAAGCCCACACTAGGTGGGCTTTTATTAGAAAAATTAATAAGAACACTATGCCAGCAAAGTATCAAGCGCTTTGTTAACTTCTTCTACTGCTTTGGTGCCGTCAACTTTAAAGAATTTGGTATTACCCGCAGCGGCCTCAGCTTGATAGAACTCAACCAGAGGTTTGGTTTGTTCATGGTAAATACCCAAACGCTTGCGAACTGTTTCTTCTTTATCATCTGGGCGAACCATCAAATCATCGCCAGTTACGTCATCTTTACCTTCAACCTTTGGCGGGTTGTAAGTGACATGATAAACCCGGCCTGAATTGGCATGAACCCTGCGACCACCCATGCGATCAACAATGATCTCATCTGGTACGTCAAATTCGAGCACGTTGTCTACATCAACGGCATTTTCTTTCATCGCATTGGCTTGGGGAATAGTACGCGGGAAACCATCAAGCAAAAATCCGTTTTCACAGTCTGCTTTGGCGATGCGCTCTTTTACCAGTGCGATAATGATCTCGTCTGATACCAACTGTCCTGCATCCATCACTTTCTTAGCGGCTAGACCTGTTTCAGTGCCCTCTTTAATAGCAGAACGTAACATGTCGCCAGTAGAAATTTGTGGACTTGAGAATTTGTTCATCAAAAACTGAGCTTGGGTTCCCTTGCCTGCGCCGGGTGCGCCAAGAAGGATTATGCGCATTAATATCACCTTTAAAGTTAGTTAGTTACTTATCGTCCTAAAACTCACATCCCTGTAAGGTTTCAAGAAACCGCTACGTTCAAGCAAGTGGAACTTCGCTCACTTTTCAACGAGTTGAAAAGGCGGTACATCCATGCACCGCATTACTGGTTCTCAATGACACCCGCTTCGCGGTGATCACCAGTTAAAATAAGGTTCCGGCGAATAGTTACATAACCTATTTTAAGACTCAAGGGTTTTGTGACAATCGCGTTAAAATTAAGGGGTTATGAGGGGTTTTAAGCTGCATGTCATACCAGTGAGCGGTGCGCACGAGGGCAGATCTAATGTGTTTGGCAATCGTAGGGGCAAAGACAATATGCTCCTTGCATTGTCACCTTACCACCCATCCATGGGCGGCAACCTCTTGTGATTGCCCTTTTTATGGGATCACATTGAATTATCGCAAAAGGGCAGACACGGAGGCAGCCCTACGCCGTCAGTCTCTACTGTTCATCCATGTGCATCATCGAGTAGGGTGAGGCTTTCACCTCATCCCTCTCACAGAACCGTACGTACGGACCTCGTATACGGCTCCTGTATTCTTCATATTCTATCTGTGTTTGATATATGCAGACGGAGCAATCCATCCCGT
>CALKGI010000088.1 GCA_938085045.1 uncultured Alteromonadaceae bacterium
CCAGAAACAGTGGAAGATAGCGGCGAACCTTTGAGGTATTTGACCTCGGGTGAGATCGTCGGGTTGCGTCATTGTATTTGTTGCGTTCGGGGTGTGCTTGAAAATGCTTATGAGCAATTGTTAAGGGAGGGTTCGTAAAGGAGAGGCGTATTTTGACAAACCGAGTGGGGCGCACATAAATGTGCGTTCTACGGGTATATATCGACATTTTTGAGAATTTGTAGATGCTAAATGTCACTTACAGAAAGGTCACAACGGCGCGCATTTCTTGTTAGAAAGGATAAGCGCTAATTTCTATAGTCTGAACATGAAAAGGTTAATGGCAGGTTTTTTTTCAAGAAGCGGCTAAAGCTTTACTTGATTTTTCTGAAGAACAAATAGATATGGCTATCAATAATTGCGATTTAATTGAGTTCATATTATATAATTTGAGAATTAATTTCAGAATCTATCATCAGCACCGTTAGTGAATTAAACAAGAGCGGTTTGGTAGGCGAGGTGACAATGAAAAGCATTGAAAACCTGTGTTTACCCGAAATACAAGAATGCCCGCCTCAAAACATTGTTACATAGAGAAAAAAGGCAGCGCTCAAAACTGGGCAGCAACTTGGTAGGAGCGGCAGCAGCGAAGCGTCTCGCCGCGAGCTTTATTTTGATTGGCCTGCGGCCAATATCGCAGTGGGTCGCATCTCCGAAGCAAGTGGCAATTGTTATCCTAAATGCCTTTATGGTCAGAGTCGAAAAATGTACAGCTGTGCTTTATTTAAGCCTTCAATTTCGAATATAACTCAGCCATCGCCTTTTCCCCATCTGTCACTCGGCCTGCTTTTATTGATGAGAGCCCCTTGGCCAGTCTAACCTTCAATAAATCCTTTGGTTTTGCTTTTGGGTATTTCTGATGATTTTTGTTTTCATTATTTTTTGCTATTCATAGTTTTTAATCACCGCATAAATACCTTAAGCACCAACCCCAACAAAGACTTATGATATGGCGGATGAATAAACTGCACCGCATTTATCCGACCTTTAGCATGAATACCTCTGGCTTTTGAAAACGTCTTAAACCCTTCAATACCGTGATAATGGCCCATGCCTGATGGTCCCACACCGCCAACCGGCATATCTTTTTGACCAAAATGAATGACGGTATCGTTGATGGTCACGCCGCCCGAATGGGTGTTGTTTAACACCTGCTGCTGCCATTTTTTGTCAAAGCTCATGATGTATAGCGCCAATGGGCGAGGTCGTTCTACCACGTATCTTATCGCTTCATCTAACGAGTCGTAGCCGATGATGGGCATGATTGGTCCAAATATCTCTTGCTGCATCACCTTTAAGCTATCTGGTGCGTTGAGCACCATTTGTAGCGGTAGTTTTCGTTTGGCACGGTAGCTTTGGAAGTTTTGGTCTGTGGTGCTGATGATTTTGGCACCTGCCTCATCGGCTTCGTCTAGCCAGCTCATTAAGCGTTGGTATTGCCTGTCGTTTACCACATGGGTGTAATCGTCGTTATTGGCAAAGTCAGGATATAACTTGTTGAATACAGTTTTGATTTCTTGCGCCAGAGCGTCAACTTTTTCTTTAGGGCAGAGTAAGTAATCTGGCGCCACGCAGGTTTGTCCGGCGTTCAGGCTTTTGCCAAATACAATGCGTTCGGCGACTGTTTTTAATGACATTTTGTCGTCGATGAATACTGGTGATTTGCCACCTAATTCCAGCGTAACAGGTGTTAAGTTTTCAGCTGCGGCTCTCATAACATGTTTGCCAACAGCAGTGGAGCCGGTAAACATTATGTGATCAAACGGTAGTTTCGAAAATTCTGCGGCTACGTCTGCTTCGCCTTCAATTATCGCCACTTGGTCTTCACTAAAACACTCTGCCAAAATCTTTTTTAATGCCGCGTTGAGTGCTGGAGTGAACTCAGACATTTTTAACATCGCCCGGTTACCGGCGGCTAAGGCGGCCAATAGCGGGCCAATGGCCAAGTAAAGCGGGTAATTCCAAGGTACTATAATGCCAACCACACCTAGGGGTTGGTACATGATGGTATTGCTGGCGGGTAAAAATTGCAGGGCGACTGAACGGCGCTCATACTTCATCCATTTACGCAGATTATTCAGGGTAAAGTTGATGTCGCCTATGGTGGTCATCAATTCTAGAATCTGGGTTTCGTCGGCATTGCGATAACCAAAGTCTTGGCTCACCGCATCACAGATTAACTGTTTGTTATTGAGCAAACAAGCCTTTAATGCGCTTAACTGCTGTTTTCTTTGAGTAAGCGACGGGCAGGGCGCTTTATTAAAGGCGGCTTTTTGTCGATTCAGAATGTTTTTCATAGGCGTAGGACTTAAACGGATGTTTGAATACAGCTAATTTAGAGCATCATTTTTGAATTTACAATCTAATGTGAGGTATTCGTGCTGCAATTCTCTGTTAACTTGCGTAAAATTGCGCCTTCGTTGTTTGTCAGGGCCAGTAAATGATGCACCACCGTCACCACAAAAACGAAGATTTGATTGAAATCTTTGCGCAGACCTTCTATCACAAATACCAAACCAAACTGGTTAGAGGTGATGGCGAGCCGGTATACCTGCCCGGTGATGATATCGACCCTGATAATAGAATTATTTTTGCTCATGGTTTTTACGCTAGCGCTTTGCATGAAATTTCGCATTGGTTGGTCGCTGGGGCTGCGCGACGCAAGCTCGAAGATTTTGGTTATTGGTATGACCCAGACGGTCGTTCGGTAGCACAGCAAAAGATTTTCGAGTCAGTTGAAGTGAAACCACAAGCCATTGAATGGTCGTTGAGTGTTGCCGCAGGATTTGATTTTAATGCCAGCTGCGACAATCTTGATGGAGATGAAGAGCCTGACCGTCTTGCCTTTCAACATAAGGTGCATCAACAAGTGGCCAAGTTTCTTGAAAATGGTTTTCCCAAGCGTGTTGAGCAACTTATCAATGCTTTGTGCGATTTTTATCAAACCGAAAAACCTAGCGCGTTGACTCAATTTGATTTTGATGGTCTAAAAATAAAGGAACCTTGTTATGCATAATAAGCTCAAAGTGGGTTTAATTATTAACCCATTGGCCGGCCTTGGTGGCTCGGTGGCACTTAAAGGTAGCGATAATGTTGCTGAACAGGCATTGGCGCTGGGTGCAGTGCCAATGGCCAACAAGCGAGCTGGTATTGCGTTGGGCGAGTTACTTGAACACAAAGACAATATTGAAATTGTCACTGTTAATGGCGATATGGGTCAAAGTGCCTGTGAAGCGTTGGGTTTAGCGCATCAGGTGATTGCCCAAAGCGATAATGTTAAAACCACAGCACAAGACAGTCGTAACGCCGTAACAGCGATGACGCAAGCCAAAGTCGACATTATATTGTTCGCAGGTGGCGATGGTACGGCGCGAGATATTTGTTCGATGGTTGAAGAACAGACTTTGGTCTTGGGCATTCCAGCAGGCTGTAAAATACACTCAGGTGTTTATGCCGTAACGCCTAAAGCTGCGGGTCGCGTGATGGCGATGTTAGCACAAGGCCAGATGTTAAGTGTTGGCGATGCTGATGTGATGGACATCGACGAAGAGGCGTTTCGCAAAGGCAATGTAAAAGCCAAATTGTACGGCGAAATGCAGGTGCCAGCCGAGCTGCGTTATATTCAGGCGACCAAATCTGGCGGCAAAGAGTCGAACGAACTGGTTTTGCAAGATATTGCCGAATACGTCATTGGCGAAATGGAAACGCATGAGTATTACATCATGGGTTCAGGCTCAACGGTGGCGTTTATCATGGAAGAGTTAGGCCAAGATAATACCTTGCTTGGCGTCGACGTGGTTAAAGACCATGATTTACTGCAAAGCGACATCACTGCAAAGCAGTTATTGGCACTGGCCGAATCAGTTGGTAAAGAGAATATTAAGTTAGTGATCACCGTAATTGGTGGTCAGGGTCATATCTTGGGGCGGGGTAATCAGCAATTATCGCCAGATTTGATTCGGTTTATTGGCAAAGAGAATATTATTGTGGTGGCCACCAAAACCAAGCTAGAAGCGCTTGAAGGTCGGCCATTATTGGTAGATACCGGGGATATTGAGTTAGACAATGCGTTGTCGGGGCTAATACGGGTGACCACCGGGTATAACGACCATGTTATGTATCCTGTGGGGTTTTAGTTGCTGCGCGGCCGTGGTCTGTTAATAACAGGCACTCGACATCGCAAACCTTGAATTAACCTGACATGGAGGATGGGCCGAGCTTGTGAGGCGTAGTTAGCGCTTGCGCGTAACCCATCGGTTATTGGTCGTTTATCGTCAAACATATGTTACGTAATTTTTTGTGTAAATTGTGGCGGGAGTTGTTGAGGGATTATAAATTACGGCGCAGCGCAAAACGGCATCCATGCCGCAATAAATCCTATAAAGTGCGCTCTTTAATTAACCGAGCAGCCAAAACAACAACCAAGCCCAGCGTAAACCCAGCAAAAACCACAATCATCCACTGTGGCATGCTGTAACCCAAAACCTGCCAGTTAACATCGCCGCAGTCGCCTCTGGCTTCAAATACTGCCGGAAACCATTCATGTAACTGCAACCAGCTAGGGAATTTAGGCACGATTTCGCAGGTAGTGAACACAAACGGGTCGGTTTCGGTTTGAATCGACACATGCTCAATGGCAATCTTCAAACCCCAAACAGCACTAATGCCCCAACCGAGATAACCAACAATGCGCATTACCATTGCACCGGGGGCGATGGCCGTGATAAATCCGGCCAACATAATGCCCAAGATGGCCACGCGTTGGTAAATACACATGATGCAAGGCTCAAGGCCCATGCCGTACTGAAAATACAGCGCTGATAACTCAAGAGCCAGCGCGGTAAAACCCAGTAACATCCATGAGGACTTGATGGTGGGCCATTTTGCTATTGGTGTCATCTTAATGCCCTTTATTACTAACCGGTTGTTCTTCGGTGATCGGGTGATGTTTGATTAATTCCATTTCGTACAGTGTCTTGGTCGAACTTTCGAGCATGGTATACGAAAAAAACAACCCGACAATGGTCAATACAATGGTATATGGCAAGGCCATTAAAACCATGCGTCCGTATGACAATCTAAGCAGCGGTGCAATAGCAGAAGTCAACAAGAACAAGAAAGCGGCCTGACCATTTGGTGTGGCAACACTTGGCAAGTTTGTGCCTGCGTTGATGGCTACAGCCAACAAGTCGTACTGGTCGCGAGTGACAGTGCCAGCGTGCAAGGCTGCGGTTAATTCGTTGATATAAATGGTGCCGACAAACACGTTGTCGCTGATCATCGATAATAGCCCGTTGGCCATAAAGAACATCGCGATTTGGTCTTGGCCTTTAAAGGTCAATACCCAGTCAATGACAGGCTTGAATAACCCTTGGTCGACGATAACAGCAACGACCGCAAAAAACACACAAAGCAGCGCAGTAAAGGGCAGGGCTTCTTCAAATGCTTTACCAATGCGGTGCTCGTCAATAATACCGGTGAATGTTGTGGCTAAAATAATGACTGACAGACCAATCAAACCAACCGCAGCCATATGTGTGGCCAGCGCGACAATTAACCAAATCGCTATTAAGCCTTGAAACAACAGTTTCATTTTGTCTCGTTGGGTGCGTTGTTCGTCTTGTTCTTTGTCAAAATTGGCTAAAATGTTGCGTACATTCGTTGGAATTTGAACGCCGTAGGTGAATATTTTAAACTTCTCTACAAATACTGTTACGCACAAACCGGCAATGAACACAGGTAAACTAACCGGTGCCATGCGGATGGCAAACTCAATAAAATCGTAACCAGCTCGTTCGGCGATGATTAGGTTTTGTGGTTCACCCACTTTGGTCATTACGCCGCCAAGCGCTGTACCAACACCGGCATGCATCAAAAGGTTACGTAAGAAACCACGAAAGTTGTCTAAATCTTCTCGGTCTGGGGTATCAAAGTGATCGTCTGACGACAGGTCATGGTCTGTATGGTGATGTTCTTTGCCTGAGGCCACCTTGTGATACACACCGTAGAAGCCGGTTGCCACACTGATGATAACGGCTATAACGGTTAATGCGTCGAGAAAGGCTGACAAAAATGCGGCTGAGAAGGTAAATGCCACCGAAGTGATTATTTTCGACTCTATTCGCACCACTATCTTAGTGAATACATACAACAAAAGCCCTTTCATAAAGTAAATACCGGCGACCATAAAGACCAACAGTAATATCACTTCAATGTTTTGGACTATCTCGTGTTGCACCATTTCAGCGCTGGTCATGCCTAAAAATAAGGCCTCAATGACCA
Organism: uncultured Alteromonadaceae bacterium; assembly: GCA_938085045.1. Taxonomy (GTDB): domain Bacteria; phylum Pseudomonadota; class Gammaproteobacteria; order Enterobacterales; family Alteromonadaceae; genus JABSOG01. The sequence goes on from CALKGI010000088.1 coordinate 6,322, forward strand.
GTAATCCACCCGGCTGCAGAGGATAACATTTTAGTGCCATTGCCAGTGTAAAGATGAATTCTAGTACCAAAACCCAACCTGCCAAGTAAGGATTCAGATAAAATAAAATTGGGTTAATAACCAAAAACGCCAGAATGGTCATTTTGTACCATTCTGGCGCGTGGCCTAAAAAGTTCTTATATATTGCAGTGCCCATAGATTGTTGCATAACGGATGCTCTTACCTTTTGGTGGAATGTTTAATGACTAAGTGCTTAAAATTGTAAAGCATTATCAGCTATCTTGAACAAAGAATCCAGAAAAAGCCGATAGACGCAGATTTAATGAGATCTCTATGATTAAAGCTTAACTTCTCTTCAAAGCAACTTTTTTCGGTGGAATACCAGTGCCTTGGGATAGGTTAGAACACCGAGGTTTGTTTTTTACGAAAAACGCAGGTACGCCGCTTGTGTGCTGCTAATCATCTGGTACAATCAGTTTCCACCCCGGCATACTTACAATAAGCCTAACTCAACCTACGGACAACGTTATGACGTTAATAAAAGCGCAAAGCCCAGCAGGATTTGCCGAAGAATATATCGTTACTTCAATTTGGAATGGAAAATTTGCGCCCGGCAGTATTTTGCCAGCAGAGCGA
>CALKGI010000089.1 GCA_938085045.1 uncultured Alteromonadaceae bacterium
TAAAACCATCAGCGTTACCGACAATGGTAAAAAGCACACTATTGCCCTAACGGGAATGGCCACTGAAGCTTATGTTGACGGCAAAACAACTGGTAGCAACTCACAAAAACTAACCAGAGCTGGTAGTACCCTTACACTCGACCAAGCAGGCGGCTCTGTTAGTATTAATGATGCAGATGCCAATAGCAGCAATGAACTCAATCATAGTGTCGATTTTAACCTGTCAAACAAAAGAATTAGCGTTGCTGATAACGGAGGTACAAAAACAGCGACTTTAACAGGTATGGCAACAGAGCAATATGTTACATCAAAGATTAGTAATATTCCTAAAGGGGATGTTTCGCTAAACCTCACCACGACTAAAAACCTGAACAATTCTTCATTTGAGGATAATATTACATGGCAAAATATTTCAACCAGCGATATTTGTATGCTAACTCGAGTTGGCGTTTGGGGAAAAGGTCGTGCCCATTGCATTATTCGTAAAAACGGTAACATGTGGCAAGGCGCTAATGAAAGCAGCGCAGATGCTGACGCAGATTGTCAGGTCATGTGTTTTGATATTTCGCTCTAGAAAATGAGCTAAACCACATTTTGAATAAGGGGGCATTAAAATAGCGCAGTTGATAGTTAATATTAACAGCCAAACTTCCCCTTTAGTGGTTTTCTTGGCAACCACTAAAACACTTTTTGAATTACCACAGGGCTTTACCATTAAGGTCCAAATACTATCAGAGAAATCGACGAGGCTTTATCTGCAAGCCCCGTCTTTCATTAACAAGACACACTAGTGCGAAACTTTAACCCCTTTGCCATCGACAAATTTACCAGTGACGCCCCAACCGCCAAAATCTTCAGACACGGCCATCAGCAAGGTGTTTTTGCCTTTTTTGAGGTTTAGGTATGCTTCATCAAATAAACCAACGGTGCCTAGATAACGGTAATCCCTTGTTCTCCACCGATTAGTGCCTCGGTAAATCGGCTGGCCGTTTAGAATAACCACTACCCGGTCACTATAACCAAACTTAAATCGCTTGGTTTGTGCGCGCTCAGATTCAATGATGACTTTGGCAAATACCGTATTGCCTTCGCCTTGATAGCGCGACACTGCCCACGAAATATTGGCCGCATTGGTTTCTTCGACTTTTACCGTTTCGCCCCACTGCCTATCGTTAATCAAACTTGGCAAATTGCTCAAGTCATTCAATTGGGTTTCTTTGAACTTGTCTGATATGCGCCAGCTGGGCACAATGTCTTTGTCGATATTGATGTCTTTGACTGCAAAGTCGACCAGCTGAGTCGCTTTAGGGTCGATGCTGAAATTGGCGTAATGCATTGGCGCAAAGCTGCCACCTACACTGACTTTACCAGCGCGAGGTTTGTGCTTTAACTGCCATGATAAATTTGGCTTATCGCCATGATCTAAATAAACCTGAGCTTTATCGCCATTCACCACAAGTTTAATGTGGGTCCAACCATTAAAGTTATAGTCGTAAGCAAAAGAATAACGCTCACCAAAATACAGCTGCCAAGCCACTAAACCATTAATAGCTGGTGCTGCTTGATTGGCATCAGGTTTACCCGATAAGTGAGGCCTTAGAAAAAATGATTCTTCGTTTTGCTCGTCAAACTGGCGAAAGTAAACACCGGGAAAACTCTGCCTTTGGGTCAGGTAAACATCAAACTCAATTGTGCCGTTAAGAAACTCAACGTCTTTTAAAGTTGCACTGCCCTGCTGTATATAAACGGCATCTTTGCCCTTGTAGTTTTCAAGAACAAAAGCCTTAGCTTTTATATCCCATTTGTCTTTATTGAATTTAATCGATTCCACGCCAAATACCGGCGTAGAGACTAATGCGCTGAGCATTAGCAAAGTAAGGATTAGCAAAGTGAGGATTGCTTTCATGTTGATGATCTTTTGTTGGTTTGGGGGCGTAAGTAAAATATAACACGCGATATTTTTTAGGCTAAATGGGTGAGTTAAGCGGTGTGAATTGTTTTAAAGCTCACTTTATTGGAAAGTGAAATTCACCATTGCCTTTGTCTGCCCCCGAGTAACTGGCGGCCGCCTGATTTAAATTATCATTGGGTGTTGGTGGATTAAGCATTGCGTCAAAAAATACATTTGCCGCTTCACGACTGATAGGTAAAGATTCTTGCGCTGTGATAAGTACTCGCGCTTTTTCAAGTGCAGCAGTAACTACGAATTGATCTAAACTGCCAGCGCCAGCCAAATTCCTGCCGATTTCCAACAGCCGCCAATCTTGGTGGCTTACTTTTACAGTTATTCGATCTGTGCTCATTTTACTTACCTCCCATTTTACAAGTGTTAGCGTTTATATACAAAGAGCTGGGACAATCGGAGTTATTACACACCGTTTATTTGACCTCTATAGCGTGAGGTGCAACTGCACTTTCGCTGATCTACTACGATAAAAAAAACGAAAGAAACTGGTACAACCCGCTCCAATTAATCTTGATTACCTCTGGAGAGTAACAAAGTCAATATTGAGCCAATGGCCGCGCCAGTGAGCATTGCACCAGCAGTGTTTGTTTCATTCGCACTGACTCGTTTTGTCGTTGTTACCTTCACATTTCCTTCAGCGGTAAAAGCATCAACGGCAATAGTTACTGCTGTAATAATGCCTTCTGGCTTAATGCGAAGCGCTTCACAAATAACATATAATTGGTCGATTGTAATTGACGCTTTCCCTTTTTCTAATCTAGACAAAACGGGTTGCGATATACCTGTTTTTGCCGACACTTCTGATTGCTCCAGCCGTAAAAGTCTTCTTGCCTTTTCAAGCTCGTAACCCACTAAAGCGTTATATGTAACCAACTGACTCATTCAATTTATTCCAAAGCTCATAATATTCCAAATACGAATTTAATTCTTTATATTTGACTAAATTCTATTTCAGCATATACTCTCAATTAAGCATAAAATATAACCAATAAATAGAGTAATCATCATAACAAATATTCAAACATTGAGTAACTGAACACTTGTCTATGCAACGCTTACTTGAATAAAAGCCAGTATAAACAACATATTGTTAAGTTTTTGCATCCGTACTTAGCAATATTTCTCTTAAATGGGTGTGAGGATAAAATAATGAAAAATCTATATGCGAGTAAAACGCCTAAAAACGGACCGAGCAAAACGGGAAATAAGTCGGGCGGAAACAGAGGTAATAACTCACCAAAAACGAAATAATTGATGATTAGGTCTTGATTCGTGCACGACATAGTTCGATCCCACGATTCAAGACCTGAGAGTATGTAAACTAATAAAAAGCAGGAGTTAAGCATGAAAAGTGCCACATGTTTTGGTAAAGCATCAGGTGAACCGCTAACCGAGTATTTTTTAGAGTATGATGCGCAAGCAGCTGCGGAGTATGCCAATCAATGTTACGGGCATGAATTAGTGCCTTATGAGTGTAGTAAATGCAACAAATGGCACCTTTCACCAAAAAAAAGACAAACACCAAGTAAAAAGTGTAATCACTGTACGGGAGGTGACGGGCATCTTAAGGATTCTTATGAATCAAAGAATGATGCCCACACTAGAGCTGATATTTTGCTTAAAGAACATAGTGTTAATCTAAACGTTTACCAATGTGAATATGGCAATGGATGGCATTTAACAAAAAGCCATTATTAAGATCTTGCCAACAAATTAACTTCTGTTTAGTCTCTGCCGAACTTCAATTAAAAAGGCCACATCGTCTATGATGTGGCCTTTTAATTTCGTCGGTTAATAATACGCTTTAGAGCATATCGAACGCTTAGAAAATAGTCACTTGAACATCAATCCAAGCACCAGCAGTACCTAACGTACCACCTTTAGCTGTTGGATAAATGCTAAAGCCATTCCAAGGGTCTGTGAAGGTTTGATTAATTTGCAGTGGTGCATCATTGAAATCTTCCAAATCCCAATTTGAACTACGCGAATTTGGCGTGTGATCTAACAATAACGAATTATTGTTATACCAAGGTGCCGCATTGGTATCCATGTAGTTTTGCAGGTTAATCAAAATACCATTTTGTAACAGTGGCGTGCGCAGTTGATTCGACGGTACTGTGTTAGCTTCGCTTTTTTGCATGGTGCGATACTCAACCCAATAAGTTTTGTCGCCATCGCCTGATTTAATTTTAAGACCAATACTGCCCGGTGCGTTATGGCCAGCAGCCGTACCATGGTTGAATGTGTAAATTCGGTAAGTTCCTGAAGAAGTAATGGTCGGCACATCAGTACTGCTAATCCAGTTTTTGAAGTAACCTTTATACATTAAATTCATTTCTTCTAACGAATGTGCACCCATACCCATTAGCCCAAATACGTTGCCGTAGTTAGTCACAGTGTCATTTGAGTTGCCATTGAGTGTCGTGTTACCACCTTCAATAGACATTGAGTGATGTAGACCTAAAGCATGACCCGTTTCATGAGCGATAGTGCCTGCCTTATAAGTGTAGATTTCCATCAATGGTGGACCCGCTTGCGAATTGATGTAGTTAGTGGCCTCAGTACCAATCGGTGGTGCAGTGATCATGACAATTTGACCTTCACCCGGGAAGTTTGGATCAACGCCGGCATTAACCAGTTGCTCTTTGTAAGCAGGATTCCACTTAGTCTTATCATTGTTGTAATAAGAATGGTTGTTTGGCATGGTGATTTTAGATTTGATTTCCCATGTGAAGTTGAATTTACCGTAAGACTGTTCAGTAAAGTAATCTTTGGTTTTTTGCATTTCTGCGGTGATTTGAGCTGTGGTAAACGCTAAATCTTTATCCGGGAATCTAATCGGATAAACCAAAACGTGAACACCATTGTAGTCATAACCATCATTACCTGGGTCTGCTCCACCCGGGGTAACACGACAACTAGTGGCATTAAAGTCTGCAACAACACTTACACCTTTAAATAGACCTTCTAAACGAATATTGTTCCAACCATTTTTAGGACTGGTCAAAACAACACACTCAGTATTGCCAACAGCTGGTGAACGAAGACTATCGTCTCCTGCTTTAGGCCATCCATTTGCGCTTGCTGCCAAAGTTAAATTACCTTGACCGTGTGCAGTACTAAAGGCAATGCTAGTAACATTTTGATTGAAAGTACTTACTGAAAATCCGTGACCTTGTGAAGCAGCAGGTACACAAACTGGCACACCATCAGTCAACGAAGTGACGGTAGTAGGTGAGCCTGTTGCACATAAGTCTGCCAAGGTACCATCGTTACCTGGATCTGGATTCGGATTTGGATCCGGATCAGGGTCTGGCGTACCAGAGTCGTTAGTCGTCACAGACGCCACTGAACTCCAGCCTGAGAAATTCGTGCTGTTTTTGGCATACATCGTATAGCTGTATTGAGTGTTTGCCGTTAAGCCAGTATCGTTATAACTGGTTGTATTACTAGCAAGCGTTGCAATGGTTGCCCAAGAAGAACCACCAGTGGCTCGTTGAATAACAAATTCATCTTCGTTATTTGAATTGTCGTTCCAAGTTAAGTTAACTGAATTTGCACTGGGTGAGCCGGCAAGATTACTTGGTGTAGATACTGCGCCGGTGTTGTTACCGCCACCACCGCCTCCGCCGCCACTACTGCTTCGACAAGAAGTCGCATCAAAATCAACAACCAAAGACGCTTTATCACGGGTACCAGTCACTGCAATCATCATCCAATACTGACTTGGATTACTGATAATAACGCATTCGTTATTGGTACCGACATTTAATGATTTAAAAGCGTTACTGTTTGAGGCAGTGCTCGGCCAGCGACTTTGATCAACATATAAACTGAGGTCACCAGTACCATGTGCCGTACTAATCGCAACACTAGATGGCGCATCTGCACCACCAAGGCTTAAATATGCCGTGCCATTATTGGTAATACAGATTGGTGTACCGTCAGTAACTGTTGTTGACGCACCTTGTGTGGCACACATATCAGGTAGGTCGGCACTGAATGCACTAGGTGATAAAAGGACTAATAGGCCCGAAATTGCCTTGGCCAAATTCGATAAGGGGAGCTTCATTTTATCCTCCTCATTAAATTGGCGAGTATTGTGTTTGTTGAAATTGTCTTCATTCTTGTATTTCCTGTGTATTATTATGTTTTATTATTGTTACTACTGTTAGATTTTTGCCTTCAACACGCTTAATTAAGCGGCGAAGGTAAACTGTGTGTTAAGCACAGATAGCCATTGTGATTCAAAAACAATTTATTGTGTGCAATTAAATCTTCGTGTTATATGAGTTTTTCGGCGTTGTGGTAGGATACAGATAGGAGACGTGATATGACGGGTGGTATAACAGGTAGTCGTTCTACGTACATTAAAGTGGCAATAAGAAAACGGGCTCGCTATTAAAAGATAAAACCAAGTAGATGTTTTTGGCGTTACATAATCTGCCGTAATTATTGCGTACAATGAACACATCGCCGAAAACGTCTTAAAACCCAACGAATTTGTTTTACTGGGCTAATTCGTTTTCCGCTATCATGTATTGCATAGTTGAACGTCAAGTGCTGGCTAGTGGTTGCCAGAGGGTATTTGTTTTAATTGTTTACTGAGCAGAAAAGACAATTGACGATTTCATCTTAATCCGTAACATTCGCGGTAATGTTACGGATTTTTTTTGCCTGCAATAAATCTAAACGCTGAATATGTCTTATTTATCGTTGTGATCACATTAAAGTTCTAAATCTTATTACAATAAGAGTTGCCCCATCAAACAATCGGCAAACCCAAATCATCCTTGATACTTTCAATCACCACATAAGTGTGATTTTTACTCACGCCGGGTAAGTCAACAATTCGCCCTAACACCTCGCGATAACCTTCCATGTCACCAATTCTAATCTTTACCAGATAATCAAAGCCCCCTGCGACCATGTGACATTCCGCGACTTCTTTGATTTTGCTTATCGCCACTTTAAATTGGTCGAAAACTGCCGATGTGGTGCTGTCGAGTGTGACTTGGATAAAGGCAGACATACCAAATTTTAGCTTTGATGCGTTTAGCTTTGCGCCATAACGCTCTATATATCCTTCGTTCTCTAATCTCTTGACCCGGTCGAGGCACGGGCTGGCGCTTAAGTTGACCTTTTTTGCCAAATTAACGTTGGTTATTCGAGCATCTTTTTGCAGGCAGTCTAAAATAGACAAATCAATTCGGTCGAGTGGTCGTGGTTTATTGGTTTGGCTCATATCAGTAGATTCTATGGTTTATGGTGAGGTAAACCCCATAAATTAGCGGATTTTAACGAATTACACCAGCATATCCTGCGGTTGTTAGGCTAAAATGGCTCTACTTTTTTCATCAATGCAACTTTGCTTTATTCATTCAAGAGGGTTTGACATGCTTTTTAACGGTTCCCTGGTGACCAATGATCCCATTCGTCAAAAAATTCGCGATCACTATCGCGCTAATGAAAACGAGATTGTTAACCATTTAATTCCTTTAGCTGAAGTCGGTGTTAACGCCCGCACCAACGCTTGGGAAAGAGCACGTAAGTTAGTCGTCGAAATTCGTAAAGAGCAGGAAGGTAAAGGTGGCGTTGATGCGCTACTAAACGAGTTTGCCCTGTCTACCGAAGAAGGCGTTGTATTGATGTGTTTGGCCGAAGCGTTGCTTCGTGTACCAGACAAAAAGACCGCCGACAGTCTCATTCGTGACAAATTAGCCGATGGCGACTGGGGTGCACACATAGGTAACAGCGACTCAATTTTTGTCAACGCCTCGTCTTGGGGTTTGCTGATGACCGGTAAACTGGTCAATTACTCTGACAACATGAAAAAAGAGCAATTTGGTCTGCTCAAAAGAACCGTAGGCCGCATGGGCGAACCGGTTATTCGTGAAGCCGTTCGTTACGCCATGAAAATTATGGGCACCCAATTTGTCATGGGCCGCACCATCGATGAAGCGGTTAAACGCGCCGTTGAAAAAGAATCTAAAGGTTACACCTATTCATACGACATGCTTGGCGAAGGTGCCCGCACCATGGCTGACGCCGACCGCTATTTCGACA
>CALKGI010000090.1 GCA_938085045.1 uncultured Alteromonadaceae bacterium
GATGATGACAATGATGGCGTACTAGACACAAACGATGCTTACCCCTTCGACCCAGAATTATCACAAGTTAACTATATAGCCGACATAGTATTGAATGACAGTAAATTGGCTGATTGTTTGGCCACAGCTGCCATCATAAACAACTGGAGCAAAGTCGAGGATGTCACCGAACTCAATTGCACCGTTGCTGGTGTTAGCGATTTATTTGGTTTGGAGGCGCTAGTGAAATTATCAATATTGCGAGTCACTGACGGCCAAATTGAAACACTTTCGCCTTTAGCGGGCATGACTCGATTGACGCAGTTAGATTTACGCAGAAATAAAATTATCGATATTAGTGCATTAGCGGGTTTGACGGCATTGACTGAGCTTAAATTGGCGAAAAATCAGATTGCCGATCTTAGTCATTTGTCGGCGCTCAGCGCGTTGACTTTTCTTAGCATTAGCCAGAACCAATTTAATGACAATCAGCTTGTGGCCTTGTCGGGTTTAACCAACCTTGAGACCTTGTATTTACGAAACAATCAATTAGTTGATATTACGCCGTTGGCTAGGTTGACCAGATTAACTCGCTTGTATTTGCGACATAACGACATCGAAGATATCCGGGCGCTGGATGGTCTTACGGCATTACGTAGCTTACGTTTGAGCAACAATCAGTTAAGTGATGTGACAGGCTTGCATAATTTGACCGCTTTGGAAGACCTTGATGTCAGTGACAATAATTTCCTTAGCTGTGCAGATTTGGATGAATTAAGCAATGCATTAGCCGACACCAAAGTGATTCGACAGGGGTATTGTGCAGGTGCTGACGCTGTGCCCATTGATAGTATTGAACTGGCAGATACGCAGTTGGGCCTATGTATTCGCAATGCCGCTTTAACTGAAGGATGGACTCACACTGACCAAGTGATTGATTTGAATTGTGAGTCAAGGTCAATTGGCAACTTGAGCGGCTTGGAGTATTTCAATGTCTTGAAAATACTGAATTTGTCTGGTAACAACATCATTGATATCACGCCATTGGCGGGTTTGTACGCGCTAGCCAATTTAGACCTACGTAGAAACCAAATCACTGACGTGACGGCTTTGGCTAACTTGAGTGAATTAGAACAGTTACGACTGTCTAAAAACGCTATTTCGTCTATTGATGCGATGCCCAAATTGACCAAGTTAAGCTTTTTGAGCGTTAGCGGCAATGCATTTGGTGAAGAACAACTGGCGGCTTTAGGTAGCTTGACCGGGCTGAAAATCTTGTATTTACGCAACAGCAATGCAGCCGACATCTCAGGTTTGGCACCGCTGAGCAAACTACAAAGGCTCTACCTCGACAACGCTCAGGTCAGTGATATTTCTGCACTGGCTCAGCTGAGCGAACTGACCACCATAAGACTTAAAAACAATCAAATCAGTGATATTAGTGCGTTGATGAATTTGACTAAAGTGACTAGCGTTGATTTGCGTGAAAACAGCAATATAAGTTGTGTTGATTTAGACGCATTGGAAAGTGCTGTAAGCTCTGGTGCACTTCAACGCCCTGATAGTTGTTTGGCTGATTGATACTAAGGGGTTGTAGCGCCTGAAAATGGCATTTTAGGGGGTTATGCCCCCGCGCTCGCGCTTCATTGCATATGACCTTTTTCGACATGACCAATCAGACTTTCGCCCCAGCCTCCAGGGCCGCCATCGCAAAAAAACAGCACTCATTATTTCGGCTTGCGCCGCCTTGCCCAACTGTCTACAATACGCCTAATTGAGAACCCCTGTAAACTGGCGGAGTAGAACATGAAAGCAGCGCAATTTTTTGAGCATATTGATGGGCAAATCGAACAGGTAAAAAGCGAAGGTTTATATAAGGCAGAGCGGGTTATTACCTCGCAACAACAGCCTGCCATTTCTGTTAGTACTGGCGAAAGTGTCATTAACTTTTGTGCCAACAACTACCTAGGGTTAGCCAATAACCCTGAGCTTATCAAAGCCGCTCAGACGGGTTTAGATAAGTTTGGTTTTGGTGTTGCCTCGGTTCGTTTTATTTGTGGCACACAAGATATTCATAAACAACTCGAAAGCAAAATCAGCGAATTCCTCGGTTTTGAAGATACCATTCTTTATTCTTCGTGTTTCGACGCCAATGCAGGCTTGTTCGAAACACTTCTCACAAAAGAAGATGCAATCATTAGTGATTCACTAAACCACGCGAGCATCATCGACGGTGTGCGTTTGTGTAAAGCCAAACGCTTCCGCTACGCCAATAACGACATGGTAGAGCTTGAAAAATGTTTGAAACAGGCCGATGAAGATGGCGCTCGTTTTAAATTAATCGCCACCGACGGTGTATTTTCAATGGATGGCATAATCGCCAACCTCAAAGCCGTTTGTGACCTTGCAGACAAGTACGATGCACTAGTGATGGTTGATGATTCTCATGCTGTAGGTTTTGTTGGTGCAAATGGCAAAGGCTCTCATGAATATTGTGAAGTTATGGGCCGGGTAGACATTATGACCGGCACGCTGGGTAAAGCACTTGGTGGTTCGTCTGGCGGTTATACTTGTGCCAGTGCCAAGGTTGTTGAATGGTTGCGTCAACGTTCACGCCCTTATTTGTTCTCTAATTCTTTGTCTCCTTCTATTGCCAATGCTTCTATCCATGTTTTAGATATGTTGGACGATGGACAGCCACTTCGCGACCAGTTGTGGGAAAATGTCAGCTATTTCCGCGAAAATATGGAAGCCGCAGGTTTCACATGTGGTGGTAAAGACCACGCAATCATTCCTGTTATGCTTGGTGATGCCAAAGTTGCTGCCGAAATGGCGAATCGTTTATTGGCCGAAGGCATTTATGTTATTGGCTTCTCATTCCCGGTAGTGCCAAAAGGTCAGGCGCGTATACGCACCCAGATTTCAGCGGCCCATACCCGTGAGCAGTTAGAGCGTGCGGTTGGGGCGTTTATCCGTATTGGTAAAGAAATGAAGATTATTGATTAAGTAAAGTTAATCGGAGGCATCTCTTGTGAAATCATTATCTAAGTTAAAGGCCGAAAAAGGTATTTGGATGAGCGATACGGCTCAGCCAGAAACCGGCCACAATGACATTAAAATCAAGATCAAAAAAACCGCTATTTGTGGCACCGACGTTCACATATACAACTGGGACGAATGGGCACAAAAGACCATTCCTGTGCCTATGGTTGTTGGTCATGAATACGTTGGTGAAATTGTTGAAGTGGGCATGGACGTACGCGGTTTTTCTATCGGCGACAGAGTGTCGGGCGAAGGCCATATCACTTGCGGTCATTGCCGTAACTGTCGTGGCGGCAAGGTGCATTTGTGCCGTAACACCACGGGTGTTGGTGTTGACCGAGAGGGCGCGTTCGCCGAATATTTGGTGATCCCTGCGTATAATGCCTTCAAGATACCCGACGATATTTCTGACGATTTGGCGTCTATCTTCGACCCATTTGGTAACGCTGTGCATACCGCTTTGTCATTTGATTTGGTTGGCGAAGATGTGTTGATCACAGGCGCAGGCCCCATTGGCATTATGGCTGTAGCCATTGCTAAACATGTGGGCGCTCGTCATGTTGTGATCACCGATTTGAACGAATACCGTCTTGATTTGGCCAGAAAAATGGGGGCTACTCGCGCGGTTAACGCTGCCAAAGAAAACCTTCAAGATGTAATGAAAGACCTTGGCATGACCGAAGGGTTTGACGTTGGCATGGAAATGTCTGGGGTGCCAGTGGCCTTTAGAGACATGTTAAGCACCATGAACAACGGTGGCAAAATCGCGATGCTCGGTATTCCACCATCAGATATGGCGGTTGACTGGAATCAGGTGATTTTTAAAGGGTTAACCATCAAAGGCATATACGGCCGAGAGATGTTCGAGACCTGGTATAAAATGGCCAGCCTTATTCAATCAGGCCTTGATTTGAACCCAGTCATCACACATCACTACTCGATTGACGATTTTCAGGCGGGTTTTGACATGATGTGTTCAGGTCAATCTGGCAAGGTTATTCTTGATTGGTAGCTGAGTTTGTTTAGATTAAGAGCCTCACACGGAGACGCGGAGACACGGAGGTTCACGGAGCAAAGAATAAAAGCCCAAAAGCAATGCGCAGCATTAAGCATGAAACAAGATTTAACAAAGAGAACAAAAAATGGCTGATTTTAAGCACATATCCGTAGCAGATACGGCAAAACACCTCGCAGATGGCACAGCGAAAATCTGTGATATTCGTGATGATGCTTCGTATAGAAGTGGCCATATCGCAGATTCGTTTCAGTTGAACAATCAAAGCATGGCGCAATTACTCGAAGAGGTCGATTTTGACCACCCGGTGATTGTGGTTTGTTACCACGGCCACAGCAGCCAAGGTGCAGCGCAATATTTGGCGCAACAAGGTTTTGAAGAAGTTTACAGCATGGACGGTGGTTTTGAGCAATGGTCGCATGAACAGCCTTCGGTGACGTAACTGCCTATCATGCAAATAATTGCGACCATCAATAATCCTCGGGCTGCGCAGGCATTTATCGACTACATGGCGTTGCAGTCTGTTGAGGTCACGCTTAAGGTCAGCCCTGAGCCGAACAGCCTTGAGCTTTGGGTAGATGAAGCATTTCATCAACAAAGTGTTAGCGAATGGACGCACTTTTCACAAAACCCGCACGACAAGAAGTATCTCGATGCTTCTTGGCAACGCAACAACACCGACAATCCACTGACTTACCGTTCTAACGGCATCAGCTTGACCAAATCATGGCTTAGCGAGGGCGGATGGATAACGCATGGTGTGGCTTTGTTATGCGTGATTGTTTTTGTGCTGAGCTTTTTTGTCAATATAATTACTGTGTTTAAGTTTCCTGCTCAGGGGATTTTTAGCAGTGCTGAAGTTTGGCGTTGGTTTACACCTGCATTATTGCACTTTAGCCTCTTACATATCGCTTTTAACTTATTGTGGTGGCGAATGTTGGCCGGTTTGCTCGAAAAACACTTTTCGCCGTCATTTTTAATCTTATTCACCCTATTCACTGCGGTTATCAGCAACTTCGCTTATTTTGCCGTGGCTGGACATAATAACTTCGGCGGACTGTCTGGTGTGGTTTACGCACTTATCGGCTTTTGTTGGCTCTATGGAAGGCTTAAACCTGAGCAGCCAGTGAAGCTTAGAGATCCCTTGTTTATATTTGCACTGATATGGATGGTGATGGGATATAGTGACGTGTTGTTATGGGAAAACATCGCCAATACCGCGCATCTTTCAGGTTTGCTGGCTGGTTTGGCTTTTGCTGGGGTTATCGGTCGGAAGTAGAAGACGGGGTAGAGCGCAGTGTTTGGCAATCGTAGGGGCAATCCCCGTGATTGCCCTTGAGTACTCTAAATTAGTTATAAAGATATTTAGTAAAAAGTACGTCTTGAATAATCTCGCTACCGGTTTCTTTTTTCAGTAAACGTTTAATTTCGCGAACACATTTCAACCGTACTTCTTCACGGCCGGTTAACGAGCGAATTTTTTCTTCGGGCTCTTTTCCTAACACACTAATAATCGCGTCACGCAGTAGCGGAGAATGATGTTCAACCGCCTCTAAATTGGCGGCATTTTTAATCATTAGCTCAGCTGTAATGCGAATATAACCCAGCTTCTTTTTGTGATTAATATAGTTGGTGGTGATGTCTGGTTCAAAACCAAAATATGCAAATTTATCGTCGGCCATGACTGTGCTGGAACTGATAAAAAGTAACATGGTACAGACACTAATGAACAATTTACGCATTTAGGTATTTTCCGGTTGTGGTTTCACGAAGCACATCATACTACTGTTACAATATTGCTGGCAATCGTTTCGCTAATTTCATTCGCTCCATCACCTTTTTACCTGTCAAACCAAAGCCTAGCAGGCTGCCATCTTGGGCAACAAAACAAGCTTTTAGGTCAGGTGCTTCACCTTCAAACTGCCATTGTCCAACGGCATTGGCCGGTGGCGGGTTAGAAACGACTGGGCACGCAGGGGTTTTAACAATCACCGGAGACGCAGGGATAGCAACCGCTGTTAATTCGCCATTAAGGGTTTTCGCCAACGCTTTAGAACAGGCTGCCAATGGCGCGACATACATTAATATTAAACCGTTGATTTGGGCGCAATCACCGAGTGAGTATATGTTGTCGTCACTGCTCTTAAGGGTTTCATTGACTACAATGCCGCGCTCGACGGTTATGCCTGATTCTTGGGCTAACTTAATTCTAGGTCTTAAGCCTGTTGCCGACAGTACCAGATCACAATTAATCGATGTGCCGTTAGTCAGCTCTAGTTGTAGCTGCCCATCTTCAGCTAATGCTGCGTCCTTGATTGAGGTATTAAAGTGAAAGTTGATGCCTTTGTTGGCCAGTTGCTCTTGAACGTTAACAGACAAAGGTTTGGGCAACAATAATTGCAAAGGGGCGTCTTCAAGTGAAATAACGTTAATATTAAGGCCACTTTCGCACATATCGTTGGCGTATTCTGTGCCCACAAGGCCAGAGCCAATGATGGTGACGTTTTTATGCTCGCCCAAATGTTCACGAAACTGGCCGTAATCCGCTAAGTCATTGATGGTAAAACAACGCCCGCTTAATGCATCGGGTAATGGAATGCGAGCGGGTTCGGCTCCGGTGGCGAATACCAGTGATTGATTATAACCAATGCTCTGCTGCGAACCTTCGATCATTATGGTTTTGGCGGCTTTATCAATTGACACCACTTGGGTTGAGGCATAAATGGTGATGTCGAGTGTTTCGGCCATCTGCGTGGCAGGTTGCATCGCCAAATCGGCCGCAGACTTATGTTTGGCAAAACCGGTAGATAACATGGGCTTAGAGTAGTAAGAGGCGTCATCGGTGCTTAACATTAATATGCTGGCAGTTTTATTTAAACGGCGAAAATCTTTGACTAGTGTATAACCGGCTAAGCCACTGCCAATGATGATGATATCGAATGTCATGTTAATTCTCTTATAAATCAATTGGGTTGATTCTAGCAGTTTTTTCTTTGTTGTGGCGAGGCGAATGTCCGGTCATTTGCTTAAACCAACGGTAAAAAGAGCGGGGTTCGCTAAATCCATTTAACTGGCTGACTTGCACCAGCGATAAACCCGGCAAATTCAACAATTCTTCAACCCGGGTTAAGCGAACTTTATCTAATATCGCTAAGTAGTGTGTTTTTTGCGCTTTTAGCCGACGTTGTAGGGTTTTTTCTGACATATTTAATTGTGCGGCAATTAACGCGCGTTTTGGCAAACCTTGGTTAAGTTGAGCACTCACCAGCATAGCGACTTTTTCGCTGGTGGACTCTAACTGGCTTAGCAGTTTTAGTTGTGAGTGTGCCTGAGATTCTAAACTGCCTAGCCGGGCGGGGTCGGCATGAGTCAGGCCCACCGACAGTAAGGCGTTGTCGATAACCAGTGCATCAACACTTTGATTGAACAAAACGGGGCAGTTGAACACCAATTGATAGTGTTGCTGTGTTTGCAATGAGGGGCTTGGCTGGCGCAACAGCACTTGTTTTGGGTGATACTGTGGACCAATGATGGTGCGAGTGAAGGCCAGCCATGATGACAAACAGTTATCAACCATTTGGCGCACAACATCAGGTTCGGTGTATTGGCAGTGCCACTGAATTTGCGTGGTGGTGGCACCGCGGCTGATTTTGGTGACCCCCATATCACCAACCAATTGTTCGAACGGTTGGATTTTACGAATAGCTTCGTCGAACGTGGCGCAATTGGTCGCAATAAAACCCAATATACTGTAAGAATCGGGCCTTACAAAACGCGAACTGTGCAAACCAAACAAAGGGTTGTCACTGCATTGTAGTAACGCCATGATTAAGCTTTGAAACTGAGCACCGGTGATATGGCGGTTGTTGTCTGCAAAAATCGCCTCACTTAGTGACAATTCGCGCAATATCGCGCTGACATCTATGCCCTCAGACTTTGCCTGAGCCAAATATTGGTTAATGGCAGGTATCGAGGCGATCCCTAGTGTATGTTTAAAAGCCACAAAAAATGTCCTAAATAGACAGTGTATTAATTCTATTTCATTTCTATTATATAGGCTATTAGCAACACTAATTAAAAACAAAGGGTCATATTATGCGTCGTTGGAATGGTTGGGGTGATGAAGCCAATGCTATGGATTTACCAAAAAGTGCCGGTAAATTTTTATCTTCATTGCTTGGCGAGGCCACACCATTAACTGACGCATCGTTGGCTTTTGTATGTGAGCAAGTGCCGCCCAGTCGTTTACCAGAGCACATGTTGGTTAAAACCGAAGCTGAGGATAGGGTGCGCCATGCCAGAGGACAGTCACTGCCTGATTGGCTAGCAATGCGCAGTGGTCAATTTGATGTGTTTCCCGATGGCGTAGCATATCCAGAAAACGCTCAACAGGTTCAGGCGCTGTTGAGTTATGCCAAAGAACATAATATCGAGGTTATTCCTTATGGTGGTGGCACCAGCGTTGCAGGGCATATTACGCCAAATGCATCCGAACGTGCGATATTAACCATCGATATGGGCCGAATGAACCAGTTACAAGATTTAGACAGTGAAAGCCAAATTGCCACTTTTGGTGCGGGTGCCAGTGGCCCAATGGTTGAAGCTCAGTTACGGGCTAAAGGTTACACGCTTGGGCATTTCCCTCAGTCTTTTGAGCTGTCGACAATAGGTGGTTGGGTAGCGAGTCGTTCTAGCGGTCAGCAATCGTTGCGTTATGGCCGAATTGAACAGTTATTTGCCGGTGGCTCTATCGAGACCTTTGCCGGCACCATGGATATACCGACTTTTCCGGCGTCTTCGGCAGGCCCCGACATACGCGAGATCATCATGGGCAGTGAAGGGCGTTTTGGCATTTTGACCGAGGTTAAAGTGCGAATCACTCAAATTGCCGAGCAAGAAAACTTCTTCGTCACTTTCTTCCCTGATTGGGATGCCGCTAAGTCATTTTGCCGCGATGCTGCGCAAAACAAAATTACCTTATCGATGTTAAGAGTCAGCAACGCTGTTGAAACCCAAACTCAATTAAAACTGGCCGGACATGAATCGGTGATTGCGCTGCTAGAGCGTTATTTAAAAATGCGAGGCTGTGGTGAGCAAAAGTGTATGCTGACTTTTGGTATTACCGGCAGTAAGTCGCAAAATCGTGCAACTTCGCGGCAAATTGGCCGATTATCGAGTAAGTATAAAGGCGTTAGTACCGGCACTAAACTGGGTAAACGCTGGCAAGGTAATCGTTTTAAATTGCCTTATTTACGTGAAGCTTTGTGGTTACAAGGTTACGCAATAGACACGCTCGAAACCTCAACAGACTGGAAAAACGTTAACCAATTACAAGATAAGATAGAAGCCTCTTTACGTGAAGGGTTGGCAGACGAAAACGAACCGGTTCATGTATTTACCCACTTATCTCATGTTTATAGCCAAGGTTGCAGTCTTTATACCAGCTATTTATATCGCTGCGCTGATAATTATGACGACACCCTCGCTCGCTGGAAAAAACTCAAAGTGGCCGCCAGCAAAGTTATTGTTCAAAACCATGGCACCATCAGCCATCAACATGGTGTTGGCAAAGATCACGCCCCGTATTTACCCGCCGAAAAAGGGGAGCAAGGCATGGCGGTGTTAAGCACGTTATGCAATCACTTTGACGGCGATAAACAGCTCAATCCCGGAGTATTACTGGATGATTAAAGCGGATAACCGGGCAGCAGAACTTGATAAGGCCAAAGACACAGCCCTATGGGACATGATTGTTATTGGTGGT
This sequence comes from uncultured Alteromonadaceae bacterium, assembly GCA_938085045.1. GTDB lineage: Bacteria > Pseudomonadota > Gammaproteobacteria > Enterobacterales > Alteromonadaceae > JABSOG01. The sequence continues at coordinate 9,801 of CALKGI010000090.1, forward strand.
GGTGTTGTTGGTGCTGGGGTTTTTAAGTTTGCCAATCAGCTGGGTTTAAAAGTGTTGCTGCTCGAACAAAAGGATTTTGCGTGGGGCAGTTCAAGCCGCTCATCAAAAATGGTGCACGGTGGTTTGCGTTATGTGGCTGAAGGTCAATGGAAATTGACTCGTGAGGCCGTTCAAGAACGTGAAATATTAATTGAAAAAGCTGGTGGTTTGGTCGAAAAAACCAGTTATGTAATGAGCCATTATAATCGTAAATTTCCGGGCAAACGGGCATTTGGTGCCTTAATGGGCTTGTATGGTTTTTTTGCTGGTCGTAAACAGTTTAAGCAGCTGTCGGTAGCCGATTACAACATGCTGATGCCCGGTGTGAAGCAAGACAAACTCAACAGCGGCACTCAGTTTGTTGATGCCCTGACCGATGATGCCCGCTTGGTTTTTCGCTTAATTCAAGAGGCCAAATCTCATGGAGGTGTGGCGCTCAATTACGTTAAAGTCACTGAGTTACTACGACAAGACGATACCGTAACAGGCGTGCTTGCGCAACCTGAGGATGCCGACCAACCCATTGAATTAAAAGCTAAAATTGTAGTGAATGCCACCGGCGCTTGGGCTAGCAAGCTCGACCCAAAAGTGATCATTAGGCCCATAAGAGGCAGCCATATGTTGCTACCAAACTGGCGCTTGCCAGTTTGTAGTGTGATGACTTTGTTGCATCCCAAAGACCGTCGCCCAGTGATGATTTATCCATGGCAGAACACCACTTTGGTGGGCACAACTGACCCGGACCATGTTGATTCATTAGACGTTGAGCCCAAAATGAAGCGTGATGAAATGGACTATTTGTTTGAAGCCATTAATAGCGAGTTTCCGGGCGCAAAGGTGCAAAGACAAGATGTTATTTCGTCTTACGCGGGTGTTAGGCCAATAGTGTTAGATAAGCCGGTGGATATCACCAAGTCGGCATTACACGAAAAACGAGTGCACAGCTTGTTTTGCCAACCCGGGTTTATCACCGTTACTGGTGGCAAGTTAACAACATTTAGAGTGATAGCCAATCATGTGATGGAAAAAGCAGCGAAAACGTTGGGATTGTCTGAGCCTGTCGCCGATTTTGTATTGTTTGAGAACGCACAGGTCAATGATTGCGATAATACCTGTTCTTATTTGGCGGGTCGTTATGGTCGATTCATTCGTCAGTTTGAACAAGAGTGTGGCGACGAGCGCTTAACCATCAATAAAATGATTCAGCCGATTAGATACAGTAAAACCTTATGGGCAGAGTTAGTGTTTGCGGTTAAATACGAACAAGTTCAACACCTTGATGATTTGTTGTTACGCAGAACCCGCCTTGGCAATGTCTTGCCAGAAGGTGGTAAAGCTGAGTTGGCAGAAATTCAGCAATTGTGCCAACCCCATATGAGTTGGTCTGACCAAAAGTGGCAAGTTGAGACGGCTCGATATCTTGATATTTGGCAACAGTTTTACAGTGTGCCAGCGTGATCACCTATGAGTAAGCAGTGATGAGTGAAAAAGCAGGGTATATCCTGACCATAGACAACGGCACCCAAAGTATTCGCGCCATATTGTTCGATATGAATGGCGAATTGGTGGCCAAAGCCAAAATAGAATTGGTGGCTTATTTTTCTAGGCAACCGGGTTGGGCCGAGCAAGAACCCGACTATTTTTGGCAAAAGCTCGGTGAAGTTTGTCAGTTATTGTGGCAACAACCGGGCGTCGAAAAAGACAAGATAATCGCAGTATCGTTGACAACTCAGCGCGATACGGTGGTGAACGTCGATAAACAGGGCAAACCATTGCGCCCAGCAATACTGTGGCTCGATCAGCGTTTAGCCGACATTCAAAAGCCTATGCCACTACTTTGGCGAGGTATTTTTAGGTTGATTGGTCAATCTAGCGCCATCAAATACTTCAGGCGCAAAGCTAAATCTAACTGGATAGCGCAACATCAGCCGCAAGTTTGGCAAAATACCCACAAGTTTCTCCTGCTTTCTGGCTTTTTGACTTATAAATTGGTGGGCGAGTTTCGCGATTCAGTGGCTTGTACAGTAAGCTATTTACCGTTTAGCTATCGAAAAATGACATGGGCCAGCCCGCTTGACTGGAAATGGCTAACCACCCCCATAACGCGGGAAATGCTGCCCGATTTGTTCGAACCCGGCCAAGAACTCGGCAAAATCGACGAAGTTGCTGCAAAACATACCGGCATACCTTTAGGTTTACCATTAATAGCGGCGGCATCAGATAAAGCCTGCGAAGTGTTAGGCTCGGGCTGCATTTCACCAGATGTGGCTAGCTTAAGTTATGGCACCACGGCCACGGTGAACACCAATAATAGTCGTTACATCGAACCTTTAACCTTTATACCGCCTTTTCCTTCGGCAATACCCAAGCATTACAATTGTGAGGTGATGATATATAGAGGTTTTTGGATGGTTAGTTGGTTCAAACAACAATTTGGTCAACGCGAGCAAGTAAGGGCAAAAGAGTTGGGGGTGTCTCCTGAGAGTCTGTTCGACGAATTAGTCGACGAAGTTCCGCCGGGTTCAATGGGGTTAATGTTGCAACCATATTGGTCGCCGGGTATTCAAAACCTCGAAGCTAAGGGGGCGATTTTGGGCTTTGGCGATGTACATACCCGCGCCCATATTTACCGTTCGATTCTTGAAGGTTTGGCTTATGCCTTAAGAGAAGGCAAAGAAAAACTCGAAAAACGCCAAAAGACTAAAATCACCCGTTTGATGGTGTCGGGCGGGGGGTCTCAATCTGATGCCGCGATGCAATTAACCGCCGACATTTTTAACTTACCAGCGCAGCGACCACACACCTTTGAAACATCAGGTTTAGGGGCGGCAATGAATGCTGCTGTAGGCATGGGTGTTTATCAAGATTATCAACAAGCTTGCGAGCACATGACCCGCAGTAAAAAGACGTTTTATCCTAATAAAAACAACGTTAAATTATACGACAGGCTCTACCATGAGGTTTACCGCAAGATGTATAAGCAACTAAAACCGGTTTATCAGAAGATTAAGGAAATTACCGGGTATCCTGAGTGAAGTTCACATGCATGGAAGTCGGTGCAAAAGGCCAAAGAATTTAACCACAGAGGACGCAAAGAGCACAGAGAAGGGCAAAAACAAAAAACAAAAAAAAGAGAGCTTAATTCAGCGGGTTTAAGAGATTGGAATAGATTAGGTTGATTTTGATTTTGATTTTCTCTGTGTCCTCTGCGCTCTCTGTGGTAAAAGCTTTTGACCTTGACCTTGACCTTGACCCCGACCTTACCCAGTGTTCTTGGCGATAACTATTTTTGACTTCGAGTGCACACTCTAATCAGTTTGCTCGTTAAACATTTCCAATTTACGCCGACAAAGATTAAACTGACCATATGGTCAAATAAATAGGTTGAATAGTGAATATGACAACAACGATAACAAACAAACAAACACTGGTTTGCTTGGCGCTTTTGGCGGCATTTAGCGGCGGCGCACAAGCGCATAGCGACGAGGCTTGCGAATCGGATGCCACTTTGATTTCAACAATTCAAGGCAGTGGTAAAAGCTCGCCTATGGTTGGTAAGCAAGTGACTGTTCGCGCTTTAGTTAGTGCAGTAAAGCCGGGAATGGGTGGTTATTACCTGCAAGAAGAAAAGAGCGACTGGGACAGTAACGCCAAAACATCCGAAGGCATTTTTGTTGCTGATAACAAAAGCGAAAGTAAACTGCAAGCAGGAGACTTAGTAACGTTAACAGCCAAAGTAGAAGAGTCACACGACTTTACTCAGCTGAGTAAACCTAGCCAGTTCAAGGTGTGCTCACACGATAATAAAGTGGACGCAGTCACCGTTAAATTACCCTTGTCTGATAAATATCAGATGGAAACCGTTGAAGGTATGCTGATTAAGCTGCCACAAAAATTGACGCTTTCTGACACCTACAATTTTAGTCGTTACGGTCAAATGATTTTGTCTAATGGCCGAATGTTCTCGCCCACCAATGTGGCATCGCCGGGTAAAGCGGCCAACAAAGTGGCTGCGGCCAATCGTTTGAACCAAATTATTATTGATGATTCGAGCACTGAGAAAAACCCCAAGCTGCCGATAGATACCAACCATACGTTTAGAACCGGTAACCACATCAGTGGCGTCGAAGGCGTGGTGCATTACAGCTTTGGCAATTATCTGATTGAAACCACAGGCACAATGGCGTTTCATACCGACAACAAACGCCTAGCCGAGCCACCAATTAAAAACAAAGGCCAGTTGCGAGTAGCCAGCTTTAATGTGCTCAATTACTTTAATGGTAATGGCCCTAAAAAAGAATTCCCGACCAAGCGTGGGGCAAACTCGAAGGCTGAGTTCGAACGTCAGACCATAAAGATTGTCGCAGCGATGAAAGCCATTAATGCGGATGTATTTGGCTTGATGGAACTAGAAAACGATGGTTACGATAAAAACAGTGCGATTGTTGAATTGACTAACAAACTTAATACTGCAACCGGTGCTAATTACCAGATTGTTCGGCCAAAGAGTGACAAACTCGGTGATGGCTTGATTGCTGTAGGTATGATTTATGATGCTGGTAAGGTTGAACCCGTTGGCAAAGCAGCGACTTTAAGCGAGTTTCCGTTTAACTTTAAAAGTCGCCAGCCATTAGCGCAGTCTTTTAAAGACAAAAAGTCAGGCGAGACTTTCACCGTGGTGGTCAATCACTTTAAATCTAAAGGCAGCTGCCCTAAAGATAAAACCGACCCTAATGCCCGTAAAAATGACGGACAAGCTTGTTGGAATGCCTTGCGAGTGGAGTCTTCACAGAAACTGGTTAAATGGCTTAAATCGAACCCAACAGGTAATGATGATAAAGACATTCTTATCATTGGTGATTTAAATGCCAATGCCAAAGAAGACCCTATCACGGCGCTTATTGATGCGGGTTATCACAATATGTTGGCGAAATATCAAGGTGAAGAAGCCTATTCTTTTGTCTACAGAGGGCAAGCGGGTTATCTAGATCACGCGTTGGCATCAGCTTCAATGGCCGCGCAAATCGTTGATGCAGCTGATTGGCACATTAATGCCGATGAGATGCGCCTGACTGATTACAATCTTGAAAACAAATCAGAAGCCGCTCAAAAACGGTTGTTTAAGGGTGATGCTTTTCGTTCTTCAGATCACGACCCGCTGATTGTTGAGTTGTCACTGAAATAACCGAGAATGTAAATAAGTTACATGGCATTAACATTCACAAGGTCCAAGGACGGACGTCACATTGTTCAAATACTGTACACAACCTCAGCAAAGCCCCTATTGTTATAGTCACCACTAAAGTCAACCTTCCTCATCAAATTGACCGTTTATCGTATGGATTTCGGCGAAAATAGGTCATTGTTACAGACTGATTCAAAACTATACATTGCAAAAATGTTTGTAATTCAGTGTGTTAAAGAGTTTTTGTTGATAATGTGAAATTTAAATTAACATTTATGTCACATTGTTAAATAAATTCTGTTAGAATGCTAATCCTAGACGTCACCAAAGTTATATGAGTATCATTTCAACTAGTAGTAAGACAAAAAAGGTTATGTGAATATCATTTCAACTAGAAGTTCGACAAAAACATTGATTAAGAAATTGGGTTACAGGCAAAGGTATGAACAAATTAATTTGGGGGGTTGTTGGATTATTGGCCATATTGGCTAGTAGCGCAAATGCGACGATAAACGACTTGTTTATTTCAGAGTACGTTGAAGGTCGTGGCTATAATAAGGCCATCGAATTGTATAATGGCAAAGGCCACACGATTGACTTATCTGAATATCAACTTGAGTTTTACCTCAACGGTGCCAGTACCGCGAGCTTTTCGATTGAATTGTCGGGTACGTTAACTGCATACACCACTTTTGTTATTGCCAACTCATTGGCCGCTTCTGAAATATTGATTGTCACAGACCTTACCCGCAGCGGTATTTGGTTTGACGGCGACGATGTGGTGACTTTGACCCACAAAAACAAAATCATCGACAGCATTGGTCAGGTTGGTATGAATCCGGGCAATGTTTGGAGCAAGCAGCACGGCCAAAATAAAAGACGTTCTTTTAAAAATGGCACTGTACAACGATTGCCAGCGGTAGAGCAGCCTGATACTGATATTCTTGACAAGGTTGACTTTGATGAACAATGGCAAGGTGTTGGTGAAGATAACTTCGACGGCCTTGGTTCATATATTATTCTTGGTAATTTAGGCAAAGATTGCACTGAAGCTGATAAGTTAGAGCAAATCTGTTAATTAAAAGCGGGGATGAATCACCCGCCTACAATTTTGCCCGTTCTAACCAATAATACGCCAAACTGGTCATTAACAAGATGGCCATAAACGGCAAGCTAACATACACCACCATATCCCAATCGACCACAAACAATAACCAACCCGCCAGCAACGAAAATAACCCCTGAATAAAGAATAATAAAAAGTCGTTTACGGCCTGCACTTTGTGGTTTTCGCCGGGTAGGTAGCTTTGTGACAGTAACAAGGTGCCGGTCAAAAACAGAAAATTCCAACCAATACCAAGCAACAACAATGCCCACCAATAATGCATTAATTCTTTGCCTGCCAGTGCTATCAACGCCACTACTGCAAAAATAACTACGCCTGACATCAACATGTTTTTAAGGCCAAGACGTTTGACCAGCCAAGGGGTAAATATAGAAGGTAAATACATGGCAGAGATATGACTTTGGATCACCCATTTGGTGTCGCCAAGGCTGTGTCCGTCAATTTGGTGCATGCTGATTGGCGTTGCCGTCATGATATAGCTCATCAAACTGTAGCCGAGCACACCGGTGATTATGGCGATTATAAAGATGGGTTGTTTGGCGATGGTACCCAGCGGACGGGGTTCTGGATAGGTTTCACTCGCTTGTAGTGTGGTGTCTTTAAATTGACTCATCAGCATCATGGCAACACTAACCATGATGGCCAATCCCAAAAATGTGCCGGCAAAACCTTGGGGTGATCCTAACCAGTGACGTGTAACCACCACAAGTTCAGGGCCTAACCAGGCGGCAAATACTCCTGCGAACATCAGTACTGACAAAGCTGTGGTTGCATCATCTTCGTGGTTGGCGCTTTCGATGGCGGCAAAACGCAATTGTTGGACAAAAGAAAGGCTAATACCAAGACACAAACTGGCCCCCACTAATAACCAAAACAGGCTGTACAGCGCGGCAAACATCGCCAGTATTGAGCCTGCAATTGAGACGCTGAAACCGATTAATGTGGCGTTACGCCTGCCAAACTTTTTGGCTGTCATTGCTGCGGGTATAGAGGCAAGCCCAATACTTAATATGACAACGGTTAAGGGCAGGGTAGACAGACTGGGGTCTGGTGCTATTTGGCTAGATAAAATACCGCCGATAAACACCATCACCGGATAGACTGAAAAACTTAGCGGCTGCACCATAAACAGTAGGCAAACGTTTTTTGGCATTTTAAAGGTTTTTTTAAGGCCAAAGGTAAATAGCAACAAGGCAATTAAGGTGATTATAAATGTGGGTGTCATGGTATGCCTTGGTTGATAAATGCGCTTATAAGTTAATGGGCTTGGCTAATCAGTGCTTCTTTTTTGGCTTTAGATAGCTTTTTGATGGCGTATTCGCGCTGCGACGCACCAGAGCGACCATCTGATTGTTCATGGTAAACCATTTTAACTGGTTGGCGTGCCCGAGTGTATTTGGCCGCCGATTTGGTTTTACTGTTGTGTTCTTTGACTCTGCGCTCTACATCGGTTGTGATGCCGGTGTAGAGGCTGTTGTCGGCACAACGCAGTACATAAACAAACCATTGAGATTTTTCTGTGGTCATTTTTTTTCAGGCTATTTTCTGATAATGGCCGCTTGCGCGACAACTTGGCCATTGATTGACAGTTGTAATTGGTCTTTATCATTCAGTGGCCCAACCCCTTCAGGTGTGCCTGTCAGTACCAAGTCGCCCGCAATCAAAGGGATGTTTTGACTGATAAATACAATTAAATCAACAATGCCAAACAACATGTTGGCACTGTTACCTATTTGCCGAGTTTCGCCGTTGATGGTGAGTTCAAATTCAATGTCATCGAGCGGAATTTGTGAATCAAAAGGGATTAAAGGCGAAACCGGACAGGCATTAGCAAAGCTTTTGGCCAAATCCCATGGGTAGCTTTGTTGTTTTAGCTCGGTTTGCTTTTCGCGTAGGGTCAAATCTAATGCCATGCCATAGTGGCTGATGGCTGCCAGTGCTTGCTCTGGGCTGGCATTGGATAAATCAGCGCCAAGGCGGATGACGATTTCAGTTTCATGATCGCAGCGATTAAGGCTCAATGGCAATTCAATATCAGTACCAACTTTGCAAGGCATCGCGCAGACGGTAGAACGAGCTTTGACAAAGATCACCGGCTCTTTAGGAATAGGATTATTCAGCTCTTTGGCATGGGCGGCATAATTGCGGCCAACACAATAAATGGTGCCGATGTCTGTTGGTTTAAGGTTTGTCTTTGTCATAATATTCCTTGCACTTGTGGCATATGAATCAGGTTTGGAGCAAGTTATACTATCTGCGAATTTAGATAATGGAAATGCCTTATGCAAAAAGTTTTCGCCGCCGTGATATTTTCAACGCTCAGTTGTAGCGCCGTGGCCGATGTACCAGTCGATAAACGTCAGGAAGTCAGTCATCTTATTGAATTTGTTAAAACCTCTGATTGTATCGTCAACCGTAATGGCGATGATCACAAAGGCAAAGACGCTGCCAAACATATCATCAAAAAATACAAACACTACCGCGATGACATTAAAACCAGCGAAGATTTTATTCGTCTCAGTGCCACCAAAAGCACTATGTCGGGCAAAATGTATAAGGTTAGGTGTCCGGGTAAAAGCGAGCTGACAACCAAAGATTGGTTGCTTGGCGAGTTAAAGGTTTTTCGCCGTAAGGGTTGAATTACCTGTTATGCGTGAGGGGGTCGTAGGGGCAATCGTCTGTGCGCCGTAGGGGCAATCCCCCGTGATTGCCCATCATCTGGTAAATTATTGATTTTATTGATGAAACTATACAAGGGCAAGCACAGGGGCATGGCCCCTACGTTGCCCTTGTTGGACTTATTCTATGGCCCGGTTCTTGCTCATTTGGGACGTTTGATCACTTATCTGCTGATGTTATTCACTGTATTTACGAATAAGTGCCACTTTGCCATTTTCAAGCTCAAGAACTTCTAAGGTGGTGCTGGTTCTTTCAATGGTCTCACCTGTTTGCGGATGCACGGCTTTTATCGAACTCTCATATTTGATCACCACCACGTTAAAGTCATAAGTTACGTCTAACAACTTCGAGCTGTACTTAGTATGTGCACCGAGGTAATAAGTCATGCCTTTAAGCATTTTCTTTTTGCCGTCGTCATGGCGAGTATCGTCAGGGTCGTAGGGGTAATGTTGGTGACCGACATTATCGGCAAGAAACGATAGATAGTGTTCTAACGACTTTTTAGTCGCCTTGGGGCTTTGTGTGGCAGCCCAAGCGGCAAAATAGTCTTTGGCAAATTGTTGTGGGTTAAACGTTTGCTCTGCCTCGCCAGCACTGACTTGCAAGGTAACAATAACACTGACAATTGCGATGATGCTTGAGATTAGTTTCCTCATTAATTTATTCCTTAATACATGGTTAGATTGGGTAAAGCGCGATTGATTATCCATTGTTTTGGATTCGTTTCAATCGATTACGATGGTTGTAGTTAAAGACGCGATGATTTGATTTTTCAATTTGGTTTTGATGATTCAAACTCACTGCGAAACCATTGCTCAAAAATCGCTATTTTTTGCCAGCCAAAGTGTTGCTCTGGGGCGACAATATATAGTGAGTACGGGCTGATAAAGGAATAATCCAAAAGGTTAACCAATTGACCACGGCTAAGGTGGTCGGCAATTAAAAACCGGCTAATAACAGCGATACCACGACCGGCAAGTGTGGCATCAACCAATGGTACCGAATCATTCACTTTTATCAGTGACTTAAGGCTGCTCCTATCCACCCCAAATTGCTCACAACAATCTAATAATGCGGCTTGTGTATCGCTACTCGTATCCTCCAGCATGGGGTATGAAAATATCTCATCAACATCAGTCACCCCAGACTTAATCAACATTGGGCTGGCGACGAGCAATAACGGGTTGTCGGCAATTTTTTTGGCGACTAGCCCCGGGTAATCACCCCTACCAAGTCTTATGCCTATGTCTAGCTCTGCCTGAGAAAATGACACCAGTTGGTTGGTGGGGGCAAATTGCACCATAGTTTTGGGATATTGCGCCTGAAAACTGCTGATTTTGGGGATTAAACACAAAGAGGTAAACGAGTGCAGTGAGGTTATTCGCAGTAGGTTTGGATTGGGGTCTGACTTTAATGCTTCAACTCCGCAGGTTATTTGGCTAAAGGCCCTTTCGATGTAAGGGAATAAAGTTTGGCCTTCTTTTGTGAGGCTGGTTTGTTTATTTTGCCTGTCGAACAATTGGCATTGTAGATATTCTTCGAGCTGGCGAATTTGTTGACTGACGGCAGCTTGAGTGACAAACAATTGTTCAGCGGCCGCTTTAAAACTTTGGTGCTGCGCGGCGGCTAAAAAAACACGTAATGCTTTTAGTGGGGGCAAGTTTTTCATGGGTTCTCTTTGGTTTTTGCCTTGTTTGATTTTGATGGCACTTAAGATTTTCTTAAGTCTGGTTAATTTTATATCGTTTGTTGGCCAATAAAACAAGGGGTATATTTATTCCAACTTCAAAAGTGATTAACTCAACAAATGAAACCAAAGGATAGAAAAATGAAATTAATTAAAAGCGTATTACTAATGACCGTACTGTTTGGCCAAGTGACTAACGCATCAATAACCACAGCTGCTGATAAGGTTTATACCGGTAAGGGTTATCCCTACAAAAACCTAATTCACAAAGCTGAGCAAGTGCGCATTCACTATGTTGAAGATGACAGTAAATTGGCTGCCAACAGCGAAAAAGGCAATTATGTTAACTGTAGAGTTGAGGTTAACTGGGGTGAGAACGAACGCCAAAGTAGCCAAGTCCGTGTTACTAAAAGTGAATTTGACGCAGAACCGTTGGCTAGTTGCTTACCGCGTAAATTGGCCAAACAATATCTAGCTGATATTCATGCTGAATAAGGTGTTTGGCATAAAGGCTAGCGCCGAAATTAAAAGCATTACCGCTGACTGTAATGTGCAGCGGTTCACAAAGTAAGCGTATTAAAGTAAATTGGTAAGACACGAAAATCCAATACAGACATATTTGTAATATGGATATATCAAAATCAATAAACATGAAGAAGCTTGTGCCAACCGCTATTGCTATGCTGATTGTGCTGTTTCTTTATCTATTCGCATTCGATGATGCATTAAACCCACAAGTTACGACTGTTTTAGAAAAACATAATGGCGATTATACAACGCTCAATAATGGCAGTGTTTATCAATTGGGCATGTGGGCAAGCCTTAACGAGTCGCCATATGATGTGGGTTTGTTGCGTCTTAAGCTATATAAAAAGGCACTGGCAAAGGGGTCATTCAAGTATCAAGATCATCAATCAAGCGACTGGAATAAGTTGCTGACCTTGCCACAAGAGCAAACTGTCAAATGTGCGAAAGAGAAAAAACTAGGTTTGTTGTGTGATGCTTCGCAATATGCCTGTTTGGCGTCAATATACAAAAATGCCCAGCAGGCCAATCAATTATTGGCCGAAAAAGCCAACCTTATCGCCAGATATGATGGTTTATTGGCTTATGATAAATTTGAGCGCTATGCGAAGCCTGCTATTGAATTACCTATGATGGAATTCGGGCCTAGGCGTAAACTTTTGCAGTTAAAATTGCTGCTTGCATTTGAGCAAGTAAGATTAAAAGACTATAAGAAGGCGTCTGAAGAATTGGCAAGATTGGTGACTTTTCACCAAAATGTACTTGCACAAACCCCTTATATGACCGCTAAAATTACCAGTATGATGGACTTGGCATTAACGCTTGATACCGCCGCTTTTTTGCTGTCAAAAACGGATAAGCATAGGCTGGCTGATTGGCATATGTTTATGACCAGTTTAACTCAATTGACAGGCGAGCAACTGAATTTCGATGAACCAATATTGCTTGATTTCAGCGGTGTTGCCAAAGCCATTGTTAAAGCGACTGCCAGCTCAATTCGTGGCGAGGGTAGTTGGTTTAGCTATTTACCTAGTGTTTTGATTTATAAGCCTAATAGGACGCTCAATCAATTGTTTTTTGAGACAACTGTGAATATGGGCAAAATGAGGTTTGTTGGAGATTTCATTGTTAGTGAAGAAACCGAGGGAAAGCGTAAAAAACCAACAGTTGATTATACTAATTTTGTCGGTTCAGCACTTTATATTACCGCTGCGCCGAGATTTACAAACTTTGGTAGTGGCTTGTTTGATTTGGAAGTAAAACAAAGAATGATTAAGCACCTTTTTGCCAATAGCACACTTGGTACGCCAAGCAGAGCCATCGATGAAACAGTGATGTTTAAGAGTCCTTATACGGCTGAAGTTGCCGTGATAGATGATCATCAGTTTTGTGTTGCTTCAAACCCAGCAAATAATGCCGAGATCAAACGGATTTGTATCACGGCTTTTTGATGCTTGGTAACCCGTATGCCACATTGGGACTTTTTTCTTGGTCGTAAATGCTGTCATAACCGTACTGAGCATATGAGAATAGCCATTTGGAAAATCTGATTGTGCAAAAGTGATAATGAATTATCACCGGGTTGGGTATCGTCAGTACAGGACGCAGAAGCAAATACACTACTTCTTTCAATTATGAAAAAGGCGTTAGCAACCTAAGCCGCTAACGCCTTTCCTCTGTCTTTTATTTGGTTATAATAATGTCCCTGCCGTAGCAAAAAGCGGTGCTTTCATCATATAAAACGTTAACCTTCATTCCGGTCGACAGTGCTAAAAATGCTGTTGAGCGAACGCCATCAACGCCTTTGTCGGTCATATTGTGGTACGAAGGATGCACGTAGACAGCTTCGGTTCCAGATTTCGTGCACTTAGGATTTATTTCTGAGTCTAAAAAGATGATGATGCCTCCAGAATCGACAACCTGTACTGAAGTTACGGTCTTATAACCAGTCCACTTAGCCACTACGGCATTTGCATTACCACCAGCAATACAACTTACTAAAGCTAATACTTTAACCCATTTTTTCATTACTTTTTCCTTTTTACTTACAGTTTAAAATTCGGCGCACATGATAACAAAATATTCATGCAAGGTCATTTATTGTTCTGTTTTTGTTGTTCGTGCAACCTAATGCTGTGCCCATCGTTTCACTTGCCGTGCTCTGATTGTTGTTTTTTCAGTTGCACTTTGAGTTGTTCAAATTCAGCCACACTGGGAGATTTCGCCTTTTTTAATAATGCAATGGCTTTGTCGACAGCCTGTAGCGCTTGTTCAAAATCTTTTCCTTGTTGATAGAGATACGACAAACTGTAATAGCCTTCTACTGATTCGGGATAAACCTGTACGGCCATTTTTAAAGCGGCTTCAGATTGTTTGATTTTACCCGCAAAAAACAAGTTCCGGCCTAATTCCATTAAGGTTGATTCGGCAGAAATATCAAAGCCGTATTTGGTCGACGAGAGTGTTTTGTAATACTTAATGATGGCTGCTGGGCCTGCTTTTACTGTGTCAGACGTCATGTCGAGCTGTAAATCTGAAAAGACGGCTTGCAAACCTTCATTAACCGATGCGCCAACCACTGACATATGGGTTGCACCTTTTATTACTTTTGATTGCCAAACGAACTCTTTGGCTGTGTTGTTTTCAAGTGCTGTTACTAGCTGATCAAACGAGGGTCGTAAATCTGGCTCTTCACCCAAGGTAACAAAAACGTACTTTGGCAATTGGGTTTTTGATTTAATGAAATTGATTGATTTGGTTAAAACGCTGGTATCAGGATTTTGCGAGAGTAACCAAGGGCTCATGAGAATAAAGGCGTTGAATAGGTCGGGTTTGGTTGCCAAAACATTCAGTCCAAACATGCCGCCCATTGAGTGACCTGTTAACACTTTATAGGGGGCGGTTCGGTAATTTTTATTAATATAGGGCAACAGCTCTTTTTCGAAAAAGCCCATGAATTTCTCAGCGCCTTGAAGGTTGCCTTTGTCATCTGCTGGGGTTGGAGAAAAATCGCGGCCTCTGTCGGTGTTGGGTATGCCAACCACAATGAGTTCGGGGATGGTCGCTGTGCTTTCACTTAACCAATTGGTAATGCCTGTGGTTTGATGAAAGTGTGAGCCGCCATCTAAAACGTAAAGTACAGGGTAGCTTTTGTCTTTATTTTTTGCGTAGCTGCTGGGCAGGTTAATCATTACTTTACGCTGTTCTCCCATAACCTTGGAGGTGATTGTGTGAGTTTCTCCTATTGAGATGGCTTCACCTGCCATTACTGGTGCAGCACTGGCACACAGCATCATTAAACCTAAACCAAAAATCGCGCTTTTAAACATACTTTTATCCTCTATTACAAATGACCCGTAGGCGATTGCTTAGAATAGGTGATGTTTAAGTAGAGTCAATATAAATGATGATAGGTGCTCGATTTTAACGGCCTACAAATGACCCGTTTTAACCCAAATTAGTGTGTCTATTTCAACGCGTGGGTTATGCCTGCTCATATGTGGGCTTCTTATCCAGCTACCCGCAGGGTAATGACCATGTTCGTCAATTAATTCGCCGCTAATGACATAGATTTCTTCTCCGCCGGCGTGTACGTGGGGCTGAAATTGCTCACCCGCAGGCCAATGTACTAGTGCTGTCGATTCGGTTTTAAAGCTGTGCAATGGCATCACTTTAAGACCACCGTTACCGGGCAACCACTGTGTATTGCGAGTATCAATATTGATGTGTTCGCTGTCGTCAGTTTGAAATTGGTGTAACTTCACGAATAATACACAACCTGCTTTACTGAATGGCGCATGGCGAAACCCTTCGGGGTTACGAAAATAGCTGCCCGGGCCATAGTCGCCGGTTTCATCAGAGAAAGTCCCTTCGAGCACCAGTATTTCCTCACCCAATGGGTGGTTATGAGCACTAAAACTCGCGTTTGGATCAAAACGTACAATGCTGGTGGCGTGACCACGTTCAGCTTCTTCTCTGGCTAGGGGTTTTCGCCATACACCAGCACGAGGGCTGGCGACCCAATCTTGTTGCGCAGTATTGATCATCACTCTTTGGTCAAAGTCCATGTTTAGCATTTGGCGCACGCCCATTGTTGGTTTTCATTATTGCTCTAGAGTATAGATTTATTGTGGTTGTGACCATAGCCTGCATAAATGTTGGTTTCTAATACCTGTTAAAAACGAATGAACAGTTATTGGATAGTTTTAGTGTTATTGGGTCTATAGAAATATTTGCTGTTGGCGTGTAGCAGCTATACTGAATTATCCCTGCACTTCTTACACGTCTTACACTTCTTGCACTTTTTACAGGTTGAATGGCGATAATTTTTAAAGTTAGGAAAGTCATATGCTTAGTGTGTCTCAATTAGACAATTCAAAAGAGCAAAAACAGCCCCGTTGGCATTTGATTTATTACTTGTTGGCGACATTTGATCTCATTACCGTTTCTATCACGCTTTTTTTGAGTTTTACAATATTGGGTATTTATAGCCAGTCGGTGGATGATAATAATACTTGGGCCAAGCGCGCCGGTAGTTTGTCTGACTTGAGTCAGGTTTTGATTAAGGTGAATACGCCGGGTAACGATGTATTTGAATCTGATAACCCAAATTTAGAGTCTGATAAGTTGGCGACTTATCATCAAGAATTCACTCAATTATATGAAAGTATTATTGAGGATATGCGCCATTTGGACGACCGCTCACTGATGCAAAATATACAGCGCAATATGCGCGAAGTCAGCCGACATGAAACAAACATTCTTAACGAAGCCAGAGATATTTTTAGTAATTATAAGCAAGGAAAACGCGCCGTTGCTGGAAATAAAATGGCAATTATGGATCAACACTTTGCCAAAGCGAGTGCCTCACTGGCCAAAGTCAACAATACCATTCGTAACCAACAAGACTTGTTATTGAAAGCCGAGATTGCCAAAGCTAAAGAACTGTCTCGCTATGAATATTTAATTGTTGGGTTAATTTTGTTGATGATTTGTGGTGTTTTTATCTATGGCAAAACGTTGGCAAAAAAAATGGCGCAAAGCGAGGAAACCATCCGGTCGTTATTGGCCCGTAATAAGGGGATATTACAAACGTGCAGCGATGGCATTATCACCACTAACGAACAAGGGGTTATAGAGACGGCTAACCCTGCTTGTGAAACTATTTTTGGCTATTCGGCTAATGCACTGTGCGGTAAAAATATGGCGAGCTTGATTTTACATGACCGTTCAGACAGCGTTCAAACCAGTCACCCGGCGCTATTTGGTCAGCTTGTTAGCCAGTTGAGCCGGTTGGTGAGCAAGTCTGGATTAAAATGTCAGGGCATCAATCAAGATGGGCAAACGTTGCCCTTGCATCTTGATATTGGTCAAATGCAGTTACAGGGTCAGTCGCAGTTGTCTTATGTCGTGACATTTCGTGATATTAGAGAGCAAGACTTGTTAGAGCAGGCTTTATTATCGGCAAAAAACAAAGCTGAAACGGCCAATTCGGCTAAAGGTCGGTTTTTGGCCAATATGAGTCACGAGATCAGAACCCCGATGAATGGGGTTTTGGGAATGTTGGGATTGCTACATGACGAAAAAATGGCCGAAAAGCAGCAACACTACGTTAACCTAGCTCAGTACAGTGCCAATTCGTTGTTAGTTTTGATCAATGATATTCTCGACTTTTCAAAAATTGAATCGGGCAAGCTTGACCTTGAAATTATTGATTTTGATTTAAAAAGTCAATTGAACAACTTTGTTAAATCTATGGCTTTTCAATCTGAAGAAAAAGGGTTGGAGTTGGTATTGGATGTCAGTGATGTTCAATCGTCATTTGTGCGGGGCGACCCGGGCAGGATATTACAGATTTTGACCAATGTGGTGGGCAATTCAATTAAGTTCACCAGCCAAGGCGAGATAAGTATCGTGGCAAAAACTCAGGTGATTGAGGCTGACGGGTTGTTATTTAGCATTGCCGTTACTGATACTGGCGTGGGTATTGAACCTGAAAAAGCGAAAAGTATATTTGAAACTTTTACTCAGGCTGACGCGTCGACAACCCGCGAGTTTGGGGGAACGGGTCTGGGTTTGTCTATCTCTAAACAACTATGCAAGTTAATGGATGGCGAAATATCGGTTAGCAGTGAGTTGGGGCAAGGCAGTGTGTTTAGTTTCACGCTTAAACTGCAAACCTCTTGGCAGAGCGATTCAAATTTATCTTTGGTGAATATTGACCGTAAACGATTGTTGATAGTCGACGACAATAAAACCAATTTGGCCATGATGCAGTCTCAGTTGATGGCACTGGGCGGCGATGTCACCCTAGCTGATAGTGGCAAACAGGCGCTAGATATTTTGCGTGATGCTGACGATGGTGATTTTGAAGGGGCTTTTATTGATCGTAATATGCCTGACATGGACGGCGATTCTTTGGTTAAAGAAATTCACAAGTTTCGTCAACATCTGCCGGTAATATTAATGACTTCTTTAGCTTACCCAGAAGACGCCAGTCATTTTGCTAGTTTGGGGATTCTCGGGCACTTTGCCAAACCAGTCACGACCAAGGATATTCATAAAGCGATTGATACTTTATTTGCTGAACATCAAACAATATCTCCCCTTTTACCTACACCGCTGACCACTTTAGAGACAAAATCGCCACCGGTTGATGCAGACAATGGGCCTTTGAAGGCATCTGGTAATGAGCCAAAGATTTTGTTGGTTGAAGACAATCCGATTAATCAAATGGTGGTGTTGGCACAACTCAATGCGCTGGGGTTATCGGCTGATGTTAGCGGCAATGGGGTAGAAGCCATCAAGGTGCTTAAAAATGCCTCAGCACCTTATAACCTGCTCTTGATGGATTGCCAAATGCCAGAAATGGATGGTTACGAAACTACCGCTCAAATTAGGGCGGGTGTTGTTGATTCATACGATGACATCACCATTATTGCCATGACCGCAAATGCAATGAAAGGCGATAAAGAACGGTGTTTAGATTGTGGTATGAATGACTATATTCCCAAACCCATCGAACCCAGTTTTTTAATAGAAAAGTTACAGCTATGGTTGGGGGCTGAGCACGTTATACCTCAAAATAACTAACGGTGACTTAGCTCAAATGACTATTGAAGGTTATTGTAAATTCAGCGCCACCTAGTGCCTTACTTTGGCTGATTAGTAGCTGCGCTTGATGCCAAAGTGCTATTCGAGAAACTATCGCTAACCCCATACCAAATCCTTGTTTTTGAGTATTATAATCTCCCCGAGTGAAAGGTTTTAGCAATTCTTCGCGTTTGTCTTGTGGGATACCCGGGCCATCATCGGCTACTTTGAGTGTTACGCCAGCAGAGGTATTTATCACACTTACAGAGATTGTTGTTGCGGCATATTGCTGTGCATTACCCAATAGGTTGTTAATTAGCATGGCCAAATAGTTGCCTTCACCCAATATAAAAGCCTGTGCATCGCCTTTCCAGTTAACGGTTTTGTCGGTTGCGTTTAAACCACTAACACAGTCGCTGGCTAAGCTGTTTAAGTCAACTGGTTGGCGGTCAACTTCAATCATTGCCTGATCGAGCCGGGCGTAACTGAGCAGTACATTCACTAGGTTTTCCATTTCGTCGATGTCGCGACTGATGTGGTTTTGATATTTCTGCCGGGTTTTGGGATTTTGCGTTTCTTGCAAGGCTTCAATACCAAAACGCAAACGGGCCAATGGCGTGCGTAAGTCGTGAGAAACCGCATTGCCAAGCAATTTGTTGTCGCTGATTAACGTTTCGATGCGTTGCGCCATACGGTTAAACTCGGTTTCTATGTCGGCAATATAAGAAGTTGCTTTGGTGCTTATGCGCTGGTTTAACTGGCCTTCGCCAAAAGCTTTGGCACTGCTGCGCAATCGTTTTAAGCGTGACAGTAAAGGGTAAAGCCAGCTCAATACAATGAGCAATATGCCGGCATAGAATATTGTGGTGAACGCCAATTGTGCCGAGGTGTTGTCTTGTTTGATTAGTGTCAAAGGTAATGAAAGGGTCAGCACTTGCTGGTGGGTGGGCAAAATAAAGTGGATTGACAGTTTATCGTCAGACTCTAGCTCTAGTGGGTTGCCTTGCTCAAAATCTCTTTGTAGCGATTGGGGCAGCGGAAAGGCAGCTAGGTCGATTAGGGTTAGTGTCAAACCGTCTTGTTCGGTCCAGTTGGCGACAAGTTGCTTGGGGTTTTGCTGTTTATCGACGGTTTTCGCCAATGATGAACCCATTTGGCGATAAACCGCTAGTTCGTCAGATTGGGCAGGGCTTTGGTATTGGCCAAATAATTCGTCAAGGGTCCAGCCAAGGCCAAAAATGGCGATAAGTATCACTAACAATAGCGAAAATGTTAGCTTCACGTCCAGGCGTCCTCAACAAACAAATAACCTTTACCCCACACGGTTTTGATTCGAAAGGGGTTTGAGGCGTCATCGCCGAGTTTTTTGCGAATGCGCGAGACAATAATGTCCATTGAGCGGTCGAAGCCGTCGTATTCGATGCCCCTAATTTCTTTCACCAAATCTTGGCGATTGACCACTTTGCCAGCATTGGCCAAATACCACAATACATCAAATTCGTTGGAGGATATTGGCATTACGGTATCATCAAGCGTGGTCTTACGGGTGTTGGCGTCTATCAATAATTGGCCGAATTTTAAGGTGTTTTTATCTTGGCGTATGGTGATGTTGGTTTGTGCGCGGCGAAACAGCGCTTTGATGCGAGACAGTAAAATACGGGGTTTTACGGGCTTGGTGACATAGTCGTCGGCACCGAGTTCGAGCCCTAATACTTCGTCCATTTCTTGGTCGCGAGCGGTCATCATTAAAATTGGCCCATGATAGAAATGGCGCACGGCTTTGCACACATCAAAACCGTCTTTTACTGGCAGCATAATGTCGAGCACCACCAAATCGGGCTGGTCTGATTCAATCAGTTCTATCGCGATATCACCCCGGGTAACCAAAGTCACCAGATAGCCTTGCTCGCCTAGGTAGTCGCTGAACCATTCGGCCAGCGATTGGTCGTCTTCAACCAACATGATGTGTTTGGCATCGGGCAGGTCTGTCAAAATAATCTCCATCTAGACTTCGAGCGGGTGTTGGATTTGTAAACCCAAGCGACAACAACTTGAGTGCGGGCCAGTATATTACCTGAGCTTTGTTGGCGTAGTTCAAAATTATTGCTTTTGACGCTTTGAAAATCAAAGCTGTACTGGCCTTTTGTCGCCCTGTTCCAGCATTTTAGCACCTTGTTGCGTGTTGTATTGACCAAGCAATAGTTGCCAGCTGTGGCATATTGCCAGTCAAACGTGACCTCAAGATAACAGGTTTGGCCTTTGCGTAAGGCCACGCACTGCTCAGGAGTGACGTTCAATACAGCTTTGTTAGGTGTTGAATGGGCGTTAGTTGTGGTGAACATCGTCAAAAATGTTAATAAAACAGCGAACTTGGCGGCTTTGATAGCGTTATGCATCATCATTTTCTCACCCCTTAAAACACGTAGCTGAGGCTGGTGCTGAAGGTGGTTGACGTTGATCCGCTGGTAGAGTGATACATTGGAGAGTTGAGTTGTTCGTCAGAATAAGAGGTCATGGTTGCGGTTGCCCGGTAAACCCAATCTTCGGCTATGGGATAGGTCACGCCTATCTCAGCATTATAGTTAAAACCACCGCCTGCCTGATAGGCTGAGAAGGAGCTGTGTTCGGCCTCGGCTTCTGTAACGCCTTTATAGTAGTTATTGGTGGTCGAATCTGAGTATTGTACACCTAATAGGCCGTGAAAATTCCAGTTGCGCAGTTGCCAATTGCGGCCAATCAATGCAGAAGCCATACGACCGTTGTGGTTGCGCATGTCTTGAGATACTGTGAATTGCAGGATATTGTTGCCGAAGTAACCTGATAACCGACCGCCAATCATAAAATCGCTGTCGCGGGTAATAAAGTTAATTTCTTGCCCCGCGTTCTCGCCACCTTGAATAACAGCGCTCAACTTTAGACCGGGGTTTTTACTGCTACCGACGATATCAAACGACCAATTGTCGTTACTGTAGGCGTTATAGCCGATAACAAAAGGATCGGTGCTTTGGGTGAATTTATCGGCAAAGCGTTCGAGGAAAAATCCTTTGTAGTTATAGCTCCAGTTGAAGATACTGTAACCACCACTCCAGTCGAGGTTGCGTGGGTTGGTAGAAGGGCCTTCGTGGTTGGTGTAGCCCAGCCCAATCTCAAAATAATTTTCGGTGGTGTTTTGGCTGTTGCCTCGCAATGATTGAGCAATATCTTGGGCCTGAGCGGCCGCTGAAAATGTCAATGTTAAGAGTGCGGCAATGGCCGCAGACAATTTGTTGATAGATGAATGCATGTGGTGTACTTGTGTTGTTAGTTGAGTGTGGCCATTGTATTGTTCGCTGAGAAAGATTGGCGTAACAAGATAAAGCGTCTGTAACAAAGTGTAGCAATTGCGCACATTGTGCTTAAATCACTGAATCTGATTTTTCAAACGGTTCGGTGGGCGTGCCTTGGTGATATCGTAATTGCCATTGGCCATCATTAATCTGCCATATAGAACAGCGTTTGGCATGGCGGGTTAACTGGCCATCTTGTTCTAACCGGGCCTGCTGGTATATCAGTTGAATGGTATCAGTTGTTAGCTGAATAACTTGCACGTTTTGCGACCAAGGCGCATGTGTTGATTTGCTCTCGTTTAGCAAAGAGTCAATGATGTGTTTTTTGTCGTAAGACGTGCCCGAATAACCGATTTCGATAAAGTCGTCGTGAATAAGCTGTTCAAGGTGTGCTTTGTCGTTACGTGTTGCGTATTGTTGGAGCGTCTTTTCCAGCTTTTTTAACTGTTCAACATCCATACTACTGCCTTTTTGGGGGTAAACGCGCCCATACTAGCAATATTGGACGGGTATTCAAAATCATCCAGTGTATTGGCCCGGGTTTTAGTTGTGTCATTTTGCTGATATTGTCGCAATCTACTGGGATTGGTCGTTTTATCACCACTTCATCTGGCCCTATTTGGCAAAACGGTCTATAGTGAATATTCTTAAAAACATGACGTTGACCAAAGAAACCATGTTATGGGAGTCAAGATGTCTATCCTAGAGAGTTGTAACAGTAAAAAGTGTGCGAAAATCACCGATATTGGTCGTATCAGGCAACTAAATGAAGACAGCCTGCATTGCGGCGATAATTTATGGGTAGTGGCCGACGGCATGGGCGGGCACGCCTGTGGCGATGTGGCTAGTCAGTTGGCTATTCAGGTGATTGTTGACGAATTTACCCAATCAGCCAATTTGGTTGATGCGATTGCGCAGGCACACGACAAAGTGCTTGAAGCTGGGCAAAAAGCCGATGGCCAAAAAGGCATGGGGACCACTGTGGTGGCGTTGACTTGTGTTGATGATGAATTTGAAATTGCTTGGGTAGGCGATAGCAGGGCTTATTTATGGCAGCCAGAACAACAAAGTTTAGCCGCACTGACGACCGATCATTCCTTGGTGGCGGGCATGGTGCAAAAGGGCATTATTAGCCAAAAACAGGCTCGTTTACATCCTCAGCGCAATATGATCACCCGCTGTTTAGGCTCAAAAAAAACGACCACCTTTGAGGTAGATAAGTGCCGGGGGTTGTGGCAGCCCGAGCAGCAAATATTGTTATGCAGTGATGGCCTTAGTGATGAGATTTGTGAGAGTCAAATGGTTGAGTTTTTAATTAAAACGGGTTCAAAAGGCGACAAGCTTGAACAAATGGTTGATGCCGCCAAAGAGGCTGGTGGTAGAGATAATATCAGTGCGATATTAATTGATTCGCCAGTGGCCAACACCACAAAATGACTGAGGTTGTTACCCCGCTTACGTTGGCAATTGTGTTATCTGGGGCGTTATTTTACTTTCATTGATTCGCTTCGTTGATTTTTTTCGCTATACCCCATTGAACATTTCTGCGACATCATCTTCAATATCATCAAATTCATCTTTATCGATATGCAGGCATTCTAGTGCATTGAAACCAATTCGTTCCCACTCTGCGGTGTCTTTAAAGCGGCGGATTCGGTTAACCACGTTTTCGGCTATTTTTAGGGTAGCAAACAATAGTTTGGCTTCTTCATCTTGTTCATATTTTAAAAATTCATCGTTGTGATGGTTGAGAATGACGCGGCAAATTTCTTTGGGTAAACCCCAAGAGTTGGCAATGTAATAACCCATCACGGCATGATTGGTTTTATAGTATTTATCTTCGGCGTCGGTCGGGCTAATTTGAGGACGATCTTCAAGCGCGGCAAGCAACTTAACATAAGTGGGAAATTTGATGGCAAATGCTGGAATGGCACAGTTTTGGAATAATCCTACAGTATACAGTTTTTCAAGTGGCACTTTGTCTTTAATGCGACCACCGATGAATACCATGACGTTGGCTACGTCGGTTGTGGTGTCCCAAAATCGTTCTAACGAAATGCAAGATTTTTGGGTATAAGCACCGCGTAAAATAACCCCAACAACCAGTGCACGAATGACTTCCATACCGAGTAACATTACTGCTTGTTTGATTTCGCTGATGGTACGGCTCATACCATAAAAAGGGGCGTTGATGGTTTTAAGTACAACAGACGAGACGCCAATGTCAGCGGCAATAAGGTCGGCTAATGCTGTCATGTCGGGTTCGTCGGCTTTGAGTACTTCTTCCATTTGACCTAGTATTTCAGGCTTGCTGGGGATGTGAAATCCGTCGAATGCGTTGTCTACGAGTTCGAGTTCATCTGGGGAGATCATCAATAATGCCCTTTCATTTCTTATATTTTGTATTGTTAATTTTAGTCTAGACGTATTTGCCCCGAATGTGCAAAGGGTTTGTGGTACTTGTGAGTTGGGAGATTAAGTTTTGCTCAGAAAGTCTACCAATGCCCATTTAAATTGCGGATAGAAGGAAATGTCGCCGTGTCGAGCCGCTTTAATGGTGATGGACTGGACCTGTTCTCTAGTAAAATGGTTGAGCAAATTTTTGGCATGTTCGGGTGGTACAACTTGGTCTGCTTCGGCGATAAAAACCAACGTATTGGCGGTGATTTTATCTGCTAATTGCCATGAGGCGAATTTGTCTTTTATTAACAGTGATACCGGCAAAAACCAATAAGTGCCTTGGGCCACGTTGGTGATGCTATCAAAAGGTGTGATCAACACCAGCTTATCGATGATACGGTTGGCCGCCAAGTATGACGCTACGCCAGTGCCAAGACTTCGACCCACAGCTGAAATAGTTTGATGTTTGGTTTTTAGTTGATCATAAATAAATAGGGCATCAGTAAACAAACCTTCCTCAGTCGGCTCGCCAGTACTTTGACCATATCCCCGATAATTAATCAGGTAAACGGTGTGCGTGGCTAGTTTGTCTTTGAACAGGCTGATATTTTTCTCGACGCGCTCGGCGTTGCCACCGTAATAGACAATTGCATCAGGCTTGCCCGGGTTGAGCACCCAGCCGTTTAGCGTTTCACCTTGATGGGTGAAACTAATGGTTTGTTCTTTAACCTCGGTGTTTGGTGGGGTAGGAAAATACAACAGATGACGCTGGAAAAAATACATCAATACCAGTATTAGGACGTAACTGACTACCAATACTTTGAGGATGCTGAGTAATGCTGGGGTTAATTTATTCAAGGTGTGGCCTTTAAAGCAAATGGCGGTTAGGTAGTGTATTGAATTGTTATGGGCTTTGCACTTTTTGAATGGTTTTTCATTTCACAATCGTTGTATAGCCGTTTTGGCTTGATTGCTCTACCTAGAAAAACACTTATAATCAACCGCATTGCAGTCAATAATTCAGGAGATGGTATGAACAGAGAAAAATATAAGTGGCAGTTGGCTGAAGGGATTAAGGCGCGATTGAGTGATTCGAGTTATGGTCGTCAACGGGCAATTTTTGACAGTGGACAGTTGCTGCTGGTACTGCATGAGCCACCCAAACATGATGAGAAAGAGCGAATTGTTACGGTATTTTTGCGCGAAAGTGATGGTGGCTGGTCGCATAATGGCCAGAAAAAGGGTGAGAATATGTTGCGTCGCCTGCTTGAGTCTTATCGTAAGAAACTCGACGAGTTTGAGGCGTTGTATGACAATGCCAAAACTGCCGATGGGTTATTTGCGGTGATTGAAGATCTTAATCCTTCAGTCAGGGCGATTAAAAACCTTGATATGGCAATGCAGTCTGCTCGCGAGTCGGTGGTGGATGACAAGTTTTTGTTGGAAATGCGCGATGAAGCCAGTGATGTTTTTCGAAATTATGAACTATTAAGTGAAGAAACCCGCTTGGCTTTGGATTATCGCATTGCCAAAAATGCCGAAGCGCAGATCAGTGAATCGCGTAAGATGGGCAAAGCGCAACACAAATTGAATTTGATGGCGGCAATTACTTTTCCGATGATGGCATTGTCATCTTTGTTCGGGATGAACCTGCTTAGCGGACTCGAAAGTATCAAAGGCGGGCTGTTTTGGGTGGTAATGACGTTTGGTCTTATTTGCGGCGTTTCTGCATTGCGCTGGATACTTAAAGACAAGAAAAACGAGGGTTGAGCAAATTGCCCGGCGTACCGGGCAACCTATTATTTGATATAAGCAAAGGCATCGGCAAACATATGTTCGCGCACGGCACCTTGGGCTATAAAGTCGTCACGAACTATTTTTACCATGTCAAAATGTCCGGCTATGTATATGTCGTAATCTTGTAAATTGTCGATATCGTTCATCGCCGCAAGATGTACATATCCTGTTTTACCTTGCCAACTTTCGTCGGGGTGTTCGATGACAGGTATATAAGTGAAGCCTTTGTTGTCTTGTTGCCATTGCTTCATGGCGGCATCGGCATACATCGATTGTTGGTTTTTACCACCCCAATACAATAATACCTGATGATTGGGTTTGGTTTGTGCCAGATGAAGGGCTATGGATTGTACGTATGAGAATCCGGTGCCGCCTGCCAGTAATAAAATCGGTCGGTCACTGTCTTGCCGTAATTGTGCATCGCCCAGTCCTACCTCAATGTCGAGTTGACCCTTTTCTTTGCATAAATCAATTACTTGCATTGCGTAACTGTTTTCTACGGTGGCACCTATGTGCAGTTCAAGGTGGGTTTGGTCAGGTGCTGAGGCGATGGAAAAAGGGCGTTTGTCTTTTTCGCCCATCACCACTTGTAGGTATTGACCGGCTTTAAAGTCAAATGCTTGATCTGTTGTCAATTCAACGTGGTAGACGTGGTCGTTTACTCGTTTGAGTTTTGCTACTTTACAGGTGATCGCAGACATTTATTTTTCTTCTCTTTATCGTCCTGAAACTCACGTCCGTGAGAGATTTCAGGAAACCGTTACGTTCGAGCAAGTGGAACTTCACTCACTTTTATCAACATGGATGTTGTGTATGCTGAAATTGCAGGAGCAAATTTCAGTCAACAAGTTGAAAAGGCGGTATCGGGATATATTACCCAACTAAACCCTTTCGGGATGGCAATAGCTATTATTTATCAGTCGATGATTCAGTTATTCCCAGCGAATCCCAAATATCATCAATTTTTTGTTTTACCGTAGGGTCCATCGTGATGGGTTCACCCCATTCGCGTGTGGTTTCACCGGGCATTTTGTTGGTGGCATCTAATCCCATTTTAGATCCTAAGCCCGACACCGGTGATGCAAAGTCAAGATAATCTATCGGCGTATTATCAATCATCACGGTGTCGCGAGAAGGGTCCATTCGGGTGGTGATGGCCCAAATTACGTCATTCCAATCTCGGGCATTTACATCATCATCGCAAACAATGACAAACTTGGTGTACATAAATTGACGCAAGAATGACCAAACAGCCATCATAACCCGCTTGGCATGACCGGGATATTGTTTTTTAATCGTTACCACGGCCAGACGGTATGAACAGCCCTCGGGGGGTAAATAAAAATCAACAATTTCAGGGTATTGCTTTTGTAAGATGGGCACGAACACTTCGTTCAATGCCACGCCTAGCACAGCAGGTTCATCTGGTGGCCTGCCAGTATAGGTGCTGTGGTAAATCGGGTTTTCTCGGTGAGTGATGTGGGTGACGGTAAATACCGGGAAAGATTCTACCTCATTATAATAGCCAGTATGGTCGCCGTATGGACCTTCGTCGGCCATCTCACCGGGTTCGATATAACCTTCGAGCACAAATTCGGCGCTGGCAGGTACTTCGAGGTCGTTCGAGATACATTTGACTACTTCTGTGTTGTCGCCCCTGAGTAATCCTGCAAAACCGTATTCAGACAAGGTGTCTGGCACGGGCGTTACAGCACCCAAAATCGTGGCGGGGTCGGCACCCAATGCAACCGAGGCAGGAAAGCGTTCGCCCGGGTGTTCTTGTTGCCATTCTCTAAAATCTAATGCACCGCCTCGATGAGACAGCCAACGCATGATTAATTTGTTTCGACCAATCAATTGTTGACGGTAAATGCCAAGGTTTTGGCGCTCTTTTAACGGTCCACGTGTGACGGTTAAACCCCAAGTTATGAGCGGAGCTGCATCGCCGGGCCAGCAGGTCATTATTGGCAGGCGGGTTAAGTCTACGTCTTCACCTGTTAATACAACTTTTTGGCAAGGGGCTTTTTTGACTCGTTTAGGTGCCATGTTCAATACTTGCTTGTAGACAGGTATTTTACTAAAAGCGTCTTTGAGTCCTTTTGGTGGATCGGGTTCTTTTAAAAATGCCAGTAACTTGCCGACTTCACGCAGTGCGGTGACATCTTCTTGGCCCATGCCTTGGGCGACTCTTTCGGGTGTACCGAAAAGGTTGGCCAATACTGGGATATCATGGCCTTTGACGTTTTCGAATAATAAGGCGGGGCCTTTAGCCCGCAAAGTACGATCGGCAATTTCGGTGATCTCAAGGTAAGGATCAACCTGTTGAGTGATGCGCTTTAGCTGGCCTTTTTGTTCGAGCTGGTGGATAAAATCCCGCAGGTCTTTATATTTCATTGCAGACATGATTGTGAGGATAGATGGGCATGATTATAACGTTTATCTTGCTGTTTGTATTGAGTAAATCCAGCAGTTTGATTGGAGTAGATAATGCGATGAGGTAAAGCGCTGATTTTTTCAGCGGCGATTGCGTGGGCCATGATTCTAAATCGGGACTTTGGTTGTCATTATACTATAACTGGGCTATACGTTAGGTCTATCATGTCACTCATAAAGACAATAAAACAGGATGTACTGTGAAAATACTGGTTGTTGACGACACCGAAGAAAATCGAGAAATGCTGACCTTTATCCTCGAAATGGATGGTCATGATGTCATCGAAGCCTGTAATGGTCTCGAAGGGTTAAATGCATTAAAAGAGCATATGCCCGATTTGGTATTGATGGATGTATTAATGCCGGTAATGGATGGTTTTGAGTCAACGGTGGCGATAAGAGAGTTTTTGGGTGACATCTATATTCCTATTTTGTTTCTCACTGGGTTATCTGATGACGAAACCTTGTCTAAGTGTCTTACCATTGGTGGTGATGATTTTCTTTATAAACCGATTTCAAATCAGGTGCTGCGGGCCAAAATTAATTCTCATGGGCGGGTTAAAGACCTGACCGAACAATTGAACCATCAAAATGAAGAACTTTCGAGATTAAACAACCAAAACGAACGCGAGCAAGAGATTGCCATCACTGTTTTTGAACGCGCGATGGGGGTTAGTTTAAAAGACTGCCCTAATACCCGTAGCTTTATGTCTCCGGCGGCGATGTTTTGTGGCGATATTTTTCTTACTTCGATTTCTCCGGCCGGCGCACTTTATGTTTTATTAGCAGATATTACCGGTCACGGGTTGCCTGCTGCCATCGGAGCCTTACCAGTTTCACAGATGTTCTTCGACGCTACTGCGCGCGGAGATTCAGTCAGTGAAATTGCACGCAGCATGAACCATACCCTCGACAATTATTTACCTGAAGAAATGTTTGCTGCGGCGACCATTTTAGAGCTTAATTCTGCGGGTACTCGCTGTACAATTTGGACCGGCGGTTTGCCGGATATTTTGATCACCGATGCGACCGGCAATCTTAAAGAATCGATTAAATCACAACATATGGCACTGGGTATTTACTCCGATGAAGATTTTAAGCGGGATGTGATTGTCAGGCATTTCGAACTCGGCGACCGACTATTCTTTTACACTGATGGTATCACTGAATCATGCAACCGGGAGGGTAACCGCTATGGCGACCCTAGGTTGTTGAGTATTTTTGATGGTGAAAGTAAAGATATCTTTCAAGAAGTGATTGATGACAATGCGCTGTTTCGCGATGGGATTAAACAGGATGACGACATCACTTTGGTCGAGATCACTTGTATGCCAGTCGTCTCTGAAAAGGTGAGTTATCAACCCAAACCCCAAGATAAAATTCCATGGCATGTGGATATGAATCTACAGGCCAAAGACTTGAAAGGTCGCTCGCCAATTGGGTTGCTCACCGACATCATTGGTGTTTCACCTTGTGTTGCCCAACACAAAGATAATTTGCACACCATTTTGACTGAATTGTTTTCTAATGCTTTTGAGCATGGCGTATTGCGGTTGTCGTCTGATTTGAAACGAGCTGATGATGGTTATCTTGAATATTATGAGCAACGCCAAGAGCGGTTAGAGGCACTGGAAGAGGGTCATGTCAATATAGGGGTGAGCTTTTCGGTTGAGGAGGGTCATGGTCGTTTGAAAATTGCTTTTGATGACAGTGGCGATGGTTTTGATTTGAGTAATCTACGCAAGTCGGGCGCCGATGATACGTTTGGCCGAGGTCTGAAGTTAATCAATTCAATCTGTGATGAAGTGGTTTATTCTAAAGAAGGGACCAGAGTGGACATTACTTACCGGATTTATTAATTGGGCTTTATTGGTGCGACTCCAATATTTAGATACTACGTAAACAAAAAAACCGGACTGATGTCCGGTTTTTTTGTTTTGAATCATATTTACTGATGATCACTGGGGGTAAATCAGTACAACATGGTGTTATTCGATAACAAACTGTTCGCCAAATCTGGCGATTTCTAAAATATTCATGACTTGGGGGTTGGCGGTTCGCAAGCGGATATCTGCGCTGGTGCCAAAATGTTTGCGTAATTTAATCAGCATACCCAAACCCGAGCTGTCCATGTAATCTGTTTTGCGAAAATCGATCACTACGGTGTGTGCAGCTGTTGGGATCCCTTCGTATGATTGTCGAAAGGGCTTTACCTGATTGAAATCAAAATCACCACTAATTGAGATCACATATTCGTTATCACTGTTAGGGCCTGTTGCTGTTATTGCCATAGCTTTCTCCTGCTAAATTGTCCTGTTTTAACTTAAGTATCTATCAATGTAGCGTTGTCGAAACAAAGGTATAGATGTTTATTGACGCCCGTGTCATTTGCGCACGAACGATATTTCATAGATTACGTTTAGTATTTTATAGCAGATTTAGCCGCTTTTGCGAATTAATTATAAAATGATACAAATTTTCTGTGCTGTTGAGTTTGCCACAAAACTACTGCGTCTTATGCGAAAAAATTTGTCTGTTTGTAGGGTAATTAGCCAACTAGAAGACACTGGGATCCCTTGTCACCGTTTATGTTTGTTATTCTGTTATTACTGGGCTATATCTTAGGTTTGTCAGAGGGTGTAAACTCGGTGCAGTAATGATCGCAGGCATTACGCGGGATAAAATAACAAGTCAAATAAAGGTGCTATTTGACTGCAACAAAATTAAGGATTAAAGGTAATAATAACAATGAAATTCACTGACAGTTTAAAATTTAAAATCGTCCTTGCCGGATTTATTCTCGGGGTTGTTGTCATTACGCCTCTTTCGTTCTTGAGTATGCAAATCAGTAATAACCTTGACGCCTCCAACGAACAAATCAAGCTGGTTCAAAAGCAAGAAGAATCGGCCAAATCACAAGTGAAGTTAATTGAGCAGCAAAAAATCGTGTTGACCCATCAGCAAGAACTCAACGAAGCACAGAAAAAATTCACCTCAATGCGAACCTGGTTGTATGACTTGCAAGTGAGTATGCGTGATGAGTCAGAAGAAAATGCCGATAATGCCCAGCAAGAGCTCGAAGAATTACTTGAAAAAATCAAAAAAACCGACCCAGAATCCATTAAGCAGCTATCTCCTAAAGTCGATAATTTATATGGCTATATGATGGAAGCCATCGATGCTTATACCGCAAATGATCGCGAAAAAGGCAATGCGTTTGTGGCTAAATCTAGGGATATATCCCGGCAAATCGATGGCATTTTTGACTCACTGTTAAAGCAAGCCAGTGATAGTGTTGATGCCAAAGCTGGTGAGGTTTCACAAAAAAGTAAAGAGGTCTCTCAGGTCACCGCTGCTGCGGTTTCGGTTAATAAAGATATGGGCGCGGTTACCACGCTGGCATGGTCGATTGTTATGATTGTTATTATATCATTAACCATTTTTTGTTGGTTGTTGATGAGAACCATTATCACCCCAATCAACCGAGTGCGTAATGACATTATTAGAACAGAGGCTTCATCGGATTTAACCATTCAAATTGATGTTGAAGGCAAACATGAAATTGCTGAAATGGCCGTGGCTTTTAACTCTATGATGGCGCGTTTTAGAACGATTATCATATCAATATCAAAATCGGTGACCGATGTAGGCACTGCTTCACAAAGAACTTGTGATGTGATGGAAAGTGCCGCTAAGGGCATAGTGAAACAGCACGCCGAAACAGATCAGGTAGCCGTGGCCATTAATGAAATGACGGCAACCGTAGAACATGTTGCCGCCAATGCCCAAGAGGCGTCGAATGCGGCTGATCAGGCTAACAATGAAAGTGGTGCAAGTCTTAGAGTGAATCAAGAGTCGCAACAATCAATTAATGGTCTTTCTAAAGATGTAACGCAAGCCAGAGAAGTCATTAATGATGTTGCCCGGTTAAGTGAAAATATCGGTCAGGTGTTAGATGTCATCGGTAGTATCTCTGACCAAACCAATTTGCTCGCGTTAAATGCGGCCATTGAAGCGGCCCGAGCCGGTGAAGCTGGCAGAGGTTTTGCGGTGGTTGCCGATGAGGTTAGAATACTTGCCCAACGAACCCGAGAAGCCACAGAAGAAATTAAGCAAACCATTGAACAGTTGCAAACTGGCACCACAAGCTCGGTAAACGTGATGAACGAAGGGGTTAAGCAGGCGACTGCTGCGGTAGAGCAATCAGAAAATGCCGGTAACTCCCTTGAGCTTATTATTGGTCAAATTAATGACATTACTGAGCTTAACTTTGCGATTGCCACAGCGGCGAAAGAGCAAAGTGCAGTGACCTCAGAGATTAATATCAATGTCGACAATATTCGTGAAATTGCCAATGAGAATGCTGAAGCGGCCAACCGAACTGTAGAAGCTGGTGAACAGCTTTTGTGTATGTCAGACGGTTTACAGGCATTGGTTAAAACATTCAGAGTCTAGTTTTATTGGTACGACACAGCCCCGGAGTAATAAAAAACCCGTTATGAACAAAGATAAAACCTTATTGCTGGTGAATGATAGTGATCAACACACCAGCCTACTTAAAGGCATGTTAAGCGAATTAGACGTCAAGCTTGTTGCCTGTTCGCCTGACGGTGTTGTTGAGTCGACTGTAAAATATCAACCTAGTCTGGTTTTGGCGGTTGAATCGACTTTGGCACAGTTGGCCGATATTGTGGATTTGCCCGTATTGTTGTTGACCGAGGGTGGTGGC
Organism: uncultured Alteromonadaceae bacterium; assembly: GCA_938085045.1. Lineage (GTDB taxonomy): Bacteria > Pseudomonadota > Gammaproteobacteria > Enterobacterales > Alteromonadaceae > JABSOG01. The sequence goes on from CALKGI010000090.1 coordinate 42,819, forward strand.
TCAGACGCGCTGGGCGAGTTTATAGAGCAGGGTGTGGCCGATTTTATTTTCACTCCGCTGAATAAATTCCAGGCGCAGCAGGCGGTTACTCGACAATTAGCCTTGATTGATTCAGAGGCGACCAAACAACGACTTGTTCGCCAGACTCTAAAATATCAAGAGTTGGGTGAGCTGGTCGGGCTGGTCAGTCATGAAGTGGCTTCACCGCTGGGTAATGTCAATACTGCGGTCAGTTTTTTACTTGAATCTAGTGAGAAGATCAAAGGCAGCTTTGATGACAAAAAGCTGGCTGCCAACGATTTAGAACGCTTTTTAAAGCAAACACACAAAGCGCTGACCATGTGCGTTAAAAACGGTAGCAATGCCGGTGGCATTATCAGTAGTTTCAGAACGGTGGCGATTAACCAGTGTATGGAAAACCTTAATCAGTTTTACTTACACCGTTACTTAGATGACATTGTTTTAACGCTTAAATCAAAAATGAAAAAGTTGCCCCACGAAATTCACATTGTCATTGGTGAAAGTGTTGAAATGACCAGTTATTCTGGCGCCTTTTCTCAAGTGATTAACGGCCTTATCAACAAGAGTATTATTCATGGCTTTGATGACCGGGTTGCAGGCAAAATCATTATTAATGCTGCTGTGCAAACAGGAGATGGTGACGGCGATAAGGTTGTACTCAATTATATTGATAATGGCAAAGGTATGGATGAAACTACGTTGAAGGGGTTATTGTCCAAACAAACTGATAGCCCTAGCAATGGTTTAACCACGGCTATGCTCAAACGGATAGTTGAAGAACAAATGCAAGGGACTATGCAAGTCAGTTCAAGCGAAGGTGAAGGAATTCATTGCACGCTTGTGTTGCCGCAAAGGCTGAGTTAACCACGTCTTTGCCACCAAATGCAAAAAGAGAGTCGATGCCGTTTTTCTTCATTGATACCACAATTCTCAAAATGAATAAGTTTATTCGATATGTATCTTTGAGTGGCATCGTATTGCTGCTAGCATTGCCCGCTGTGGCAATAGCCGATACTCAGGCGAACATCGCTTCAGAACTCACCTCTATTTTCCGTGCCGCCAGATTGGTGGTCTCGTCCAATCAATCCCATATTAACGATGCGTTGATTGGCGACAAAGGGATGTCGGCTGATGTGGTAGCGCAAAAAACCATAATCAACTTTGAAATAGCTACGGCAAAAACGCTGAAAATAGACACCACGGCTAAAAAAGCGATGATCCGTGCGGTTAAAGATGTCATGGATGAGAATCAGCTGTTGATCAATGAGGCAGGGATAGGGCTAAAAGGTTTTTTACCCGCTATTTTCGCTCGTCAGGTCGCGACTAAGTTTACTGCGTTGATGCAGGGCAAGATGAAAATAAAGTTGACGGCACCAAAACGGCTTATCCGTAATCGCGCCAACAGGCCTGACAGATGGGAAGCGAATATCATCGAATCTTTGTTCAAGAAAGTGGGTTACGAACAAGGTAAAGCATTTTTTGAACAAACTCAATATAAAGGCAAAGACGCCTTTCGGTTTATTTTACCTGAGTATTACGATAAATCTTGTTTGGATTGTCATGGTAAACCCAGAGGGGCTCGTGATATTACCGGGGGTAAAAAGGAAGGCGGTGAGCTTGGTCAACTTGGTGGCGCAATTAGTTTAATTATTTATTAATGATCTGGCTCTTACTGAGTAATTCAGCGGTTTAGAGTTGAATTGAGCGAGGTTAAAACCTCGCTCGTTATGTATTAACCCATTGCTTTAAAGCGAACAATCAAAATAGGCAACAAAGAAAGGTTAGCCAGTAGTGCGACCAACATGGCGAAACCAGTCAGTAAACCAAAGTAAATTGTAGGTACGAAGCTCGACATTACCAACAATCCAAAGCCTAAGGTAATGGTTATTGAGGTAAAATATATCGCCTGACCGATACTGCCATGACACGCTTTAACCGACTCCCAGTAATCACCTCTAACTGTATATTCATCAATAAAGCGGTGCATATAGTGTATTGAATTGTCTACCGCAATACCTATGCTGATGGCTGCAATGGTAATAGTCATCAAGTCTAGCGGAATGCCAATCCAGCCCATAATACCTAGAATAAATGAGGCCGATATTATGTTGGGGATAAGCGCAATCAAGGCGATTTTGAACGAACGGAACAATACGATAAACATCAACAAAATCGCGAAGAACACCACCCCTATGGTTAAAATCTGCGAACGGAACAGGCTTTGCAGCATATTGTTGTAAAGTACGGCCATTCCGGTCAGATTGACCTGACTTGGCTCAAGGCCAATTTCGTTGACTAGGTGATTTTTGATTTTTTCTACCAGTTCACCGCGCTTTAACGAATGATCTGATTCGAAAAGGCGAATACTGTAACGAATTTGGTTGCCATCGTCGGTCATATAGGGCGAAAACAAGCCTTTTTTAATATCTTCGGGTAACGACTTGAACAAAATGGCCAGCAAGAAGCTGTCGTCGGCAACTTGTTCGTTGATTTTGCGTAACATCGCCATTGAGTTCTCAACCGACAAGACTTTGCCTGTTTCTGGTAGGCTGTCGAGATAGTCATGTATTTTGGCGACTTCTTTTAATTGATAGGTATTAAACCAATAACTGGTGGACGTGATGTCGCCGCTGTCTTCTTCGTCGAGCCATTCCTCAGAGAAAATATCCTCATCATCGTCTTCATCTTCGTCATAATCATCATCGCTTTCATCATTAGTCGCCGCAACCGTTTCTTCATCTTCGTCATCGCTTATCGGTTCTTCTTCTTCAAAAAACGATTTTGGTGCGTCTATGACAACATCTAATGGTGTGGTGCCACCGAGTTTGCTGTCGATTAATTCCATTCCCTGATAAATAGGGGTCGACTCTTTGTAATAATCAATAAAACGATTTTCGACGCTTAGTTTGCTGATACCAATGATGCTGATGATAACCAGACCCACAAATACCAGCAGTAACAGCACATTAAAACGTTCAATTTTTAATGCCATTAGGTGAGACATGCGTTCAACCACGCTGCTGCCCTGTTCCATTGGTGGTGTGGGTTTAAGCAACACTAACATGGTTGGAAATAACACAAACGACAAAATAAACGCTACCGCAACACCAATACTCATCATCCAACCAAAGTCTATGATTGGCCTGATTTCGCTGATGATCAATGAACTAAACGCCACTATGGTGGTAAATGCAGTATAAAAGCAGGGGATAAATTTTTTCTTAACCGTTTCGAGGATCAGGGTTTTGCTGTCCATATCCGGCTGTTCGGTTTGTAATTCTCGGTAGCGTACAATCAGGTGTATGGTTAAAGATAGGGTGATGATTAACATCAATGAGATAAAATTGGACGACACCACAGTTACTGGCCAATCGACCAACCCTAGTAAACCGACCATGACAACACTGGTTGCAACACAGGTAAGTAGTGGCAATATGACCCAGCGCGGTTTGCCAAAAGCCAATATTAGTAACACTATGATAAACGCGAGAATACCTACGCTGAAGGTAACTAAATCGCTTCTGACGTAATCAATAGAGTCGACGGTGATCATTGGCACACCACCAAGGTGCATTTGCGCCATTGAGGTGTGTGTGGTGACTAGGGCGCGAATATCACTGATTAACTGCACTTCTTTTTGTGCCAATCTCACCGATTGGGCGGTAAATTGTTGGCTGACGTGCAATAACTGACTTTGTTCAAAATCACTTAGCTGTCCTTGGCTGGCTTTAAGGCGTAGCTCGTTTCTTTCGGTGAGTAACTTGTGAAATAAATCATCGCGTTTAACGGTGACCAACAAAGCGGTGGTTTTTTGATCGCGACTGACAATCAAATCTTGATATATCGGACCGTTGGTCAATTCATTACGAGCAAGATCACGGTCAGTATCTGCATCACCGAGTGTACGAATGCCTTCGCTTAATTCATTTAAGGTGACTAGCGGGCTTTCAATCAGCGGCACAGTCATGATACTCATCACTGAGGCTACGTGATTAAGTTTGCCCAGTTGTTTGCCAAAAGTGGCAATGTCATCAAGCACAGGTTGGGCAAATAAATCTTGATTGGGGGTATAGGTGAGGATCAGAATGTCTTCTGAGCCGAAGTTGACCTTGACCTCACGATAAAACTTCAGTGCAGCATCGTTCTCTAACACCAGTGAGTCGGCTGAGGCATCAAGGCGAAATTTGGTGGCATGAAACGCAAAAAAGACCACAATCATACTGATGATCAGCAGTACGTATTTGGGGTGATCTAAAATGACTTTTTTATAGCTGTCGATTGGTGAAAATGAGGACACGATACTCCCTTCTTTGGTTTTAACGTCCGCTTGGGCAATCATATCAATTCTTTAGAGTGTTGATTGTAGATAATTTAAACACTTAAACCTGATTCTAGCCCAACTGGAATGACATTGGTCAAAATCAGCATTATCACTATGCCGGATGAACCTTAACTGAACGGTGTTGGACCGAGCTGCAAGCGCATCGGCCCGAGTTAAGATAGACCGGGTTGTGCTAAAAAAAGTTCGAACGACAGCAAATTAATTGTGTCGCTCTCGTTTTAGCCAGGTTTTTTAACAAAGGTTTTAACGTTTTACTTTAACGCGTTTAGAGCCACTGAGGCGGGCTTCTATACGGCGATTTTCTTGATGAGCCGCTTTGGTGTCGGCGTCATTGAGCAGTTTGCTTTCGCCGAAACCGGCGTGACTCACTCGGCTACTGTCAATGTTAAATTGGCTGGTTAATATTTTTGCCACCATTTTTGCGCGGCGCTCAGACAAGTTCTGATTATACGCTGCACTGCCTTTACGTGAGGTGTGGCCTTCGATGACTACAGTGGTGTCGGTGTACTTTTTCATAAAATTGGCGACTCGCTCAATTTCGCTGAAGTAGTGTTGCGCAACATTGTCATTGTCGCTGGCAAAGTTGATAGACAAACGCACATTTTCGTCTTCCATGGTATAACGGGTGCAACCGCTGGCGTCTACTGCGTCAATCATCGGTGTATTTGGACAACTATCTTGGTCGTCATAAACACCATCTTTATCACTGTCGAGCCTAACAACGGGCGCGGCTGGCTCTGGTGCTGGTGGCGCTACATAAGCGGGTTCTTTGTTACCGAACATGTAGGTTAAACCCAAGTTGATGCCAAAATCATGATAGCTTCGCTCAAGTGATTGGTAAACCAAGGCTTCGCCGCTCAGATATAGCTTATCGGTTAGTTCAAAGCGTTTACCTAGCCCTAGATTTAGCAAATTATCATCAGGGCCAGTAATGTCGGCATGTTTTACACCGCCAATGACATAGAGGTGCTTGTCGTTAAGGTGGTATAAAGCATCAACGCCAAATCCCTTTGCACTATGGCCAACATCCCACTTGCTTGCGATTAAGCGGGCTTCCCATTTTGGTGTAAATCGATAACCCAAGGCACCTGCAAAACCGATATCATCTTCTACTGCGCTTATGCCGTTATTGTTGATAATACGACGGTCACTATCTGCGTCGAAAAAAGAAGCAAAACCACTGATGTTCCATGGGTTTTCTTGTGCGACAGCACCGCAACTGAGCAATAATAAAGCAGTCGATACTGTTGTTCGGATGATCATGATAAATCCCTAATATGTTTGTGTTTATAATTGTTCTGAGCATAGGTGAAATATACTATTTTACAAGTGAAATTTGCTTTTAAGTGCCCTGTGGACTACAGCATAAACCTGCGTTTGACAGCGTTAAATCGCAGCAATTATAATGACCTTACTCGATGATTGTTTAAGCATTAAGCAAAATTTATGGCAGAAGATGAAATGTCGGTTGAAACCGACCTCAGTGAAGACGAAAGACGTTCACAAAAAGAAATTGAATTGCTGCAATTACAGGCCGATTTGACCATGGCGCAAAAGGTTGCCCTAAGCGAACTAGGTCATTACGGATATGATTTGGCTTTTGTTAGAAATACCCTAATGGGAAAGCTCGCCATCGCCATGAGGAATGACAAAGTCATGACGATAGATGATGAAGGAGAAATTGAACCCAATCCGGCAATCACTATTCGAGATTAACTAGTGCTTTGTGGCTGGCAGTGTAGGCCAGCGCTTGACATTAAAAGCGAATATCACCAATCAAACCTATTCCTATCCACTGTTGCAAGATAGTGAGCGCTCGCATTGCTACTTCATCTTCGCCATGAAAATTAAGTAACTCATCACACATATCGGCAAAATCGCCACCTTTTAATGCCACATCCAGTAACATCGCTTCATCAGGTCCCATCGACTTGAACTCGGTTAGCCGCTGTGTGTTTCTCCACAATATCCACAATGCTGGTGTTTCTAGCTGCTTTGGTGGCGGCGGTTGTTTTTCTTGCTTGAGCATTTGCCAGCTTTGTACGCTGTTCCAATTCGCCTGAAAACGTTGTACGCAGGGTCTGAATCGCAATTTCATGGTTGGCCAATTGTCTGGTGCTATAGTGCCGAGTATTTCAGGGCCTATTGCATCTGCATCAGCTGCATCAAAGGCATTTATTAGTATTTGTTCAAAAGCGGCCAACTCGGCGAGTATTGGATGTGCGTTAAATGGTGGGTTGTTTTGTAAAAACTGGGGAATATGTTGGCAAAAATCTCGTAGAGACGGGTAACTTGACGGATATTGCTTAATGTAGGCAGGCACCATTTGGTCAAATAAGTCGTCACCAAGGTAAGTGCCGAGCATAGGGTGATCGCTGTCAATGGTTTCGCGTAAACGCGAGATATAGGCATTTTGGTATATGCCTAGCCGGGTGTTGGTGGTTACTGGGGCCTGATTTTGCACATGACTGGCCATATTACTTGGCTTGCCTTGTAGTAAATCTATAAAGGCTTGTTGAATGGTTTTTAAATCCGCCATTTAAGTATTTGCCCCTAGGTTTCTCGCGACCAATGCCGATTGGGATAGGGCTCTGGCGTGATCGAGTTCTTTTTCTAGTTCGGCAAATACTGGAATATTATCATCACGCTCTATCATGGTGCTCACAGGCCCCATCAGTTTGATGGTTTCTTTGTACAGTTGCCAAACTGGATCACACACTGGGTGGTCGTGGGTATCTATCACGTAATCGCCGTAGTCAGTATGGCCTGCCAGATGAATTTGCTGAACTCTGTTTGGGTCGACTGCTTGGACGTATTCCATCGGGTCAAAACCATGGTTACGGGCACTGACATAAATATTGTTAACGTCAAACAGCATTAGGCAATCGGCCTGTTGGCAAATTTGATTAATAAACTCCCATTCGCTCATTTCATCGCTTTGGTAGGTCAAATAACTGGAGGCATTTTCTAACAGCATTTGTCTACCTAGAAAGTCTTGTACTATTTTAATGCGTTCGACAACGTGTTTGAGTGCCTCTTGGGTATATGGCATCGGTAACAAATCGTGGCTGTTGACACCGCCAATGGTGGTAAAACACAAATGATCAGAAATCCACGCGGGTTGGACCTCAGCAGCTAGCGTGCGCAGGCTTTTAAGATAGTCCATGTTCAGCGGGTCGGTGCTGCCGATAGACATCGACACCCCGTGCATCACAATGGGATAGTCTTGGCGAATAGTTTCTAGGTAATGACGGGGTTTGCCGCCACCAACCATGTAGTTTTCAGAAATGATCTCAAACCAATCAACTTTGGGTTTGTGCTCAATCACATGATGAAAATGGTCGGTGCGCAGGCCCAAACCAAATCCTAGGTTTTGTTTTTTCATAGAATACCGCGAAAAAAGAGAAAGGGCCAAAATGAAGATGGCCCTTTTAGAAGAGTAATTTAAGCTTGGGTTTTGCCGCCGACATCACCACAGGCAGACTCGCCCATCATGACAAAACCACTGCCTTTGCACGAAGCGTGACCTTTACAGGCATTATCGGCTGTTTTGCAGTCGTTGTGACCTTTGCAAACATTTACTGAGTAACAATGGCTTAAATCTGCCGTTGATGCGGTACCAGTCCATTCTTGTGATACGGTGCCGCCAATGTCAGCGCAAGATTTTGAAGGCATCGCAACAAATCCAGAACCTTTGCACGAACCTTGACCTTTACAGGCGTTGTTGGCAGCTTTGCAGTCGTTGTGGCCTTTGCACTTGTTTACGCTGTAACAATGAATCATGTCGGTTGTGGTTGAACTCGTTGATGCCATGGCGTCGCCATCTGATGTTTTGGCAGTACTGCCACATCCTGCTAGTGCTGCTGCGGCGAAAGCTAGTGCGGCGCCAGTCAATTTTTTACTTTTGTTTGTATTTGGTGTGTTCATAATCGTCCTCGTTGTCTTTTGTTCTGGTATGTTGGGCTATTGCGTTTAACAAGACCCGACAAGTGCCAAATAAATTGTAACATCAGCGAAAAATAGTATAGGAGAGATTGTTTTTAGCGCCTTGAAAAAGTGTTTCGCGGCGATTTAAATGCCAAAAAGGCAACGGATAAATCCTTTGGTTTTCATGGTTGTCCCTTGAAAAATTGTGTAGGATGTACCACACAATAATTGTTTTACAATTTTTATCAGAATATTGCTGGTGATGTGGCTAGTTTTACGTTAGATTTTTTACAATTTGCTTGCTTTTGGGGTTTTAATCATGACTGTTAATCGTTTTTCGATACTCGCATTGGGCCTAGTGGCCGTGTTAAGTGTGGCTGCGCCACAGGCTCAAGCTGGAGACAGGGCGCTAGACAAAGCCAAACCATCGCTGGCTGAAATTGAAAAAACTGTTAAAAAAGCCATGAAGACCTTTGACGTACCAGGTATTGCTTTGGCCATTGTTAAAGATGACAAACTGGTGATGAGCAAAGGTTTTGGTGTTCGTAAAATGGGTAATAAAGGTAAGGTTAATGCCGACACCTTGTTTGGCATTGCCTCTAACACCAAAGCATTTACCGCAGCGGCACTGGCAATGCTAGCCGACGATGGTAAATTGAACTGGGACGACAAAGTCACCGACCATTTACCGTCATTTCAATTACATGACCCGTATGTCACCCGCGAATTTACCATACGAGATATGTTGTCTCACCGCAGTGGCTTAGGCCTTGGGGCTGGCGATTTAATGATTTGGCCTACCTCAAACATCACCAATGACGAAATTATTAAACGCATGCGTTATCTCAAGCCTGTATCAAGCTTTCGCAGCGAATATGCTTACGATAATTTAATGTATGTTATGGCCGGAGAGATTGTGGCCAAAGTCTCGGGTATGTCGTGGCAAGATTTTGTACGTTCGCGTATTCTTAAGCCATTGAGCATGATGGATACTCGAATGAGCCATTCAAGAATTGGCAAAGACAATCGTAATGTGGCAACGGCTCATGCCCCTATAGATGGTGAGCTTGGACCTGTAGGTGGCGATTTTCTTGAAAATTTCAGCTCTGCGGGTTCAATTGCTTCAAGCGTAAACGATATCAGCAAATGGATGAAAGTGCAGCTCAGAGGTGGATTACTCAGCAGCAAAGGTGGTGAAGAAAAATTCTTGTTTAGCGAATCGCAAAACCGCGAAATGTGGACGCCGCATACCTTACAGAATATTTCAGCTTTCAGCGAAGAAATGAATAGAACACACTTTAGGGCTTACGGGTTAGGTTGGGGATTGAACGACCACCACGGTTACAAGATGGTCAGTCATACTGGCGGTATTATGGGCATGGTATCGCAAGTTGTTTTAATCCCTGAGCTTGAATTGGGCATGGTTGTTTTAACCAATCAACAATCAGGTTCGGCATTTAGAGCGATCACCACAGATATTGTCAATCGTTATATTGGTGTTGAGCACAAAGACTGGGTTGATGTTTATAATGAACGCCTTAAAGCACGGGTTGCATCGAGTAACAGTTATGTTGCCGACTTAATGAAAAACCGTGCCAAAAAGTCTAAACCGTCATTATCGCTGTCTGATTATGCCCAGACTTACAAAGATGATTGGTAT
>CALKGI010000091.1 GCA_938085045.1 uncultured Alteromonadaceae bacterium
ACAAAGAATCCTACACAAAAAGAGTTCAATAAACACAGCAAAAAAATGTTATCAGAAATTTAAGAAATTAACAAAATGATATAGTTAGTTTATAAGCGCTTAAACGACACACAGGGTTAACAAAACAAGCGTGAAGGATAAGCGCCCAGGGGCTGTACTTTAATCTTGGTGGGTTCATCAACGAACCTAATAGTCAATTCCTTTCTTGATGGTGATAACCTTAGCTTTGAGATTATGACTTCGTACAAATTGTTTCACCATTTACTTTTTTTCCGCCTCATGTAATTGGTGATTCAACACATCAATAGCCTCTTGCTGTTGGATCACATATAAAGTTAATTCTTCCACTTTTTTCAATAATAAAATCTGCATCGCCGTCATATCTAAGCCATTCTCAGCTACATCATCTTTTGAGGGAACCTCAGGCAAATGATGGTTTTGTTGAATGAACGCTTTAAGCGTGGGTAAAGACATGAGTTCGTAATCTGCTTCAAAAACGTAGTCCGGATGCACCTGACCACTAACCGTTGTTGATATGGGGCCGTTGACAACCAACCCGGTCGCACTAAATGTCCCATATAAATCCGTGGTAGAAACAGCACCTGCAAACTGAATGTTTTCATCACCAAAAATCATTTGAGATTTAACGACATTCGCAGAGTTTACGGCTAACCACCTACGGTTCGGACTATCAGACATTATTCGCATTTGCACGGCAAGATTCTGGATGCTTTCCATGTAGGTTATTAAGTTACCGGTCTGCTGTTTAATGTTAAAAATACTACCAGCTCTTGGTGTATCCGTGCCTATTCCCACCTCACCGTCTGCACTAACGCTCATATAAGGTGTGGCACCATTGGCACTATTAATTTGAAAACGCCCTGCAGGTGCAATTGTACCAATCCCAACATCACCACTGGCATCGACATTAAAATAAGACGTAGTCATATCCAGACCTCTGATGTCAAAGCGGCCACTTGGAACACCAGCTGGGGCCGATATGCCGACATTACCAGAAGTGTCAACGACCAACCTTGAGTTACCCCCAGTGGTCTGCACATCAAACAGGCCTTTCGGGGCATAACTATTATCGATATTAATACCAAACCAACTGTTTGTATGGACTAGAACAGCATGGTTATTTGCATCACTAGAATGAGCGATATCAAATTGCCCGTCAGGTGTAGTTGTTTCAAAACCGATATCGCCATCGGCTGCAATATGTAAACTACCATTGGGTGCGCTGGGCATTATTCGAAATGGTAATGCACTGCCATTACTGACATCGCGGATAAAGAAATTCGCTTCATTACCGCCCAGATCCCAGGTTTGTTCAGCAAAGCCAGAACTAGTATCCTGTTCAAGTCGCAGTGTAGGTGAATTACCTGCTTTGATATTTAAGTCGACCAGAGGCGTAATTGTCCCCATACCTATATTGCCATTAGACGATATATAGAGACTATTATTGGCCGCGCCTGCAAGGATGGTAAAAGGGGTGGTACCTGCATCAAGATCTTCAATGCCAAACCAGTTGATACCGCCATTAGCGGTATCATTGACGGTAATTTGCCAATCTCTAGTTGGAAATGAGGAGCTCGAACTGGAGTCAATAAACTTAACTCGCAAGTTATTTTCTTTTAACCGTATGGTATCAAAACCAAATGCTTCGCCATTTACACAGTCAAAACCTACGCATAGACTGCCAACAACGACAAGGTCATCGTCAAATTTTTGGTCAGCCAGTACTATAGGGCTAATAGCCAACAAACCAGCCGCAACCAAAGGTGAAATCTTATTGATTAAAGTAGACATTATCATCGTCCTTAGTAGTTGCTTTGTATTGTGGGTTCTTTGATATTTTTATAGCGTTTAATCTGACCATTAACGACCCGAAAGTGACCCGTTTGGGTCACTCCTTTACGCGCATAATGGCTATCGTTCTCACCTCGGCCATTGTTTATAGTGTCTTTGATAAATACCAGTTTGCCTGTGGCCGTGGTGATTTCATAATTATACAATCCGTCCACCAATTTACCTGATTTATACAAGTCGATTGATGGAATGCCGTTTTCTGAAAATTTTCTAGCTTGAAAACCATCTGGGCCACTGATAGTTACGGTGGTGTTTCGAGATGTACTTTTAGAGGAAAAAGCGATACTGGAGCCATTGAATTGTGGCGATATTTTATGGGTTTTGACTTCTTTTGCGTTAACGGTGCTCACGATAAATAAACCTATCACCGCGACTATGGAAATTAACCTGCCTTTCATCTTAATGCCCTCTTGTTACTTACATAAATAAAGGCACTCGTACATTGCTGGTTTTGACGACGCCATTAAACTTAAGTATATAACTTACAGCAAAATATACCAATCTACCTCAGATTATTCGCTTATTTGGCTAAAAAAGTGATAGCCGTGACACTAAATACCCAAATTCACTTTTCCAGCTGGGGACAACTTGATTGAGCCTATCTCGCCGTTGTCAGGACAGGCACTATCACAGTATTAGACGCTAGGACTATTCTACGTTTTTGAATTTAAGACTTGATACAATAGTCTCAAATTGTGGTTTAAAATGCGCCGACTGGTGCTTTTCTACCACACCAATGGTGAGTAAATATTTGTAGCGTTGAAAAGCGATGGTTTGGTAAATCAATACTGGCAACCCCGTATTTTTTTCTACTGCTGATGCCTCAATGTGATAAGCACGAATACCGTTAATCTTCAGTTCTTTTTCACTGTCAATTGTGATCTCCCCCTTAAATTTGTCACTGGCAAGCTGGCGTTTTGAAAATTCGATAATGTCGATGATTTCTGTTTCGCTTGTCGCAGAACTGGCAATTAAAAGAGGTGTCACCGCTTTACTGTTATCATAAGGCGCTTTATCAATAAGGACTACAGAATTGGATGTCCGTTTAACAATGGTTAAGTTATCACTTTGGTCCAGCACAAAAGGCAAACCCTGAAACAGCTGCTGGGAGGGTAAACGTAACCAACGAGTGGATAACAACGAACCTTTCAAAACCGGCGATAACCCTTTGTTTAAGTGCAACGGATAGCTGGCATTGATGGTGATAGTACTAATTTTATCACCAAATAACAGGGTCCATTGCTCAAACGCATTGCCGTTGAGTGTTTTTTTGTGTTTTACCAATAAACCTTGCCTGTCACTGATGGTGACATTGTCTCGACTGATAATTTCGCTGGCATTTTGCAAAAAACTATCTGTGGCGGCAGTAAACGACTGATTGGTTTCGTTCATTCGTAACGTAGCAAAAGATTCAGCCTGAACAAACCCATTAAAATTGTCCGCCTTGGTGAAACCAGCTGGAGTATCAATCACAATATCCAGCTTCGTAATAGTCTGTTCTTTGGCGATGATGTTAAATGACATCAAAACCAACAGAGTGAACGTTTTAACCTGATTTAAATTCATTTTGGCAACATTTATCCACGTAATTTGTTTAATTTTGCATGTTATACCAATTCATGACTGAAATCGAATGACCTTATATCAATCAATGATTTAATGTGTTGATTGGCATTAATACCAACTCCATTAATTAACTGGTCATTTTGCTGGCTAAAATAAGCATTAGCTTCGTTATTAATCTTGCCATTAGAGTGACTAGTGGCGGCGATTAATGCCTTGCTACTGCTTATTTTCGCTGCCCAAAATCAGACCAGT
>CALKGI010000092.1 GCA_938085045.1 uncultured Alteromonadaceae bacterium
AAATAACCTCTACCAATGGCATTTTATCGACCGGTGAGAAAAAGTGAATGCCAATGAAGTTTTGCTGATTTTGTGAGGTTTCAGTTTGCAACGCTTCGGCCAAACCGGTTATGGGCAATGTTGACGTGTTCGACGCAAACACTACGTCTTTTGGCAAAAACGGCGCAACTTCTTGAGTCACTTTGGCTTTTAATGTCCGGTCTTCAAAAACCGCCTCAACCACTAACTCGCATCCTGCTAAATCTTTGGCTTGTGCTGTGGTTTGAATAGACTCTAAAATTTCATTGGCTCGTTCTTGGTTTTTAAACCCTTTATCAACCTGCTTTTGCAACAACTTACGGCTGTAGTCTTTGCCCTTTTCAGCGGCTTCAGTCGATACATCTTTTAGCACCACAGTAATGCCTTTGCTCGCACAAGCGTAGGCAATGCCCGCACCCATCATGCCAGCGCCAAGTACGCCGACTTTACTAAATGATGTTGCAGGTAAAGTGGCCGGGCGATTCTTGCCAGCTTTAATCGCGTTTTGCGCAAAATATAGGGTAGTAATTAAATTGGTGCTAATTTGGCCTTTGGCAAGCTCACTAAAATAGCGACTTTCGATGCGCTGGGCAGATTTAAAATCGACCTGTGCGCCTTCGACCATACAGCTCAAAATTGCCTCGGGGGCTGGTAATGTGCCACGTGTTGCATTGTTAATCATCACTGGCGCCACCGCCAAGCTTTGCGCTAACGCTGGGTTATTAACGACACAACTTGGTGTGCCACCGGGTATTTTATAGCCCTTAATATCATAAGGTTGTGCGACTGCTAAGTTGCTTTCAATCCAGCTTTGAGCGGCTTCTATCAAATGTTGTTCGCTGTCTACTACCTGATGAATCAAACCCGACTCAATACCCTGCGCAGGCCCAAAGGTTTTGCCCTGAGTTAAATAAGGCATCGCCGTTTGTAACCCCAGCAATCGCACAATTCGAGTAATGCCGCCAGCACCGGGTAACAAACCTAATGTGGCTTCGGGCAAACCCAGCAAAATTCGCGAGTTGTCAACCACAATTCGATGATGGCAAGCCAGCGCTAACTCAAATCCGCCGCCAAGTGCCGAGCCATTTATACAGGCCACCATAGGTTTACCACAGGTTTCCATGGCTCGCATGGCGACTTTCATTTTCATCGACATGTCATAAATCTGAGGGGCGGTTTCATCGGTAGTTTGCGATAAAAATTGTAGGTCGCCACCAGCAAAAAAGGTCTTTTTGCTTGAGCGTAAAATAACCCCAATAAAATCATCAGTCAGCAGTTTTTTGGCGACGTTTGCTAAGTCATCTGCAAAGCCTAAATCCATTAAATTGACGGGGGAATCGGGTTTGTCAAAAATGATGTGAACAATATTGTGGTTGTCTTTTTCGTATCGAATTGATGTCATTGTTTTAAACCCTCTCGATAACTCTTTCAATATCTCTTTCAATAATGGTGGCAATGCCCATGCCGCCGCCAACACACAAGGTCGCCAAACCCCGCTTCAAATCACGGGCCTCTAGCTCGTCGAGCAAAGTACCAACAATCATCGCGCCAGTTGCACCCAAAGGGTGGCCCATGGCAATCGAACCACCATTTACATTCACTTTATCTATAGGCACATTCAACTCGTCGATAAAACGCAGCACCACTGAAGCAAACGCTTCGTTAACTTCAAACAAATCGATGTCGTCGATGCTCAGCCCAGCAATTTTCAGTGCTTTTTGCGCAGCAGGCGCAGGGCCTGTAAGCATTATAGTCGGGTCGGTACCCACCAATGCGGTGGCCACTATTTTGGCGCGAGGCGTTAAATTAAATTGCTTAGCCATTTGCTCAGAGCCAATCAAAACAGCAGCTGCCCCATCAACAATGCCCGACGAATTGCCCGGGGTATGCAAATGTTCAATACGTTCTACATGGTGGTATTTTTGTTTGGCTACATGGTCAAAGCCCAGCGCGCCAGCCTTGGCAAAAGAGGGTTTTAGTGCACCTAAAGTATCTAGCGAACAATCGGGGCGAATCAGTTCATCTTTATCGAGTATGGTCATGCCGTTTTGGTCGAGCACCGGCACTATCGATTTAGCAAAGGCGTTTTTCTGCCACGCAGCAGCTGCTTTTTGGTGAGACTGCATGGCGAAAGTATCTAGTGTGTTGCGGTCATATCCGCCAAGGGTGGCAATCAAATCAGCGCCTATACCTTGGGGCATATAGCCTGTTTTCATGCTTGTCTCGGGGTCGAAAGCCCATGCGCCGCCATCAGATCCCATTGGCACGCGCGACATAGATTCAACGCCACCAGCGACAATAAGATGCTCCCAGCCGGAGCGAACTTTCATCGCAGCCATGTTCACCGCCTCAAGCCCCGAGGCACAAAAACGGTTGAGTGTTACCCCAGCGCAGTTATCATCCCATCCTGCCAATATGGCGGCAGTTTTGGCAATGTCTGCGCCCTGATCGCCAATGGGCGTAACGCAGCCCATAACAATATCGTCGACGTATTGGGTGTCAAATTGGTTTCGTTTTTGTAAGGTGCTAAGCAAGTTTGCAAGCAAGGTAACAGGTTTAACTTCGTGCAGAGCACCATTGGCACGGCCTCGCCCACGGGGGGTGCGAATGGCATCAAAAATATAGGCTTGATTCATGATTAATAGGGCAAAATTATTGTTTTAAACTCATCGGACCATTGTACTTAGCGAGGGGGACTTGTCTAGGTTTTTTTGGTTGGTGATTTTGGTTCACGAGGGGGTTTATGCGTGGCACATTAAATTATTGAGGAGAATCCAAAAAGGGTAGACACAGGGGTCGACCCCTACGTTACCCTTTTTAGATTAATTTTCAGGCGAGGATGTCTATTTATTTCTAACCCATCGCATCAGTATCG
>CALKGI010000093.1 GCA_938085045.1 uncultured Alteromonadaceae bacterium
GCTTAGCGCTTGTCGCAAAATCGGTAATCAGAGTTTTTCAGAATCATGATGGCTTCGGGGCTGCTGCTGACATTTAACTTGTTGAAAATTTGCTGCATTTGGTTATCAATGGTCTTTTCTGAAAGGCCCTGTATTTTGGCCATTTCCTTCAAGGTATGGGCTTTTAATAGTAGTTCGGCAATGTTTAGTTCGGCTGGGGTTAGCGATTCAATATGACTGTCGAACTGGTAAGCTTCGGCCATGTACAGTGCTTCGCTTTTCACTATTTCTATCTTAATCTCACCATATTTGAATTTAAGCGGTAGGCTTTGCGAATCAAAAGCATCGGGTAAACTGCGTTTATCCCAGTCAAACAAATTCTGTTCTAGCGTCTTTAAAAAATCATCTTGTGCTTCAACAATATTGCCTCGTTGGTCGCATATCGCTCTGTGACTGCGCCAATAACGCCAGTGGCGTGCTAATTTGGCCTGTAAACTCTGATGAAAAGCATTAATAAGCGAAGGGACAATAAAATGCAATAGCGCACTTTGTTCTTCGGTGAACGTTGCTGTTTTACTTTTTCTATTTAAAACCAGTAAATGGCGCGTATTTTCATGTTGGTGTAACGACAACATTTGCTGATGAATGTCGCGTTGTTGCAGATACTTATTGTAGTGATTGTTCTCATTTTTAGATTGCCAAACAATACTGCTGCCGCAGCGCAACTGTAATTGATGTAATAATTCGGTGGTTATTAATGGGCTAAAATCGTCTAAAAAAGCATTAGCTATTGGATACTCAAATCCTTCGACTACGCTCATGGGTTGATGGCTAGTGAGGACTAACCAGCAAGCTGAATCGATATCGATTAGCTGCGCCAATTGTGTCAATGCGTTTTGACTAAAGTCTGTGGCCGTTTCACCTTGGGTAAAATGATAAATACGGCTGATAGCCTGACTAATATCCAGCAATGGGGGTTGTGGGTTTGGCAAGTTTGTCGCTGGCATTTGTCGTTTATTCCTCTACTGCATGCGTCAGAAAATACGCAGTGGCAGCGGTTTTGTGCTTAACCCCAATTTTGCGGTAGATGTTAGCGCGATGGGTATTGACCGTATTCGTTTTGATGGGTTGAGTGGGGTCATTCTCAGATAACATTTGTGCAATGTCTTTGCTGCTCAGCCCACTGCTGATAAGTTCTAAAATCTGATATTCACGCATTGAAAGCTCGCCAAGGCGTGAGTTTTCGCTTATTTCTACATAAAACAGACCATCACTAAAAACAATGTCAGTTTTTAGTCCGTTTAAAGTACGTGCATCTGATGAGATAATTTGATCAAGTCCGGGGATATCAACACGGGTTTCGTGGGCTTGGGTTTTGTCAAATAACGCTTTTTGTTTCATCAACAAACAAAAGCCGGTTTCGGCTTCTAATATTTCACCATAGCGGTCTAGCACCGCCCGAAAAGACTCACCTTTATGCTGTGTTTTGCTAAAAGTACTTAAAACATTAATGCGAATCGCTTCAACTAAATTGGGCAGCATAAAGTTGGCTAACAAAGTTTCATCGGCCGTGAATTCATCTGCTACATTCGCCCGATAAAAGCTGAAAACATGCCTGACGATAGAATTTTCTCTGGGCAGTGTTAATGCCGAAATCGCATTTTCAACGCCAAATATACGGCAGTGTTTAAGGTAATAATCGCTTTGGTACCACTGTGTTTTGGGGCAACAATCCCAAATCGAAAAAAACTGACCTGGATGTCCGCCCAAATGTTGGTTGAGCGGGTCTGGCGTATTTGCCGACATCACGACCTTGGCGTAATTATCCATAAATTCATCGGGTTGTTTAAAAAGGCAAGTGTCGTCAACCCAATGGTCGGGTTTGAGTTTTTGCAAGTCAGAACGGGTAGCCCACAAAGCACTGTCAAAGCGCAACAACCCCTGCATCGAACTAAAACACCATTGTTTGAAATCACTCAGACGCTGCTGCCGCGCCTGCGTGTAGAGTTCATCGAGCCACTGACTCAGTGCTGGAGCGAGTGGCATAGCCGTTTGATTCGCAGAATTTTGGTTCATTTATGCTGCCCCTTGTAGTGACTTTTTATACTTATTAGGGGCGGTACAGTACCAGTTTTTTTTGTATAGGGTCAACAGGTATCAATAGCGACTACTTAATTTACCCTATGGCGTTTGGTTGAGGCTACGGTGAAGATCTGTGGCGCGTGTCGGAAATAAGTCTAATGTGCATTACACGGTCACTACGGTGGCAAAATTTCAATGAAAAATAGAGGCTTATTGATGGCTAAAACGAAAGATGGTAAGAAAATTGTGAGTGTGCCTGGGCATACTAAAAAAGATGGTACGAAAGTACCACCGCATAAGCGTTCAACGCCGAACTAGCGTAAGACAAATTGGTAGTTTTTTTTTAACGGTCCACTGGGGTTAAGGCATTGGCTTTGAGCTTGTTGAACAATGGAATATGTTCGAAAAATTTCACACTGTAGTCTTTGCAATCAATGCCTTCATTTGCTCTGATGATACTGAACAGTCGCTTATCGTTTTGCAGTTTGCAAACAACCTATCGCAAACTGCAAATCAATAAACACTACACCGGAACACCAAGGTGCACTTAATTCATACCTATTAAAACCCATACTCCTACAGCCCGCTAATTTACTGGTTCGGCTGTATGTTTTTCTTCAATTTCCACTAATTGGCATCAATGTTGAATTATTGCGGGTACACTGTTCGTTTGTGAACTAATATGCAAATAATGACGGTATCCCTTTGGAACAACATTAGGACTAATTAGATGAGTACAATCAACTTAAAAACTAACCGAACTGTGCCACAGTTTGGCGTCTTTTTTATGCTATTGCTTGAATTAACGGGCTGTGGCGGTGGTGGCAGTAGTGGTGCTGGCCTTGATACGAGCGCTGCAACGCCCGATCCGGTGGTTGTTCCG
>CALKGI010000094.1 GCA_938085045.1 uncultured Alteromonadaceae bacterium
CGATTCAAGATGCTTCTAAAAAATGGACAATGCCGATAAGGAATTGGAAACCGGCCTTGAATCGGTTTATGATTGAATTCGAAGACCGTTTGATTGATTATATTTAGAACTGGCAGTTACACAGAATTATTTACAGGGTCAATAGTATCGACAATTTCTGGACGACAACCACCGATTCCCATACAATTTAGTGCCTACTCACTGTGCTTGGAGACCTATGAGCAACCACGATTCAACCTATTTAACTGATATAAACGACTTTTTCAAACTCGAATCAGCAGGCGGTATTCTGCTGATTATCTGCGCCGTGTTGGCCATCATCTGTGCCAATACTCCGCTGCAAGTTTATTATGATCTATTACTGTCTGTACCTATGGGATTCAAAGTTGGCAGTTTAGAAGTCATTAAACCCATGCTGTTGTGGATAAATGATGGTCTGATGGCGGTATTCTTCTTTTTGGTTGGATTAGAGCTTAAACGCGAATTGGTTGAAGGCGAGCTTGCAGACAGGCGCAACATCGTATTGCCTGGTGTGGGTGCATTGGGCGGTATGTTAATACCAGCGATGATTTACTTATACTTTAACTACAATGATCCGGTGGCTGTTAACGGCTGGGCGATTCCAGCGGCAACCGACATCGCGTTTGCACTGGGCGTGCTGACATTGCTGGGTAAATCAGTGCCAGTATCTATCAAAATATTCCTCACTTCTTTGGCTATTTTTGACGATATTGGTGCAATTCTTATCATCGCATTTTTCTATACTGCCAAAATCTCGATGTTGTCGTTGATAGTGGTTGGTTGCTGTATTCCAGTTTTGGCTTATATGAATAAACGTAATGTCTGCTCAAGAAGTTTGTACATCTTGGTTGGTATCATCATGTGGGTCGCCACGCTTAAATCTGGCGTTCACGCAACGCTGGCAGGTGTCGTGTTGGCAATGTTTATTCCGATGCGTTCAAAAGAAAACCCTGACTATTCGCCGCTTAAAGATATGGAACACGACCTTCACTCTGTTGTGGCCTTTTTTATTCTACCGGTATTTGCATTTGCCAATGCAGGCATAAGCTTTGCAGGTGTGGGTGTGGAGCAGTTAACGCACAACGTATCAATTGGCATTGCACTGGGCTTATTCTTTGGCAAGATAACCGGCGTATTTGGATTTTGTTGGTTGGCGATAAAACTTAATATGTCGAAACTACCAACCGGTGTAAATTGGATGAGCTTGCTTGGAACTTCGGCCTTATGTGGTATCGGTTTCACTATGAGTCTGTTTATTGGCTCGTTGGCGTTTGAAGAAGTCGGCATGAGTTTGTTCGATGAACGGCTGGGCATTATCATCGGTTCGCTAGTGTCGGGGGTGGTTGGTTTCTTATTGCTTAAGGTGAGTTTGAAGAAGAGCACCACATAAACTATCAAAGCGGCAGACCCCTGTGTCTGCCCTTATTGTAAGTAGGTGAATACTAGGCTGTCGAAAAACAGTGTTTTTATACACTTTAAACTTTCCCAGCTTTTGTCTTAGCAAGCACGGTAGGAGCGGCGTCCTCGCCGCGATAAATGGCGAAGCCATTTCATATAATACAGTTTAAATCAATTCGTTATGAGGTTGTGTCAAATTCATCGCCCCGAGACGCTTCACTGGTTCCGCTGCTACCACACATCCAAAAGTTGGTAAATTTCGTTCCCGAGGTTTTGTGGCTTTTTCGACGGCCTAGGTGAATACCCATAACAAGGGGCAGATACAAGGTCCGCCGTCTCGTCGACCTTACGGCATTCGAAAACCGAGTTCTAGTGTCATATTTTTAGCTTTTATGTTGTGAATTTAATACGTTAAATTCAACGTGTATGTAATTAAACATATGTTGAATTCAACGTATATGGCTCTAGGGCTTGTTTCTTTTGAGGTTATCTGATTTTTAGGATTATGAGAATGGCATTATTCATAAGTGTAAAAAATATTTTATAGCATTAATAAATAATCTATTTATTAGAACAGGGTTTGTCGATCAACTTAGTTATCGGTGCGCAAAGCACACCCTACGGTTATCATTTTAAACTTATGCAGCACTTGTTTGTTAAGGTTTTTTTATTGGTACTTTCCTACAACAACTTCTGCCCACTTTTACGTAGTGCCAAATAATATGATTCCATGGCTTCTATAAATGAGTTGTCACGATCCCAAAATGGTGGATAGTCGCCACCTTTTTTAATCAATAGCGCAGGAATAACTGATTGCTCTGATAGTGTTTGTTGTTGCGTGAGTTCAATTTGAGGCTTAACACCCTGCCAAAAGGATCTAACAGAGACTTGTTCTGGTAACTTCAGTTTTTGTGGCCGAGCAAAATAGCTGTCTTGCACCGGTGGGGTCGATTCTACGTCTTGCATCGATTGTAATAATGCTTCGCCTAGAGGTGATTTAGCGAGTTGGTTGTGCAGTTGTTTATGCGATAACCCGCGAAGCTGAAACAGCAAAAACGGGTCGTGATCTAATTGTTCTGCCAAACGATAGAAAACACCGGCTATGTGTTTACAAGGCACTGAGCCATCGGGGCATGAACAGCTCACTTGAAAATCGTTATAGCTGGTGGGCAATAAATGCTCTGAAGCGGTTTTGAAAGATTGCTCAATGTCGTCTGGCATCTCATTCATCATTAGTTTGCAAATTGCCCCTGCATTTTTACCGAGCGACAACACAATGTTGTCCCATTGCTGCTTCGAGATTTGGCTTAGGCTGACACTAATGTGGTATGTAGGTTCTTCGTAAACATCAAAATAAGGGTTGATACTACCTCGCATTTGGGCGCTGACATTGCCGCCTTTTATATCCCACTGTTTTACTTTTTTGTCGGTGCGATAAGCTCGCCCTCGGCTTAGTCGACCTGGGTCTATAAATTCTTCAAGCGCAGTTATAAAGGATTGGCCCCACCAAGTTTTGCTGGTTTTACTCATATCACGCCTCCACAACAGTTTGCTTATTTAGTGCAATTAACGACTTAAATGCATCGTTGTCGAGTTTGGTCAGCCAGCCCTCATCAGTGCCGACAATGCTATCGGCCATCTGCTTTTTGTCTTCAATCATTTCGTCAATGCGCTCTTCGAGGGTGCCTATGGTGATGTACTTGTGAACAAACACATTTTTCTTTTGACCGATACGAAAGGCCCTGTCGGTGGCTTGATCTTCTACCGCCGGATTCCACCAACGGTCAAAATGAAAGACGTGATTGGCGCGAGTTAGGGTGATACCAACACCACCTGCTTTAAGTGAGAGTACAAATACAGACGGCCCGGTAGCTGGGTCTTGAAACTCACTTATCATCGCCTCGCGCTTGGTGCGTGCAACGCCACCATGAATGTAATAACAGTTGAGTTGTTTTTCGCGGCTCAGGTATTGCACTAATTTATCGCCAATTTCAGTAAACTGGGTGAAAATCAGCACACTGTCACCTTCGGCCTTTGCTTCGTCTAGCATTTGTCCAAGGCGTTCGAGCTTGTGTGAACGCTCGGGCGTGAACTCACTGCCGTCTTGCAAAAATTGCATGGGGTGATTACAAATCTGTTTGAGCTTGGTCAGCGTCGACAGCATTAGGCCTTGTCTTTCGATACCTTCTTTTTCAGCTAATTGCATATTCACATCATTTACTACTGCCTCGTACAACGCGGCTTGCTCTTTAGACAGATTACAATATTGCTTGTTTTCGACTTTGTCGGGTAGGTCTTTAATGATGTTTTTGTCAGTCTTCATGCGCCGTAATATGAACGGCTCGATGAGTTTTTTCAGCACCTTCGATTGGGTTAAGCTGTTGTTCTTTTGTATGGGCAATTCGTAAGTTTTGCGAAATTGCGCCTGAGTGCCCAAATAACCCGGGTTGAGAAAATTGAAAATCGACCACAAATCTAATAAACGGTTTTCAACAGGCGTACCAGTGAGGGCCAAGCGGTTGGTGGCTTTTAACTTAAATATGGCTTTGGTTTGCGCCGCTTTAGGGTTTTTGATGTTTTGTGCTTCGTCGAGCACTATGCGCTGCCATTTTACCTCGCAGAAGAGCTTCGCATCGCGCCGAGCCAAACTATAAGAAGTGATGAGCATATCTTGCGCTTTACATAAATTGTTAAAGTCTTTTTTGTCATTTAAACGATTGCCACCATGGTGAATGTGGGTTTTAAGATGAGGGGCAAACTTTTCGACTTCTTTTTGCCAGTTACCCATCACTGAGGTGGGCGCGATGAGCAGCGTTGGGCCTGATTTTTTGTCGTGATCGATAACCAAAGTCGCAATCACTTGAATGGTTTTACCCAAACCCATGTCATCGGCTAGGCAACCATTGAGGTTTAATTGTTCGAGATAACGTAACCACGACACGCCGCGTTTTTGATAATCGCGCAAGGTGGCATTGAGCTGCGCTGGGTCTTCAATTGGCTCAAGCGATGAGTTGTTGGTTAATTTGCTAAGCATCAAACTTAACGCGTCGTTATGAGCAACTTCAAACACATCTGATTCTTCAGCCAATGTTTTGATTAATTCGGCCATAGGCGCTTGAGGGTTTTCATCGCCATGTTGGCGCCAAAAACTCAGCATATGGTCCATTTTATCTTGTTCAAGCTCCATCCATTGGCCGCGAAATTCAACTAAAGGTGATTTTGCGTCAACCAATTGTGCCCACTCGGCTGGTGTTACAGGCTGGTCGCCTATGGCCAATTCATAACGGTAATCAATCAAAGACTCTAGCGACAATAGGCCTTTACTTTCATTTGCAGAACTACTTGAACTGCTGCTTTTACTGCGCAGTTTCACTTTGGCTCGCTGCCTGCCTTGCGGGGTCCACCACGCGGGCACTATGACTTTGAATCCGGCGTCTTCTAAAACCCAAGCCGACTCTTTTAAAAAGGCAAAAGCCTCATTCATTGTTAATTGAATGCTGGCGGGGTGTTGGCTGTTCATGCCCTGCCATAACATCGGGTAGATTCGTGCGGCACCGCCTAGAGCACTTAAAATTTGATGCTCAAAATCTTCGCCGAGTAAGGGTTTTAGTTTGGTTTTTTCGCTGGCTGACCTGCGCCAACATTCAGCCAAGTCGAGTTTAAAAGAAGGGTCTTTACGAGATGCCGCGACAAAATGAACAGTCCAGCTGTCTGGCTCACCACTGCGAGCATCTTGTAGTCTAAAACACAATTGTACATCGCTACTTTGGGTCAAATTATGAATTTTGTGCTGCCAAGGATGCCATTGCTCAAGCTTTTCAATAAAGAAACTCTCACAGCCAAGCAAAGGGTTAGCATCAAAACGCGCTTGGATAATACTGCCACCAAATTTGCTTTGAACAGACTTTGGTGTTTTAGCGCTGGCCTGTGTTAAATGTTGATTTGCAACCACTTCGGCAAAATGGCGCAATAGACTTTGCGGCTCAAACCCTTGGCTACAAGCCAGCGGCATTTGTTTGGCCAAGCGAATAAGCGAGTTTTCAAAATCATTAGATACTAACTGCCACTTTTGATAGATGTTGGTTTTTGCCTTGGGGTCAGCCTCTTTACACTGCAAAAGCTGCGGCATAAATTGGCCTTTTTGTAACGCCTGACGAATGGCTTGAGCAAATTCATACCAAAACAAAAAATCGCCGCCTAGTCGATATTCGTGGTTTTGATATTGACTCAAAAAGTGAATTAAATTAAGGGCTTGTAATGGGGGTTCGAGGTTAAGGTGATGCACTAACCAAGGTTCTACGGCTATCTGCTCAGCTTGTTCGTCATGCTCGAAAAATCCACTTAACCCTGCACCTAATTCAGGGCAAGGTAGCGGTTCGGCGTTAGACGTTGGCAGCTCTATTTTGCTTATGCTTTGCAGGTTTGCGCCAGCACCTATTTGCCACTCGACTTGGGCGAAGGCGGCCAAATCTGTGTCTAGCAATTGCCTAGGGTGGATGGTGAGAGATTTACTGGCACCATCTATATAGGCAAATGGTTCAAGCGTTTCGACCCACAGGCCAAGTTGACCAGATTGAATTAGGTCTTCGCCAGACGAGGGCGCCCAAAAGGCGTGG
>CALKGI010000095.1 GCA_938085045.1 uncultured Alteromonadaceae bacterium
GTCGATACCCAAATCGTTGATGTCTAGGCGGATAAAGTCAGCCATTTTAATCAGCGGATGGGTTTTGTGGTTGTTACTATCTACCTCAATGGGCTTTATATTGATGGATAATCGGAACTTGTGCTTACGATAAAGTTTGAGGTTTTTGAGTGCTTGTTCATCAGGTTCTACTGCGTCGATAACATCAAAAATGACGGTGCTTGGTGGCAACGACATTAAGTTGCCTGAGTACAATAACTGTGAAGAAACCCGGATAAAAGTGGGCAATTCATCGCACAGCTCAAATTCACCAGCAGAGGTAAAAGCGTTGACTATGACTCTGGCGGCGGCTTGGTCTGTATTGGCTGGGCGCGAAGAAGTACTGTTTTGGTATTGCAATTGGTAGCCGAATACCGCCATTTTACGGTTAAATATCGGCTGTCTTGCTAATAAAACACTGTTGGGGTGGTTCACAATAGGCATTTGATTTATCGAGAGTTGTGCCATTGAGTATAAATTAATTCAATGCCAATCACCATTTGTATTCCAGTGCCAAGGTGATTTGGCGAGTGCGGTTTGGCACGCCGTTATAGATGGTTTCGGCGCTGGTATTGGTCGAGTAATAGTCTTTGTCAAATAGGTTGCTGATGGCTAGCTTCGCGGTCACAGTGCTCGAAAATTGGTAGCGAGTATTAAAGTTGACTAGCCAGTAATCACTTAAATCGGTGCGCTGCAATAGACCTGATTGACTTAGGCGTTCGTGTTCTACTTTGTCTTTATACAGGGCATTGAGATTGAAGTGCCAAGGGGCCAAATTCGCACTGAAAATAATGCTGGCAGTATTGCGTGCTAGTATCTGTGGGTTTTGTTGCATTTTAAAATTGTGCGACCAGTTAAGGTCCATGGCAAAGGTGTCACTGAATTGTTTTTTTGCTTCAATTTCGATGCCACTTATTTCAAGCGTGCCGCCATTTACCGGTTCGGTCAGCGGAGGGCGTTCGGTAGATAATGCGATTTCGATAACATCGTCTATTTTGCTGTGGTACAAGGTGCTGACTAAGCGAAAGTCGTCTTTGTTGAGGATCCAAGCAATTTCGCTGGTGGCGATTTTCTCTGGTAAAAGGTCTGGGTTGGATGAGTCAACCGGATTGTTAAAGACGGTGAGTTCACCATGGGAGGGCGCTCTAAAAGCCTCACCATAAATTAATTTAAATGAATGGCTTTGGTTGGCACTATAAACCAATGATGCTCTTGGGTTGGTGGTACTGCCAAAATCGCTGTAGTCATCGAAGCGAATGCCAAAGGTGCCGTCGAGTTTTTCATTGAATGAGATTTGGTCTTGAACATATAAACCAATATTGGTGCGTGAGGTTTCTTCGCCAAAGTTGGCGCTGATTTCGCTCTGGCCATAATAGCGAATTTGACCGGGCTGGCCTAACACCAATATTGTGGTGATGTCGGCAATATCATGATTGCCATGCAATCTGAGTGTATCCATTTTGGGCTTGCGATACACCAAACCGAAAGATAGGTTGTGGTCGCTACCCAGCGCATATTTACCATCGAGATTGATACCCGCTTCACTTAACTCATATAGCGGACCACCTAAAACCGGGCTTGGGTCTTGGGCGATGCCAGCACTGAACAAAAAGCTCATGACTTCGGGGTCAAGCGGCTCGAAGAATGATTTTTGATAGCGGTTGTGATAGTAGACAAAGGCCTCAAGCGAGAAATCTGCCATCGGCTCAAACTTGTATTTGGCCGACACCATAGTGTTTTTTGAGGTGGTTTTGTTGATGTTGTTGTCAATGGCGCCAAATTGGTAAAAGTCTTCGGCTTCACGAAAAACATGGCGTAGGTTGAACTCAAGGTTTTGATAGCCAACAAAACCCGATACTTCATAACCATAGACTGGGTCTTGGGTTGTGCCTTCTTCGGTGGTGTAGTCGTCACCGTTGTCTGAAAAATAATTTAAGAATAGCGAGGTTTTAATGTCTTCGTTTGGGCCTGAGGATATTGCGGCGTAACCGCGTTTGCTGTCGAAGCTGCCTAGTTCGACGCCCCCTTCGTTGAGGGTATGGTCGGTGATGATGTTGATCACTGCATTAAAGGCATCCGAGCCATATAATGCAGAGCCCGGGCCACGAATGACCTCGATTTGTTTGACATTGTTCGCCGATACCAATTGGGTTGTCCAGTTGGCACCACCAGTCCAATCATGATTTAAACGTTGGTTATTAAGCAACACCAATACCGAGCGCCCGCCAAGGGTGTAACGCCCTCTGGCCTGAATGGTGTGTCCCATATTATTACTTTCGTTGCGGGTAACCTGCATGCCCGGCACAAAGTTTAAAATGTCTTCTACATTATTGATGCTCAGCCGCACAATATCTTGACGGGTAAACACGGTGACGGTAGAGGGCGCTTTGGCAATGGTTTGCTCTGACTTTGAAGCGATACTGAGCGTTACATCAAACAATTCTTCAAATGATAAATCAAATAATTCATCTTCGGTTGCAAACGTATGGATGGGGGTGAGCGCTACTGAAAAGAGTAAGCAATATTTGGGCAAGAATAATTTGGTTGGGCGCATAATGTGTCGGTGTTTACAGTGGTTTTTTGAGTATAGTCAATAATCTGGACTGAGTCGCACTATCACGACAAGTACCTTTTATTGGCTGTTAATGAAAGTTCATTGATATTATTGTGTTAAACACGGTGCAATGCCACTGTGATGCGATGAATGGAAGTTGCTCTACTTGTGAATAGTCTTAGGGGGATGTTAACACTCGCGTTTAAACTTAGATTTGCATGAAGTCAACAAAATGCGGTTAAATGTATTGAACGTGTTGTTAAATGTCTGCTTCTTGGATTAATTTAAATGAACATTGACAGTAATTGTTTTGTTTGTTAATTTTAAGTTTGTTGGAGTTTACGATTCTCCAACTTAACTTTAACTTTTGTTCGCATTTTATCGGTTTACCGGATAGTTATGAGCGGACTCACTTTATTTAGTAAAAATGGATAGGAATAATAATGAAAAATCTTAAATTAAAAGCAACAATTTTAGCCCTCAGTCTTGGTATGGGGCTTAGTGCTTCAGCGGTTGCCGACATCGATTACGCAACCTGTGATGCAGCACGCTACGCCTGTCAGTTCGAGTTTAACTTCCTTGCTTGTATTTACGTTTCTGAGGAATGTGGTTAATTTATTGGTATGATGACATGTTAAGGTGCAACAGCATTATTGCACCTTATATAAAACCTTATTTAATCCCTGATAGTCTTGCCTATTTACTAATGGCCACAAAAGAGGCCCTGTCGCATGCATCAGATTCGTAATTATGAACCCTAATCTTCATGCCTGTTGTCAATGCCGCAAGAGCCAGAGTATACGCTCTATTATGCACTTCTTTACTAACAGCTGCTGTGGCTGGAAACATAATGAACCCTTGAGTGGCGCAAACACCTGCACCACCTGAATAATAAACAACAAATTGATCGACATTAGAGCCTACATTTGCAATGGAAGTAACAGTTGCGTTGTTAATTAATTCGCCAGCATTGGCTAGTGGCGTAATTAACATGCTACAACCTAACATTAGTGACTTTAGTAATTTATTCATAGTTTCCTTATGTACTTTATTTAGATAAATGGTTTTTTTTCACAAACCTTCGAGTATTAACTCTAAGGTTGACAAGTATACAATATAAACAAGTTTTTTCAGGAACTGGTTGAAATAATAGCTAGCTAAGTGCATCGTTCAACGAAGGTGATGAGTTTATCGTTTGTATGTCATTTTTTCTTCTCTTCTCTTCTCTTCTCTTCTCTTCTCTTTTCCTACTAAGTTGTGGTCATTGCTGTGCCAGCCAAACAGAGTACAAAGCAATAAAAGCTATTGTCACAACCTCACGCATGCCCAAAAGTAGACTAAAGTTAAAAAAGTAGTAATGGACTCACTCTTAAATAAAAGGACTTAATATGTCACTCTCCATCGTTTACAGCCGTGCCCGTGTGGGCATCGATGCCCCGTTAGTCACCGTTGAGGTTCACCTGTCTGGTGGATTGCCCACTTTTAGCATTGTCGGTTTGCCGACTACCTCTGTCAAAGAAGCCAAAGACCGCGTTAGAAGCGCGTTAATTAATTCAAACTTCAATTTTACTGACAAAAAGATCACCGTATCTTTAGCCCCGGCGGATTTACCAAAAGAAGGTGGTCGGTTCGACTTGCCTATCGCCATTGGCATTTTGGCTGCAATGGGCAATATTCCGCAAAATGTGCTTCAGCAATATGAGTTTTGCGGTGAACTGGCATTATCTGGCGAGCTGAGACCAATTATTGGTGAAATACCCACAGCTTATGCTGGTAAAGAAAGTGGGCGGGTGAGTTTAATGCCCAAAGAAAATGCCACTCGGGCAGCGTTAATAAAAGGGGCGTCGATTATCGGCTGCGATTCTTTGTTGCAGGCTTTTCACCATGTACTTGGTCAGCGCAGTATTGAATTTGAACAACTGACTTTTGCCAGTCAGGGTTATTGCACCGACATTGATTTGCAAGATGTGGTTGGCCAGCCCATGGCCAAGCGAGCACTAGAAATTGCCGCAAGCGGCGCGCATAACCTGTTGTTTACCGGGCCTGCTGGGACGGGAAAGTCGATGTTGGCCCAACGTTTAACCACCATATTGCCAATTATGACTGATGATGAAGCTTTGCAAAGTGCCGCTATTCATTCTGTTTGTGGGCAACAAATTAACCCGGCCACATGGAAAAACCGACCTTTTCGAACGCCGCATCATACCGCTTCGGGCGTAGCTTTGGTGGGTGGGGGAAGTAATCCGCGACCCGGCGAGATTAGCTTGTCGCATAACGGGGTGTTGTTTCTTGACGAGCTACCAGAATTTGACCGCAAAGTGCTAGATGTGCTGCGTGAACCGTTAGAAACCGGCAAGGTGACAATTTCTCGTGCTTCAAGGCAGGCTGAGTTTCCGGCAAGGTTTCAATTAATTGCGGCGATGAATCCGTCACCGACTGGCGATCATGGTGATGGCCGCTCTACGCCAGACCAAGTACTGCGTTATCTTAACCGTTTGTCTGGCCCTTTTCTTGACCGAATCGATATTCAGCTTGAAGTACCTCGCTTGCCAAAAGGCGCGTTAACCCAAGACCCCCAGCGCGGCGAATCCAGCGAATCGGTCAGGCAGCGGGTTGCATATTCTCGTGGGGTGCAAATTCAACGAGCAGGTAAACCCAATGCGATGTTGTCCAGCCGTGAGGTTGATTATTATTGTGCGCTATCTGCCGATGATGCAATGTTTTTAGAAAACGCCATTGAACGGCTCAAACTGTCGACCCGGGCTTATCATAAAATTCTCAAGGTTTCGCGTACTATTGCAGACATTCAAGGGGAGCAGGCCATAACCCGCGCGCATCTGTCAGAGGCTCTAGGTTACCGGGCAATGGATAGGTTAATACAGCGTTTAAAATCGGTTTAAGGTCTATTTAGGCTGAGGTTAAATATTTGATTAGTCACTTTATTTGTCTAATAATGATAGGTTAAAAGTAGCCAACATCCATTTGTTTTTAGAAAGTATCAGTTGATATTGGCTATGCGGTACGAGGATGTACCGCCTTTTCAACGCGTTGAAAAGTGAGCGAAGTTCCACTTGCTTGAACGAAGCGGTTTCCTGAAACCTCACACGGATGTGAGTTTCAGGACGATAAAAGGCAAAAGAGACAATATGGCACTGAATGAAAATGACCTGATCCATTTAAATCGTACTGGCGAACAGTTAAAAAATGCCATTCGCAATCTGATTGCTGAACTGCCTGCGCAAGCACAATCTATTGCTGGTATGGCCAAGTGGCTTGACGCGAACAAGTCGACCTGCCAACGCTTGTTGAATGTGATGAATAAGTCTAGTGACGGTTTAGATGTCATTCAGTTAGTGCCGGGTTTTGAAGGCATTAATCAGTTTATTGACTGCGCACAAGCTAAGGGCATTGAGAGCTCGTTAATCGAGGGGGCTCGTAAAGCCAGTAAAACGTTTAATGGAGATATAAAGTCGTTTGGCCGTAGTCATTCACAGTTAAAACGCAGCCTTGCGGGGCTTAAAGAACAGCAACAAGTACATTATTCAATGTCTGCTGCTGAAAACAACCGAATGACGCATTTTCAAAGCAGTAAGCAAATGTTGGGGGAATCAAGCGATTTGACTTTTGCCCCCTTTATTGCCCAGCCAAACAAACATGATGAACGTTATTATCAGGAACTCGCAATTGTCTCACGGCAACAGGTCAGCATAAAAAAGCAGGCCAGGCCATTTATGCAGTATTACAGCCATGAACATTTACCCTCTGCCAAAGGGCCTGATATTAAAACTGACACAGCACGGTTGGTAGACGAATTTGAACTGGGCATTGTTGATGAGTTTTCGAGTATCGACCTTAAAGAAGCTTATTCGGGTTATTCTCATCCGAGTTCTTCGTTGGTGTTTAGTAACCTTAATAACAGCGAAAAACCTTTTGATGCTTCGTTTATTTTTAATGATCCCAAAGACAACGAGAACCCGCTCAATAGCGACATTAAAACCACCACTCACAGTATTTCTATCAAAATACCCACTAAGCGCTTGGTGATGCTGGTATTTTTAGATAAACGTTTTGATATTCGCAGTTCGGTGCATGTTGGCTGTTACCCCTATAGTTTGCAGGTCGAACGGGCGCAACATACGTATGATGAAATTTGGAATGATAGATTTCCGGAGTTTCCCGACGTTAAAATTGTCAATTCATTAACCTCAGTCAGTGAATTAACCGGTTTTAATAAGGCCGATGCGATGATTCAGTATCTGTTTGATTATGCCCAGCTTAGCCGTGATGATTTTGTGTGTTATATGATTGATGTGAACTATCCGATTTGGTCTACGACTTATCGAATGTATTTTGAGTTTGCTTAAACAAAAATCAACCCCACGAGAGCCGTGGGGTTGATTGTATTCCAAAGTTACAGCTTCCTTTTATTACTTCCTTAGCACAGCTTCCTTTTCACTACTTCCTCTATACAGCCTCCATTAAACTAATCCTTTATATGACTCCTTTATACGCTTTACCCTAAACTGATTTATTGGTCCATTGAAAAGTCCAGTTGAACTTGTAGGTTATCTTGTATCACAGGTGCTCCGTTGACAAACTTAGCTTGATAACGCCAGCCTTTAAGGGCTTTTCTCGCTGAGCGGTCGAAGGTACGTTTTGGTGATGAATCTAATACTTGAATGTTGGTCACCGAGCCTGTTTTGTCGATACTAAAGCTCAGTTTTACCCAGCCTTCAATACCTTTACGGGCAGCATCAATTGGATACAAGGGTTTGATTTGTACGATTGGTTTTGCTTCTCCGTCTTGATTTCGTTGTCCTGGTTTGCCTATTCCGGTGTTCTCAAGGCTGAATTTACCCACACCAATTGAACCATTTGGAGAAATCATGGTAGGGTCAAAATCGACTCTAGAGGTAACCGTTGGTGTATTGTCAGTTATTTCCACTGTTTGCCTTTGTGGCGGTGGCGCTTTGTCTGGTTTAGGTTCTATTTTTGGCCGAACTTTTTTGGTGTCTGCTTTTGCCTCGGTTAAATTAAACTGAATGACTGGTGTGTCAGTTTTTATTTCTGGACCTCGGGTTGGTTTGCCAATAAGATTCGCCATAAAAACAAACAGCAAAAAGCTGACGCCTATGGCCAATGTTGATGATAATAACCACTTTTGCATAATATTCTCTCCGGCTGATAAATTGGTGGGGCCGCACAACTGAATCCATTCCTAACCCTGCTGTATTTGTTTAAGCTTTGTTACATCTAGACAAACTTAAGCACCCCTTCACCATAAAAAATTAAATGAACCCTCACAAGCTAAATGCGGCAAATGCCACTGGTCGCAAAGCGCTGTTATTTATTTGTCTAGTTTGATATTTAGTTAAATTTGAAGGTTAAAATTGCACTATATGCTGCTAAAATTGCTTAAATTCCAGTTATTACAATATGAGGTAAGAACGTTTTTCTATCCTAGTGTGGCCAGTTAGGCACCAAACCCCTTTTTTCAACGACCACAAATAATACAAAATATTAGCTAATACACCTTGCGGCCGCTCAATAATCGACCTACAGTTTAAAAAGTTAAGAGGGACATTTTTACCGAATCTTTTCGGTTAATCATTACACAAGGATGCCATTTATGGACACTAATCAAATACTCAATATCATCAAATCATTGGCCAACGGCGTAGACCCCACCTCTGGGGAAGTTTTTGCCATGGACTCACCCTACAATAATCCAATCATTATCCGAGCTTTATTCGGTGGGTTAGCTTTGGTGGTTAATCCGCCAAAAAAAACCAAACGAACGCTAGAACAAAGGCAAGCCGATAACCTTGAAAAGGGCTATCCACGCAATGCCAATATGCCTTGGACTGAAGCGCTTAAAGAAGATTTAGCCGAGCAATTCAATGCGGCCATCAACGCTAACGAATTGGCGGTTAAATTCGAACGTTCTTATGGCTCGATTGTGGCGCAATTGAAATTTCAGGGGCTGATCACCGAAGAAGAATCGCGCCGCTATTAAAGTTGTAAAGTAAGATTGTTAACCCAGAGGTTTCGTCCCCACCGCTGGGTTAAATGACCAGCGCTAAGGCATTTTGAAACCTACATTCACCGAAAATCAATCTGCGTCGAAGACTGTAAAGACGACCTCAGTAGGCTCAATTGAAATGACAGTTTAAAATTGAGGCTAATTGATTGAATTTTAGCTCTTTGTTTGTGAAATTTTGACCCCGATTGGCTTTTGTGCATTCTTTGCTTATAGTTAGTTACATTGAGTAAAACCGCAGGATCAGGAAGATAAATAAATGAACGAACTGCATGTGTTGATTGTCGATGACGTGGCTGAAAATATTCAGGTTGCGATGAATATTCTTCAAGAAGATTCTTATGAGTTTTCGTTTGCCACCAGTGGCGAAGAAGCGTTGGAATTGGTTGAAGAAAGCGAGTTTGACCTCATTTTGCTAGATATTATGATGCCGGGCATGGATGGCTTTGAAGTGTGTCGCCGGTTAAAAACTGAAGAAGAAACCAAGCACATCCCCATTATCTTTTTGACCGCTAAGGTCGATACCGAATCTATTGCTCAGGGTTTTAATCTTGGCGCCGTCGATTTTGTATCTAAACCGTTTCATTCCACCGAGTTATTGGCCAGAGTATCTAATCACATTGAACTTAATCGCTCGAAGGCGTTGTTGGTGGCGCGTAATGAAAAACTTGAAAACAAACTGAAGTTTCGCGAAGAGCGATTATTGACCGAGCTTGACGCGAACCAAAAAGAATTGATTTTTATTTTGACTGAATTGCTCACCGCAACCACTGACGAAACCCACGACCACATTCGCCGAGTAGCCGAGTATTCGCGTTTGCTCGCTTATCATCACAGTAGTTTGAACGAAGATGATGCCGATACCATATACCACGCAGCCCCGATGCATGATATTGGCAAAGTTACTATTGGCCTGAGTTTACTCAATAAACCACAAAGCTTGACTAAAGAAGAACGTACTAGTATCGAATCACACACCACCATGGCTCACCAGTTTTTACATCAAGCGCATCGTAAAATCCTTAAAGCGGCAGCGGTTATTGCCCATCAACATCACGAAAAATGGGATGGTAATGGTTATCCTCAGGGCCTAAAAGGTGAAGATATTCATATATTTGGCCGTATCGTGGCGTTGGCCGATACTTTTGATGCACTTATTCACGACAGACCTTACCGAGAAGCTTGGTTGGTCGATGACGCGGTTGATTATATTTTAGAAAATAAAGGCACGTCATTCGATCCAGAATTGGTGGAGATATTTAAGTTGCATGTTAATGATTTTGTCGATATCGCCTGTGGGTAAAGCTCATTTTGGTCGAACGTATCATTTGTTTTATGGTTTGATCATTTGCCTGATTTTAAGCTGTTACGCCAATGCACAAGACAAAGCTTTGAGCATTGCCTTTGGCATGGACCGAGCACCTTATTTGTTTGCCAAAGGTTCGCAGCAAGGGCTTGAAATTGATATCGTCAGCAAAGCGCTCAAGCTTGAAGGTTATAAAGTGGTGGTTAAACAACTGCCCCACGCGTTACTTAAAACAGCACTGTTTGACGATCCCAATTTGGCAGGTAATGCCGGTTTGCAACCCGATGCCTCTGCGTCGGTGTTTTATTCTGATGTTTATATTAATTACGAAAACTATGTTATTAGCCATAAAGAAGACCGTTTGAGCATTAATTCGATTGAAGATTTAGTTGGTAAAAAAATCGGCATTTGGGCAGATGGCTATCAGCAATTAGGCAAAGAATTCAACTACCTTTTTAACCCTCGCGCAAGAGCAACTCACACCCCCAATTTCTATGAGGTTAACGACCAAAGTAACTTGATGAATCTGTTTCTCAATCGTGATGTCGACGTGCTGGTGGTCGACAAGACCGTGTTTGATTGGTACAAAAACCTGATTGCACCTAATTTATTTAAAGATGGCGATTTTGTCTACCATGATATTTTGCCCCAAGTCACCGGCTACAATATTGCGTTTAGAAGCCGGGTGTTAAGGGACACCTTTAACCGTGGTTTGCACAAAATGATATCGTCTAATCTGTATCAGCAACTGATTGATTACTATCTAAGTTCTAAAGGAGTCACTATTCAACGTGAGTTGACCCGTAGTGCCGATAGTGATTCAGATTTGGTGTTAACCAAAGCAGAAAAACGTTGGTTACGACTTAACCCTATTGTGACTTTTACAGGTGATCCCAATTGGTTGCCGTTTGAAGGGTTTAGTGACGAAGGTGAATACCAGGGGATTGTTGCCGACCATTTGGCCTTGGTTGAACAAAAATCGGGGATTTATTTTTCTAAGGTCAAGCCGGCTTCTTGGCCAGATGCGTTGGCGCTAGCAAAAAGTAAAAAAATCGACATTATCTCGGGCGGCGTCGCCAACAATGTACTTTACCAAGATTTTGAGCCTGTACAGCATTTTGTCAGTAATCCGCTGGTGATTGTGAAAACCGAAGGCGATGGTTTTGTTGGTGCTTTGGATGAGATCAAAGGCAATAGAATTGCGATGTCTAAAATTGCCAGTTTGTTTGAAGAGGTGCGTAACCGTTACCCGACCCATAAGATCATCGGCGTCGACTCATTACAGGATGGCCTTGAAGGCGTTTCATCAGGTAAATATGATGCCATGCTGGCCCCCATGGCGCGTGCCAATTACAGCATTGGTGATATGGGATTGTATAACCTACAAATTGTCGGCAAAACTGAATTTTCTATTGATATCACTTTGTTTGTGAGCAAAGACAAACCTATTTTGCACGGTATCATCAACAAGGTGTTACAACGAGTATCTACCAGTGAACATCAACACATTTTAACTCGTTGGATAAGACATAGTTATGTCGAAAAAAACAATTATGGTTTGATAATGCTAGTGGTGATTATTTCGTTAACGATTGTCATCATTTTCCTTTACTGGAATAGACGTTTGTCTTATGAAATTAGGCTGCGTATTGCCACCGAGGCAGCACTAAAAATTGCCAAAGAAAAGGCTGAAATGGCAACATTAGCCAAATCATCGTTTTTGTCGAATATGAGCCACGAAATTCGTACGCCAATGAATGCGATTTTGGGCTTTACCGAGTTGCTGGCCGAAGAAAGCGACAATAAACAACACCTAGCCTTTATCAAAACCATCCAGTCTGCTGGCAAAAATCTATTGACCTTGATTAACGATATTCTTGATTTGTCAAAAATAGAAGCGGGTAAGCTAGATATTCACAAAGTCGCGACTAATCCTCATGAATTGTTCGATGATGCGGCTAAGTTGTTTATGGTTGAGTTGAAGAAAAAACGCTTAGAATTGATTTTTGATGTCGATAAAGGTATTCCGCCGAGTTTAATGCTCGATACAGTACGGTTACGTCAGATTCTATTTAATTTGCTGGGTAATGCTGTTAAATTCACTGAAAAAGGCACTATTCGTCTCAAAGCTAGGCGAAAGGTGACAGAAGACGAGGATAAACTGCTTGATTTACTGATCACCGTTGAGGATACCGGGGTGGGGATAATGCCAGGAGAGCTGTCTCATGTATTTGGTACTTTTGAACAATCTAGAGATCAAAATAAACAAAAGTATGGTGGTACGGGTTTAGGGTTGGCGATTTCTCAGCGACTAGCTAAGTTGATGAATGGTAAGATCACCGTTGCCAGCACGGTTGGCAAGGGCACCCGGTTTGAGGTGACTTTACGTGATGTCGAGGTGTCGTCTCATGCGGCGTATGAGGCCACTCAGTCAAAAATCGATAGTAATAAAATAAAGTTTAAACCCTCAGTGGTGTTGATTGTTGATGACATTGAAATTAATCGGTTACTGGTTCAAGAGTGCTTTGCTGGTACGCAATTGAGTTTTTTCAGCGCGGCATCTGGGGTTGAAGCTTTGACCGTACTTGAAACTGAACATGTTGATTTGGTGTTGATGGATATTCGAATGCCGGGCATGGATGGTTATGAAGCCGCCGAGCGAGCGAAGCAAGTTAAAGATGTGCCAGTTATTGCCTTAACCGCAACCGTGATGGACCCACTTGATCAAGATTTTATCGACAGTGCTTTTGATAGCTATCTGAAAAAACCAGTGTTTAAAAATGAATTGTTCAAGGCGTTGCAGCAGTATTTGCCTTTTGAGGTGAAAATGGTGGGTGAGCAGGTGATAACCAAACCTGCTGAGATAGTATTGACCGACAAGGCGATGAACGATGCCAAGACGATTGTGGCGGTGCTTGATGATCAGTTGTTGGTTCAGTGGCAAACCATTAGAGTGAACAATAAGGTCTCAGACATCAAAAAGTTTGCACAAACCATCGAAGAATTAGGCGACAAATATGCCATCCGAGCCTGTACTGATTATGCTCGGGCACTCAACGAAACCATCAATGCTTATGATATTGTCGGCATTAAAAACTCTGTGAAAAACTTTCCTGTGCTCTCAGGTCTTATCAAAAAGAAATTGGGCCATCACGGCTGATAAATGGAGCTTGGAGTCTGTTGAAAAGCTTTTTGATTCTTCCCAGCTTTTTCTTTCTCCGTGATCCTCTGTGCTTCCGTGTCTGCGTGTGATGTTTTTAACCTTAAAACTGAAGACTACTTACTGCGGTTTAAACACCCCAATCACTTGTTCAAACTGACGAGTAGAAGCGTTAACGCTATCTTCGGGTTGGGTCATGGTGTGATTGCATTTAACACATTCCACTTTTTCTATATTGTTTTCTTTGTACAACATGATGGTGTCGAGCGCTTCGCAATTGGGGCAGCTGGCACCGGCGATAAAGCGTTTTTTTGATTTAACGGTTTTCAATTGAGTTCTCACTGGTTGTTGTAGGCTGGGCATTTTACGCCATTGAGTGGCGTAGTAGCAAATTCAAAGTGAGGCTGGTACGTACTAAAACAGGGCAGAGTCGGGAGTCTGCCGCTACAGGGCATGCTAATGCTGTGTTTTGAGGGGAAAACCAGCTAGAATACCCGCAGTTTTTTTAACCCTGAAAGTATCCATGATCCAACTGACTGAAATTCAACTGCTTCGAGGCGGTAATGCCTTAATCGATCACTCCAGCGCCACGGTTTTCCCTAAGCACAAAGTCGGCCTTGTTGGCGCCAACGGCTGCGGAAAATCCTCATTGTTTGCTTTGCTTAACGGCAACCTCGGGTTAGATGCTGGGTCGATGAGTATCCCTAAAGATTGGGTCACTGCCAATGTTGCACAAGAAACTCCCGCACTAGACAAACCAGCATTAGAGCTGGTGATAGACGGCGATCATGAATACCGAGGCATTGAAGCAAAACTGGCTATAGCCGAAGAAGCCCACGATGGTCACCAAATTGCCCATCAACATCAGCTGATGGATGCTATTGGTGGTTACGCTATTCATGCTAGAGCTGGGGAGCTGTTGCATGGTTTAGGTTTCACCAAAGAACAAATCAGTCAGCCAGTTAAATCGTTTTCAGGTGGTTGGCGAATGCGGCTCAACCTTGCGCAGGCATTGATTTGTCGCTCTGACCTGTTATTGCTCGATGAACCGACCAATCACCTCGATTTAGATGCGGTTTTGTGGCTCGAAAGCTGGCTAAAACGATACGATGGCACCTTGATATTGATATCTCATGACCGGGATTTTCTCGATAACGTGATTAATCAAATTATTCATATCGAACACAAAAACCTCAATTGCTACTCAGGTAATTACAGTGCTTTTGAACGCCAAAGAGCGGAGCAATTGGCTCAACAACAAAGCATGTTTGAGAAGCAGCAGAAGCAACGAGCGCATTTACAAAAATTCGTTGACCGTTTCAAGGCGCAAGCCACTAAAGCTAAGCAGGCTCAAAGCCGAGTTAAAGCCTTAGAAAGAATGGAATTACTAGCACCTGCCCATGTCGACAGCCCATTTAATTTCTCGTTTTTTAAACCCGAATCTTTGCCTACGCCACTAATCAGTATGGAAAAAGTGCAGCTTAATTATGGCGACACCGTCATTTTAGAGCAAATTAAACTTAATCTGGTACCGGGTAGCCGAATTGGTTTGCTTGGCCGTAATGGCGCGGGTAAATCGACTTTGATCAAATTACTGTGCGGTGAAATGGCACCCAAGCAAGGCATTTATCAAACCAGTCAGGGCGTTAAAATTGGTTATTTTGCCCAGCACCAACTTGAGACTTTAGATGTCGACAGTACGCCACTAGATCACTTGCGTCAGTTGGATGATGTGGCACTTGAACAGAAGTTGCGTGATTTCTTAGGCTGTTTTGGTTTTAATGGCGATAAGGCATTATCAAAAGTTGGGCCGTTTTCGGGCGGTGAAAAAGCCCGTTTGGTGCTCGCGTTAATGGTTTATCAAAAACCCAACTTGTTGTTGCTTGATGAACCAACTAACCACCTTGATTTAGAAATGCGTCATGCTTTGTCGATGGCATTGATGGGTTTTGCCGGGGCTATGGTGGTGGTCTCGCATGACAGAAACTTGTTGAAAACAGCAACAGATGAGTTCTACTTGGTCGATAGTGGCAAGGTCAGTGCTTTTAACGGCGATTTGGATGACTACTATCAATGGTTGATGGACTCTGATAAAGAGCTTTCAGAGGGGCCAAATAAATCTGACGGTGAACACTCGGCCAGTAACCGCAAAGATCAAAAACGCCGTGATGCCGAGTTCCGTCAAAAAACCAAACCACTTCGTCAACAAATTACCAAGTGGGAAAAACAGATGGATAAGCTTAATCAAGAAAAGCAAACCATCGAAACAGGATTGGCCGACAGTCATATTTATGATGCTAAAAACAAAGCCAAATTGGCTGAATTGCTAAAACAACAAGCGGATAATGTGACTCTACTCAACCAGATTGAAGAAGACTGGATGATGGCACAAGAAGAGATTGAAGAACTGCAACAGGAAATGCAAGACTGATGTTGTCTGAAGCCATTTTTTGGAAGTATGCGGTTGATTTTTATGGCCGTGCAGGGGTGACAAATAGTTGTTTAAAGTTGCAAGATGACTTGGACTTGAACGTTAATCTGTTATTGCTGTTGTGCTGGTGTGAACAGCACAAAAAACAGCTTGATGGCGAACAAATCGATTTGCTGGTGTTGTCTTTGGCCCACTGGCACCGAGATTACACCAAACCGTTGCGAGAAATTCGGCGTAAACTGGCATTAGATGATAACGCCAAAGAAGCAGTAAAAAGGGCTATTTTTGATGCAGAAATGGAATTAGAGAAAACCGAGCAACGTTTGTTGCTGGGTATATTTAATCAATTTACGTTGGCTGATGCAGGCACAGCTCTAAATCTACAGCGCTATATTGGTCGTGACGACAAAACTGCTGTTATTCGCTTTGCCGGGGTGATTGACAAACTTCGTGGGTCGTTCACGCTGTGAGCCTGAAGGTCTTATATTAATAATGAGGCGGCAGCTCATGAACAATACCCTCAGGCGAATCCATATCCATTTCGTCTTTAATTTCTTTAAACCGATTGCCCAATAAAACCAGCTGTTGCTGTACCTTGTGAATAGCTTCTTGATGCTGGTTTATTTCGCCATTTAATTGCTCAATGGTATCGTCTTGAAACGCCACTTTGCTTTCTAGTTCTTCTATTCTTTGTTGCCATTCGTTGTTCATTGCTAATTCACTACCTTACTATCTCACTACTTCTGTATGTTCCAAATTTCTGCAAGGCCACTAGAGCTTTCTGACAGTAATTGGGTATCGTTTTTAATAAAAGCTACGCTGTGCACCACAGCCCCTTTGGGACGAGATTGTTCTCTTGGTGCAACAGTCCAATCTTGTAATTTTTGACCTGTTTTTACATCCCACAAAGTCAGTTTACGCGATGGTGCACCAGTGGCCAGCAAAGTGCCATCGTTGTTAAAGCGTACTGAGCTGAAAACATTTTGACGGGCGGTATATTTGAGGCGACTGATGGGTTTGCCATTGCTTAAGTCCCACACCTGCGCCTGTTTTTGGCTGTCGGCAGTGAAAGCATATTTTCTTGTTGGGTCAAGTGCAACTTTGGTGACTCTGCTGGGGTGATTGAAGCGATGTATTACCTGACCGCTTTGAGTATCCCATAAGTAGGCGACATAATCGTTCGAACCTGTTAAGGCGTAACGGCCATTGTCTGACAGTGCTACTGAGTTTACTTTTTCTTGATGTCCCATAAACTCAATTCGCCGGCCTGTTGCGGTGGTGATATGCACCACCACACCGCTACTTTTTCCTACCAATATATGTTGCCCACCGTTAGAAACCGCGACATCGCGAATGTTGGATTCTCTGACTTTGACAAATGCCACCGATTTGCCGGTTGCTATGTCCCATAGTGCAAAATTATCTCGGTCGGCGGTTAGAGCGTGACTGTTGTCGGGCGAAATAGCGCTCACCAAAACCAGATTGTTAGCGCTGCCTTGATGGCTCCATTGGTATTTTAAACCATTGGTCTTTAAGTCCCACAGGCTTAGGCCATGATGAATGCTCGACACTACGGCGTAACTGCCGTCGCGCGAAAGGGTGGCTGAATATGAACTGTCTACGGCATGTTCAAAACGGGCAACTGAATCGTTCTTTTCACTGCTGCAACCGGTTAAAAGCAACGGCAGTAGCAAGCTGTATTGCAACAAAAGAGTAACTAATGGTTTCATATTCGCGTTTTGGATGGAAAATTCCTTAACTCTTATCTTACAACAGGGTAGTATATGGCCCCTAATTTTTTTAATTATTATTATTATTATAATCTTGTGTTGGAGTAAAAAATGCGTTCTATTTTTAAGGTGTCGTTGTTAGCGGCAAGTATGGCAATGGTTGGTTGTGGCGGCGAAGCTGAAACTAAAACTGATGCAACGGCTAAAACCGATGCAGCCAAAACTGAAGTTAAAGCCCAAGCGGTCGAAGCGACCAAAACGACTAAGGTCGTACCAGGGGCCCCGCAAACTGACTTGGAAAAGCAAAGCTACGGTTTGGGTGTTAGCTTTGGTAACTACCTCAAGCGCGCATTGGATGAGAACAAAAAAGTCGAAGTTAACCTCGACACTGCAATGGTCATGAACGGTGTTACTGATGCGGTTGAAGGCACTGAGAAATTATCCAAAGAAGAAATCGAAACTGTAATGAAGGCGCTTGATACATTGACTCGTGCTAAGCACGCTGAAATGGCCGAAAAATTAAAAGCCGAAGCTGTTAAAGCAGGTACTGATTTCTTGGCTGAGCATGCCAAAAAAGAAGGTGTTAAAACCACTGAATCTGGTTTGCAATACACGGTTGTTTCTTTGGGCGATGGCAAAAAGCCAGGTCCACAAGACCGTGTTAAAGTACATTACAAAGGCACGCTTATTGACGGCGTAGAATTCGACAGCTCTTACAAGCGTGATGAGCCAGCTGTATTTGGTGTAGGCCAAGTAATCAAAGGTTGGACTGAAGGTCTTCAGTTGATGCCTGTAGGCAGTAAATTTACTTTTGCTATTCCTTCAGAGTTGGCATACGGCGAAAGAGCAACAGGTAAAATCACCCCGCATTCAACTTTGTTGTTTGATGTTGAATTGTTGAGCATTGAATCTGGTGCACCTGCTGCACATTAATCTGGTTGCTATTAACTCCAGAGACAAAAAAGCCACTCAATGAGTGGCTTTTTTGATGACCATGGAAGGTCGAATGTCGCGGGTTCATGGATGAACAGGAGCGACTATTTAAGGCGTTTGATAAAACATAAAAAACGCCTGCGACAATCAAATTAGAGATTAGTGCTTTTGATATAAAGTCTCAATCAACTCATCTTCAAAACCAAAACGCTCTTCAAGTGCTTGGCCAACTTGTGACAAATCTGTATCGAATGAGGCAAAGATTTCTTCAGCATTTTTACCCGCATTTTCGGGGCTACTTGCATCGGCATATCGATCGTTGAAAGTAAGAGCTGTATCGGTGGTGCAGTCTATTTTTGGATATAATTTGGTGGCCAGAGAGTGGCTGTCGTTTCCGTTGATTTTACAGGCTTTGACAATTTGTTCATAAACTTCAAAATGACCAGCTGAGATATAGTCCATCATAACCTGACAAAACAGCAATATATCTTTTTCGTCGGGTAGTGCTTTTTCTTGTTGGTCAAACTGGGATGTTCCGGCGAGCTGACAATAACGAACCAATAATTCTTGGCGTTCGTTTAACCAGTTATCGATGGCTGAGTGCGAGCCTCCCCACTTGTCTTGTGCTTGTTCTAATCGGGTAAGCATAGTGATTAATACTCCAATAGCGACTTGGTATAAAACCTGAAAAACCTTGTAGCCCTACTATATCAAAATGGACGCCAAGGTAAAGCCATTTTCAAATCGATGATTTTAATCAGAAAACCTTAACGGTTTGTTCGTTTAACAATTGTG
This sequence comes from uncultured Alteromonadaceae bacterium, assembly GCA_938085045.1. Taxonomy (GTDB): domain Bacteria; phylum Pseudomonadota; class Gammaproteobacteria; order Enterobacterales; family Alteromonadaceae; genus JABSOG01. The sequence goes on from CALKGI010000095.1 coordinate 18,968, forward strand.
GTGCAGATGCTTTGTCAATATTTAGGCGTCAATTCGGTTTTTTGTTAGTAATCCATCACGGCAAAAAATCTTCCTTGTAAGGGAAATAGTCCGATAAATTGTCGGGGAAATGTTAGTGACCGGATAGAATTCAGTGTTACAATCTCGCCATTAAAACGTATCAATCAGATTAAGAGCACAATTTCATGTCAGTATTGAAAAATGATAGTTATATTCGCGCTTTGTTAAGGCAACCTGTCGAACGCACACCGGTATGGATGATGCGTCAAGCTGGGCGGTATTTACCAGAATATCGGGCGTTACGAGAAAAAGCCGGCGACTTTATGGCGGTTTGTACCAACCCTGAGTTGGCCTGTGAAGTGACGATGCAACCGTTGCGTCGTTTTGATTTAGATGCGGCGATTTTGTTCAGCGATATTTTGACTATTCCTGATGCCATGGGGCTAGGTTTGCATTTTGAAACGGGCGAAGGCCCTCGTTTTGAACGCACTATTCAAAGTGTTGCAGATGTGGTTAATTTGCCAATACCAGACCCAGAACAAGAGTTGCGTTATGTGATGGATGCAGTGCGCACTATTCGCCGTGAACTCAATGGCGATGTCCCGCTGATTGGCTTTTCGGGTAGCCCATGGACGTTGGCGACTTATATGATTGAAGGTGGCAGTAGCAAGACTTTCAGTAAGATTAAAAAGATGGCATTTTGCGAGCCAGAAGTGCTGCATATGTTGTTAGACAAATTGGCCGATTCTGTGATCTTGTACTTGAACGCCCAAATTGCTGCTGGTGCTCAGGCGGTTCAAATCTTTGATACTTGGGGTGGCATCTTAACGCCAAGAGATTATAAAGAATATTCACTGTATTACATGGACAAAATCGTGAAGGGCTTAACCCGCGAATATGAAGGCAATCCGGTTCCTGTAACCTTGTTCACTAAAAATGGTGGTATGTGGATTGAAGACATAGCAGCCACAGGTTGTGACGCGATTGGCATAGATTGGACGATTGATATGGGCAATGCCCGTAAAAGAGTGGGCGATAAAGTTGCCTTGCAAGGCAATATGGATCCGGCAGTTTTACACGCTGATCCAGACCGTATCCGTCAAGAAGTTCAGATTATTCTTGATAGTTACGGCCAAGGTCCGGGACATGTATTTAACCTCGGTCATGGCATCACACCAGATGTAGCCCCTGAGAATGCCGGTGTGTTTATTGACGCCGTACATGAGCTGAGCATGGCTTATCATCTGTTTGATTGATGAACAGGTTCGATAATTAAAAAGGGGCCTTTTGGCCCCTTTTTATTGAATGTTGATAAGCTTATTCATTCTTTAAAAAACGAATCTCCACCTTCTTGTTGCTGTAACATCGCTTCGATATCTTCTATATCAGTCGCTAGGGTTATATCTGTGAATCCTGGTTTACCGGCTATTTTGTGATTTTCATCTGCCCATTCGCCCAAATCTATTAATTGACAACGTTTGGAACAAAAAGGACGGTACTCGCTTGCGGCCTGCCAAATAACATCTTTTTGACAGGTAGGGCAATTAACTTTGGTTTGAGACATAGGAATTCCGATGATGAGAGTTGTTGTTGGTTCAATACTTTGATAATACCAGCTTAGCTGCGCCTGTGAACAACGCGGCCACTAACAGCGGGCTAAAGAAAACATGATGTCTTCTTCAACATTGGTTCGCCCTGCCTGATCGCACAGTCGCATAAATCGTACGGCATAGCGATACTTGTTGCCGCTGACGGTAGGGTAGGCGCCATAGGCTGGGGTATATTTTATTCTAACGAGTTCGATGTTTTCTGTGTTGTCTTGATAAAAACCGTTGGCGGCTTTTATAGAGGCAAATGCACCACGTTCACGGGCAAAGCTAAGTACCAAGCTGATGGCTTCGTGAGTCGAGGCCAAGTGTTGTAGCCAGCCGCTGATTTGCTGCGATTGCTCTTCTGGCGGCAGTTGCATCCAAAAATGCAATTGTGGCAGGTCAAAATTACAGTGACCCCCGGGAATGGCAAAACGTTGTTTGATGCTGGCTAAAAATGGGTCATCTTTGATTGGCGTGCAAATTCGATGTTTTTTACTCAATGCACTTTGCAGAGCAATGACTCTTTTGAGCATTTCTTCTAACGCTTCATTGCAAATTTCTGGGTGTTGAGCCCATTTCACCAAACTATGTTCACTGCGCTCAAGTTCTTTGCTCAATTCGCCGCGTATATCATTGCGTTCTAAAAGATCGACCAAGGCAAACAAAGCTTCAAAAAATCCCATCGGCTGAAATTCATGTTGCAGGTTTTTACAGTTTTCTATTTGAGTGAACAAATGCTCGACACGCATAAAGCTGCGCATCTTTTCATTTAATGGGTGTTCGTATATAACCAGACTCATTTGACCTATCCGACTCCAAATTTTTCGGAGCTTTAACGCTTACAAAATAATTTCAACTGAATTAGGAATAATACCTAAGTCACTGTTTCGCACATACTAGGTTTTCTTTTTAGATAAAGCCATATATTTTGCATGTAATTGTTCAATTTGTGGTTTTACCTCGGCCCAAGGCAAATCGTTATTGATGACAACATCGGCTTTGGCCAGTCTGTCGGTGCGGTTGATTTGCGCTTTGATGATGTTTTTGACTTGTTCAGTACTAACATTATCTCTACTGGCTGTTCTCGATATTTGCACTTGTTCGGGCACGTCGACAACAACACTGTTGTGAACGTATTTTTCAAGTTGGTTTTCAAACAGTAAAGGGGCAACCAAAAAGCAGTAATCAGATTCAGCCTCACCCAACTCTTTAAGAATTTGCTCGCGAATGGCTGGATGCATCAGCGCGTTGAGCCACTGCTTTTTGTCCGGGTCAGAAAAAATAGCCGCTCTGAGCGCGCCACGGTCTAATGTCTGGTCGGGTAATAGCATCTGTTGGCCAAATTGCTTAACGATAGCTTTAAGACAATCAGATTCGGGTTTGACTATATCTCGCGCAATGACATCAGCATCTACCAGTGTGATACCAAGTCGGGCGAATTCATCAGCCACCGTGGTTTTACCACTACCTATGCCGCCAGTTAACCCTACAATGTATTTACTCATCTGTTTTACAATGCCTGATAGAAATAGTTTTGTAGGTAAAATTCAATCATTGAGTCTCCCCACAACAAAGCAATCCACCCGGCAATGGCGATGTACGGGCCAAAGGGGACTTGGGTGTTCTTGCCTTTTTTCTGGGCATACAGAATGCCCATGACAAATACGGCACCGACAAAAGAAGACAGCAATAAGATTAAAAATACACTCTGCCAGCCAAGCCATGCGCCAAATACGGCCATTAACTTAAAATCGCCATAACCCATGCCTTCTTTACCGGTGGCCAGTTTAAACCCCCAGTAAACCGACCATAAGCTGAGATAACCTACACAAGCCCCAACAATGGCATCGGTAGGTGATATTCCAAGGCCCCAAACTGCAACGAGCAAGCCTAGCCATAACAAGGGCAAGGTGATTTCATCAGGTAACAGCATGGTGTCAAAATCAATAAAGGTTAACGCAATTAAACCCCATGTCAGCACCAGATATAACAAAGTAACCTGAGTCGGCCCCCAATTTATGGCTACTGCCAGTGATAACACTGCGGTAAGTAACTCGACTAAAGGATAGCGAATTGAGATGGGGTTTGCGCAGCCTGAACATTTGCCTCTTAGTACTAACCAACTGATAATTGGGATGTTTTCGAGCGCTGTTATTTTATGGCCGCACTTTGGACAAGCAGAGCGGGGAACCGATAGGTTATAAACTTCCTTTTCAGCATTTTCGACAGACGTTTTGTCTGCCAACTCTTCTACAAGGTATTCCCTGCATTCACAAACCCAGCTTTTCTCCATCATGATTGGCAAACGATGGATCACCACATTTAGAAAACTACCAATGATTAAGCCAAACACCAACACGGTGCCATAAAAATAGGTCGGATAATTGACCATGACTACTATTATATCGTCGAACATTATTTGATAACTTTCCCCATTTCAAAGATTGGCAAATACATTGCGACAATCAGGCCGCCGATGACAACACCTAATACGGCCATGATCATCGGTTCTATTAATGCGGTTAAACCATCAACCGCATCGTCAACTTCTCCTTCATAGATGTTGGCCACTTTGTCCAACATACTGTCTAGTGCACCAGACTCTTCACCAATGGCAACCATTTGGGTAACCATTGGCGGAAAGATACCGGTGGCTTTCATTGCAAAGTTCATTTGGTTACCGGCAGAAACCTCAGAGCGAATTTCCATGATGGCTTTGCGGTAAACCGCATTACCCGATGCGCCTGCCGCCGACTCAAGCGCCTCTATCAAAGGCACACCTGCGGCAAAGGTGGTACTTAGTGTTCTGGCGTAACGGGCGACTGCGGCTTTATTTAAAATCTCTCCAATGACCGGAATATTGAGCATAGTCGCGTCAACTTGGTCGCGAAATTTTGGACTTCGCCGGTGTACCCGCACAAACACATACCCGCCTGCAACCCCCCCCAACAAAACAACCCACCAATAAGCTTGCATGATTTCAGATAAGCCGATAACAAATAGCGTAAAGGCGGGTAACTCAGCGCCAAATCCGGCAAAGATTTCTTGAAACTGCGGTACCACAAAGACTAGCAAAATACCGGTAACAATACCTGCAATAGAAAGGACGGCGACAGGATAGTTCATCGCTTTTTTGATTTTAGATTTGAGTGCCTCGGCTTTTTCTTTATAGGTGGCGACACGGCCAAATATATTGTCTAGTGCACCTGATTGTTCTCCCGAATGCACTAAATCACAATAGAGGTCGTCGAAGTACAGTGGGTATTCTCGCAAAGTGTCAGAAAAAGGCGCACCAGCTTGGACTTTGGTGTTGATCTCAATGATCAGCTTTTCCATTTTTTTATTCGGTGTGCCCATCGCTATCATTTCTAAGGTCTGAACCAATGCGACACCCGCTTGTAACATCGTGGCGACCTGACGAGTAAATACAGCGATATCGGCTGGAATGATGGGCTTGGAGCCATCCATACCAAACAAAGGTTTGGCTTTTTTCCTGACTTTAGTCGGCTTAATACCTTGTCTGCGCATCTCGGCTTTAACTTCAGTTGCCGATTTACCCTCTACCTCGCCAGAGACTTTTTTACCTTTGCGGTTCACACCTGCCCAGGTAAATATATCCGGCTCTTTTACTTTCGCTTTTGATTTTTTACTCGCCATAACACTCACGCTTCATGTTGTTGATGTGCCTTGGTTACCCGGTTGATTTCTGACAAACTGGTCAGGCCGTGGGCGGCTTTTTGTACCGCCGCTTGACGTAAATCAATGATATTTTCTTTTTGTGCTTGTGCGGCTATTTCAATGGCATTGCCATCAGCCAAAATTATTTTTGCCATCTCATCGCTTATCGGCATCACCTGAAAAATGCCCACCCTTCCTTTATAACCATCGGTGCAGTGATCGCATCCCTTGGCTTTATATAATGTCATTGTGGGGATTTGCTCTATTGTAAAACCTTGTTTGCGTAATTCTATTTCAGGCAAATGTTCAGGTGCTTTGCATTGGTTGCACAGCCTTCTGGCAAGGCGTTGCGCTATCACCAAAGAAACAGTGCTGGCAATGTTATACGTTGGCACGCCCATATTAGAGAGTCGAGTTAAGGTTTCTGGTGCTGAGTTGGTGTGTAAGGTCGATAATACTAAATGTCCGGTTTGTGCGGCTTTTATCGCAACTTCAGCTGTTTCTAAATCGCTTATTTCACCCACCATCAACACATCTGGGTCTTGACGTAAAAATGAACGTAGGGCCGCAGGAAAATCTAAACCCGCTTTGGTGTTGATGTTTACTTGGTTGATGCCCGGTAGGTTGATTTCTACCGGGTCTTCAACGGTTGAAATATTGGTTTGTTCGGTGTTGAGAATATTCAAGCCGGTATACAAAGACACCGTTTTACCTGAGTCTGTGGGACCTGTGACCAATATCATACCTTGAGGTTGTTGCAGCGCTTTAAGGTATTGCGCTTGTTGCTCTTGTTCGTAACCGAGCACCTCAATGCCTAACATGGCACTGGATGAATCTAAAATGCGCATCACCAGTTTTTCGCCCCACAAAGTGGGTAGGGTGCTAACTCGAAAATCAATCGACTTCTTGTTGGTGATTTTGAGCTTGATACGACCATCTTGCGGCAGTTGTTTTTCCTCAACGTCGAGCTTAGACATTACTTTGAGACGAGCCGACATCCGAGTGGCTAGGCTAACTGGAGGTCGAGCGATTTCATGTAACATACCGTCAATGCGAAAACGAATACGGTACATTTTTTCATAAGGTTCAAAATGCAAGTCTGAGGCGCCTTTACGAATGGCATCCATTAATATTTTGTTGATATAAACAATAATTGGCGCATCATCTTTTTCTGGTATATCTTCGTCTGTAAATTCGTCAGATTCATCCAATTCTAAATCACCAAACGCTTTAACATCTAAGTCGGTAATTTCGAGGTTATCTCCGGTTTGCTCAAATATTTTTTCGAGCGTATCGAGCAGTTTAAAACACTCAACAACCACAGGCTCGGTTTGAAAACCGCTGTTAAAAGCAAAGTCTTCTAGCGCCTGATTGTCGGTCGGGTCGGCAGTGGCAACAAAGGCTGTACGGCCCTTTTTTGCCAATGGAATAATGTGATGCTTACGCATTAACTTTTCGGTGATCAAATCTGATGGAATGGTCGAAATATCGAAGTTCTCGAGATCAAAAAAAGGCAAGGAGAAGGAGCGAAAACAAAAGCTGGCCAGTGCATCTTGTTTAATCATTTTTTCGGCCACCAAAAACTCAGGTATTGACCGGTACTGAGCGGCGTGTTTACCTAAGCGTTCTTTAAAATCGGGTTCATCAATCAAATTGGCATCACAAAGCTTGGTGATTAATGGACTGGTGGCGCTTAGCGTCATGCGGTATTCCTGTATTGACGATACTATTGTTGTATGGCCGTAGGTTTGTAGCTTTGCTTATATTAGATGTAAATGACTTTATACCATGGCAGGTTTCAGGGCAATAAAAAAGGCGGCTAAGCCGCCTTTTTAATGCTGTAAATCAATAGATTAAATACAGTTTTCAACTGGTGTACATGTTTTGGTCCAAGTGACCAAACCGTTGGCTAGTGCGCCTGCAATTGAATAAATCTCAGTGCCTTTGGTGGCTGTAATAACCATCGCAGCTGCTGTTTGAGTGGGGAAAGTTAGCGTAATGCCCGCTGGCACGTCAAATGTAGCAACGACCAGTGAAGGACAGGCTGTGTCTACGAAAGTGCCTTTGATTTGAGCGCAAACCTCGGCGGCAGTTTTAGCAGCAGCCGTCGCAGAGATTACTTCACTAAATGCTGCACGGTCGGTATAGCTTTGATAGGCGGGGAGCGCTACCGCGGCAAGAATACCAATGATGGCAACAACAATCATCAATTCAATGAGGGTAAAACCTTTTTGTACTTGCTTACGAATTTGTTTCATTTTAGTCATCTTAATACATCTCCAACAATAATTTATGGGTTCGTCTTAGGGCTGACTTAAGCATCGGCTAGATTCAGGATTTTTTCAATAATAATTTGGGCTTTCACGGGGTTTTCTTCTGGTTTTGTGACGCAGTTCACAAAAAAAAGCGTTAAATCAACCGATTAAATGGTCAAGAAAAGTATCGAGGTGTATTAAATTAAATTTGACAGGTTTAAAAGTATACTCTAATGGGTTTTTATCTGTACTATATCATCCCTATTAAGGTAATAAGCACAGACCTAAATAGGGATGGGGCTAAGAATATAGCTGAGGGATAAATGTATATGCTCTGTTAATTAAAACGCATCGACAAGTCGATAGATTGTACATTTTTGGTCAATGCCCCGACCGAAATAAAGTCCACACCCGTTTGTGCATATTGGGCAATAGTGTCGATGTTCATGTTGCCAGACACTTCCAACTTGGCTTTTTTATCAGTCAACAACACTGCTTCATTGATCTTTGCAATTGAAAAGTTATCGAGCATCACAATGTCTGCACCGGCATCAAGTGCCTGTTGCAGCTCTTGAAGTGATTCTACTTCTACCTCTACCGGTTTGCCGGGAAAGTTTTGCTTTGCAGCTGTTATGGCATTGGCAATTGAACCACAACCATTAATGTGATTCTCTTTAATCAAAAACGCATCATATAAACCCACTCGATGGTTTTTACCACCACCACAAGTGACTGCATATTTTTGCGCCAAGCGCATTCCAGGGATGGTTTTTCGGGTATCTAGTAATTGGGTTTTGGTGCCCGCTAATGCCTTAACATATTGGGCAACAAGCGTTGCGGTGCCAGATAGGGTTTGAATGAAATTCAATGCCGTTCTTTCACCAGTCAACAAAATGCGGGTATTACCCGTTAACTTAAATAGTGTGCTGTTGGCTTCAACTTTATCACCATCATTAACTAACCACTGAATTTTAACTGTCGGGTCTAGTTGTTTGAAAACTTCGTCTGTCCAAGCCTTGCCGCAAAATATACAATCTTCACGGGTGATGATAGTCGCTTCGCTGACACTCTCTTTGGGGATAAGAGAGGCGGTAATATCGCCACAATCGGGCGATTGGTGATTAAGATCCTCTAACAGTGATAGAGAAACGGCGCGACTGATATCGTCTGCAAGCATGGTTAGTCCTGACTTTGTTACAAAGACCGCGCATTATATAAGGTTTGGCTTACGTCCTCCAGTAGAACGTGGATTTATCAGTACTGTTTCAGTGTGAGTATGTCGCCACGTTGGGTGAACTCTAATTGTTTGAGTGCACTCATACCGAGCAGTATTTCATTTGATTTGTAACCGGGCACGATACTGGCGTTTACATTGGTTAAATGGATAGCACCGAGTTCTAATGAATCGAGGTTGGTATCATAAGCGGCAGAACGGCCATTGGCGGTGTTTACTGAATACTTGGCGCCTGGAATCAATCCTAGCCTATCGGCCACTTGCTGTGGGATGGCGACATCGGTAGCGCCGGTGTCGAGCAAAAATGTCACTGACTGGTTATTGATAAACCCGTTGGCGACATAATGTCCGGCTTTGTTGCGTTTGAGCGTAACGGTGGGAATATTGCCTATTAGTTGATGTTCAACATCAGTATTAGGGTTGGCCATTTGAGCGAGTTTGTCATCGAAAAACAGCACAAGTAGAAACAAGGCGCAAACCCAAGCTAAAATCCAAAAACTATTGCTTATTTTTTTACGGGATTGCTGCCCAGAAGGGTTTTGCGATGGATCTGATTGCATTGTTACTCGCTTTTTTATTACTATCAGCATTAATTATAACTTTTATTGAAAGAACATCCATGCCAGATTTATCGAGCACCCACGGATGGGCAGAGTACTGCGAGCAGCAACCTAGCTCACACTTTAATCAGCGCCCTGTGGGGAGCGAGGTTGACCTTTTGGTTATCCACAATATTTCGTTGCCACCGGGTCAGTTTGGCAGTTCTGATGTCACTGACTTTTTTCTTGGCAAATTAGAGGTTTCTAAACATCCTTTTTTTAAGCAAATAGAAAACCTGAAAGTGTCTGCCCACTGCCTAGTTCGCCGCGATGGCCATATTGTTCAATACGTGTCATTTGACGAACGAGCTTGGCACGCTGGGGTATCAAGTTTCGAAGGCCTTGAGGGGTGTAATGATTTCTCCATTGGCGTTGAAGTTGAGGGAACTGACGATACACCTTATACAGATGAACAATATGCAGCGCTGGCAAAGTTAACCATGACATTGCAACGCCAATACCCTAAAATCACAGCCGACAGGATTGTTGGGCATTGTCATATCGCGCCCGAACGAAAAACCGATCCGGGGCGCTCATTTGACTGGCCTAGATACTTAACGTCACTTGCTTAGAACTTTTGGACTTAACGATGACACTGATCACATTATTGATTGTATTGACCATTGAGCGCATTGCGGCAACCGGAACGTTGTGGCAGTTTGATTTTTATTACCAAAAACTAAAATCGGTGATGTTAAACCACTTGGGTAGGCCGCAATGGCTGCAAAGCCAAATTGGTCGCTGGATTTGGATTCTCTTACCTGTATTGGCTATCGCGTTTTTAAGCAATGCACTAGATTGGCTGTTGTTTGAATTCGTTTTTGATGTACTGGTGCTGTTAATTTGCATCGGTTGCGTCAAGCAGCGCAAACTCTATAAGTCTTTTCTCAATGCCGCTAACCGTGGTGATAACGAAGCTTGTGAGTTATATGGCGCTCAGCTGCAGGGGTTCGAAGTCGAACAGGCTCAAGAGAGTGAAACTGATAGTGTTGAAGTGGCCAATGACGTTTCGTCAGCCGCTATAGATGAAGGTGAGCAGACTGTTAAGGTAGAAGAAGATGTTCAGTCAGAATCTGCTGACAGTAAACTTGAAGCAAGCGAAGCTGAAACAAACGAAGCCCTAGCAAGTGAACCTGAAACAAATGAAGCTCTAGCAAGTGAATCTGAAATAAGTGAAGCTTCTGCCACAAAACAAGGCCCATGTGGAGATACCAGCCTTGGTCAAACATTGGTATGGTTTAACTTTAGATATTATTGTGCGGTATTGTTCTGGTTTGTCTGTCTTGGTCCTGCTGGTGCTGTGCTTTATTGCATGGTAAGAGAAAGTGCCGACGATAGTGATAATTCAATTAGTGAATTGTTTGGTGAAAATCAACTATATAGAGCGCTGCATATTTTAGACTGGTTGCCAGCTAGAGTCTGTACTGCCGGTTATTTATTGATTGGTGACTTTACTCGTTCTGCGGGTATTTGGTTAAGCTACCTGCTTGATTTTACTTCATCAGCCAAATCGTTGGTCTGTAAAATTGCCAACGCGGCAGAGTCTATTGACGTGGTGGATTGCAGCAATACCACCGAACCTGCCTGTATGCTCAAACTAGCCAAGCGAAACATTTTGTTCTTCCTTGCGATGGTCGCGCTTTTAACGCTTTATGGTGGTATTAAATAAACGTTAGTCGGCCATTAGTAGGGCAACATCAATTATGTGGTCGAAGTAAGCACTATCGACCACACGACTACTTACTCCGTTGACATGAATCAGCACCGTTCGATAAGAAGCTTGTTTTGGTATCTTTAGTGCGGTGATTTTTTTCTCCATATCTTGCGTTATTTGCATTTCTATCTCTTTACTGTGGAATTTGATTTCACAGATATAAAATATATTATTTCGGGTTTGAATTAGGTAATTAATTTGACATCCATTGCGCCGGGTTGTAGTTGATTGATAAAAAGGGTTGTCAAATAATATATTAGCGGCTGTAAGCTTTAATATTCCCCATACTGTTTTGCGATTATTGAGGATCAGGTTTTCAAATTGAAGTCCTGCAAGTGACGCCAGATTGTTTAGGGTGATAGCACCGTTTCTCACCTGATCTTTATTTTTGTCTATTGCCCGGAAATAAAACGCTGTATAACAATCGCTGATCCGCAATTTGGGTTTTTTCAGTACCTGGCCGCTTTTGGGATCCCAACTAAAATCTCGGGAGATAAAACCAGCGCGCGCTAAGTTATCTATGCATTGGGTAAAAGTGCCGTTTAACGGGCGTCCAATGATCTTGGCCAGTTCAAATACGCCAAGTTTTGAGGATGAATCGGCAATTCCTCTGAGAATAGATAAATACAAGTCGTTCCAAGTTGAAAAGATGTCACTGAACATATCGTCAAATTCGTCAAACAACATTCCACTAGGCTTGAGACATAGGTTGGTAATGTTTTGCTCGGCTGTGGCTGAAAAATCAAGCTCTTCTATATACCGTGGTATACCACCAGTGATACACAATTGTTTGATGATTTCATGGTTACTGGATTGTTTGGTTTTGTCACCCCAAAATTTGACGCAATGCCTTAATGGCAAATCATGCAAGGTTAAGTCTAGGCTGACTCGTCCAACAAAGCCGGTATGGTGTAGTATATTCTCCTCCAGCCAAGTCGATAGTGAACCTGCCAATATCAGCATGAATCCCCTTTTGTTGGTGAAATTGGTTTCCCATACTTGGTGTAGTTCATTTAAAAAGGTGGAGCATTTACTGCCCATCCAGTTGATTTCATCGAGGATCAGTATGGTCTTTTTCGCCCGGCACTGATCCGCAATAAAATACAACAGTGAGCTCCAGTTTTGGTAGGGCGGTATGTATTGTAACTTGAATTCGTGGACGACATATTGAGCGAACTGTAGCCTTTCTTGCTCATCGGATATAGCTTTGTTTGGAGGGGAAGCGGTAAAATAATGTGTTTTTGAACCTTTTATTCTACTGCCTAACTCTTTTGCCAGTCGGGTTTTACCAACTCGCCTACGGCCTTTTATCACAACCAGTCTGGCCTTTTGTAAGCTGAATTTTGATTCAAGTTCGGTTAACTCTGCTTCCCGGCCAATAAACATGGAAGGCTCCTGTGTGGATTATTTGATTAGTTAAATGGCGAGTCCAAAAAACTATGTTTTGCAGATTTATAGACTATTGAAACTGGTCATTATTATAGTCTATAAACCTGCACTGTGCAGATTTATAGACTGGTAAGGTTGTTATTTTTATAGTCTGTAAATCTGCAAATATCAGTTTTTTCAGCTTTTCTAAAAATTTGATGAAGAACCCAATCCAACCAAACCCTGACACAAATCAACTTAATAACCATTTCATTCGTATGCAGGCTTTACCTTGGCAGTAAACTTTGTTAATTTAGCTGGTCAATTGGTATTACCAATTGTTTAAGTTCAAACAAAACCGAGTCATACACGCATTTAAGCAACACTCACCACTGGCCATAAACAGGAAAGCTTTTGAAAATCAAAGCAGTTAAAGTATCCGATATTATTGCTCAAAAGCTAGAAGGCATGATTCTGGACGGCAGTTATGTGGCAGGTCAAAAATTACCAAGTGAGCGTGAGCTGGCCAAGCAGTTTGAAGTGTCAAGACCATCATTGCGCGAGGCTATTCAAGTTCTCGAAGCCAAAGGTTTGATCAATCGGCGCCAAGGTGGTGGTAATTTTGTCAATCAAGACCTGCAACAGGGTTTATCTGATCCGCTGTTTCAATTGCTTTCATCTCATCCCGAGTCGCAATATGACTTGTTGGAGTTTCGTCATGCTATCGAAGGCATCTCTGCTTATTATGCGGCATTGCGCGGCACCGAAACCGACTTTGAGCGCATTCGAGAAAAGTTCAACGCCATTTTTGACCCAGCACTACGCAATGACATCGAATTGGAAGCCAAAGCGATAATCGGCTTTTATCTGACGGTAGTTGAAGCCTCGCATAACCTTGTGTTGATTCACCTAGCCCGCAGCATGACAATTTTGCTTGAACAAAATGTGATAGAAAACCTCAAGATACTCAATCGATACTCAAAAGATAGAACCGACATCAATCAGCAATTGTATCAACACCGCAAAAGCCTGTTTGATGCTGTGGTGGCCGGCCAGCCCGAAGTGGCCAGACAGGCGAGTAACGAACACCTAGCTTTTATAGAAGAGACCTTGCTGACAGCAGATCAAGAAAACACCCGAATCGAACGGGCAATGCGAAGAATTCAGACTAAAAAGGTAAGTGAATAGGTAATTATCAGCTAAAGTTAATCAACTGATAATTGGCTATCACCTACCCAATAAATAATCAAAAGCTATAAAGAAAAATTTAAATACACAGGATTTTACGGAGAACAGACTACTATGTCAGATATTCAATCCCATGATATCGATCCTCAGGAAACGGCGGAATGGCTCGAAGCCATTAAAGCTGTACTTGATGAAGATGGCGCAGACCGTGCCCATTTTATTATTGAGGCACTCATTGAAAAGGCCCGTCGTAATGGCGCGCACTTACCTTTTCATGCGGTAACGGCCTACCTTAATACCATTCCTGCTGGTGCAGAACCCGCCATGCCGGGTGACCAAAGTATCGAAAAGCGTATTCGTTCTGCTATTCGCTGGAACGCTTTGGCTATGGTACTTAAAGCATCAAGAAAAGATCTTGACCTTGGTGGCCATATCTCTAGTTTTGCTTCATCGGCGATGTTGTACGATGTTGGCTTTAACCATTTTTTCAAAGCGCCCAAAGGCGATTTCGGTGGCGATTATCTGTTTGTTCAAGGTCACGTTTCTCCGGGTATTTACGCCCGTGCATACCTTGAAGGGCGTTTGAGTGAAGCGCAACTTGAAAACTTCCGTCAAGAAGCCAATCAAGATGGTTTAAGTTCTTATCCGCATCCTAAATTGATGCCTGATTTTTGGCAGTTCCCGACCGTTTCTATGGGTCTTGGCCCAATTCAAGCGATTTACTTGGCCCGCTTCCTCAAATATATGACTCACCGTGGTATTAAAGACTGTAGCGACCAACGCGTTTATTGCTTCCTTGGCGATGGCGAAACTGATGAGCCAGAAAGCTTAGGTGCCATTAGTATGGCCTCGCGTGAAGGGTTAGATAACCTAACATTTATTGTTAACTGTAATTTACAGCGCCTTGATGGTCCGGTACGTGGTAACGGTAAAATTATTCAAGAACTTGAAGGGACTTTCCGTGGCGCAGGCTGGGAAGTGATTAAAGTTATTTGGGGGAGTTATTGGGATCCACTAATCGCCCGCGACACCACAGGTAAACTGTTGCAATTGATGGAAGAAACCGTTGATGGCAATTACCAGAACTTTAAAGCCAAAGGCGGTAAGTTCACTCGTGAAAACTTCTTTGGTAAATACCCAGAAACTGCCGAAATGGTTGCCAACATGTCAGATGAAGATATCTGGCGTTTGAATCGTGGCGGTCATGATCCGGTTAAGGTTTACGCCGCTTACGACAGAGCAGTTAAAACCAAAGGTCGTCCACAGGTTATTCTGGCCAAAACCGTTAAAGGTTATGGTATGGGCTCTGCTGGCGAGGGCAAAAACATTGCCCATGGCGTTAAGAAAATGGATAAAGAAGCGCTTAAACACTATCGTGATCGCTTTAATATTCCGATTTCAGATGACGATATTGGTGACCTGCCGTTCTATCGCTTCCCTGAGGACAGTGTTGAAGCCCAGTACATTAAAACCAAGCGTGAAAACCTTGGCGGTTACATGCCGGTACGTCGAATGAAAACCGACGTTGAATTGAAAATTCCTGATTTAAGAGCTTTTGATGCCGTCACTAAAGGCTCGGGTTCTAGAGAAATCTCCACCACAATGGCATTTGTACGTGTATTGTCGATTGTGATTAAAGACCGTGGCATCGGTAAACGTATCGTGCCAATCATCCCTGATGAAGCCCGTACTTTTGGTATGGAAGGACTGTTCCGTCAAGTTGGTATTTATTCTGACCAAGGGCAAAAATACACCCCACAAGATGCTGATCAAGTGGCCTTTTACCGTGAAGACGAAAAAGGTCAGGTTTTGCAAGAAGGTATCAATGAACTGGGTTCATTGGCATCTTGGGTGGCAGCAGGTACTTCGTATTCATTGAACAATGAACCGATGATCCCGTTCTACATCTATTACTCTATGTTTGGTTTCCAACGCGTTGGCGATTTGGTTTGGGCTGCTGGTGACTCACAAGCCAGAGGCTTCTTGGTCGGTGGTACGTCTGGGCGAACAACCCTTAACGGCGAAGGTTTACAACATCAAGATGGCCATAGCCATGTTCATTATGGCAGTGTACCAAACTGTGTTACTTATGACCCAACCTATGGTTATGAGGTGGCTGTTATCGTACAAGATGGTATTCAAAGAATGTACGGCGATAATGAAAACGTCTTCTTTTACCTAACCGTATTGAACGAAAACTACGTACAACCACAAATGCCAAAAGGGTGTGAAAAGGGTATTTTACGCGGCATGTACAAACTAGATAGCGTAAAAGCCAAGCATAAAAAATTGAATGTTCAATTGCTTGGTTGTGGCGCAATTTTAGAACAAGTGCGTAAAGCGGCCACTATTTTGGCTGAAGAATACGACATTAACTCAACTGTTTATAGTGTCACTTCATTTAATGAATTGGCTCGTGATGGTTTGGATGTTGAACGCTGGAATATGTTGCACCCTGAGCTTCGACCAAAACAAGCGTATATCACCGAATTGATGGAAAAAGAAAAAGGCCCGGCTATTGCCGCGACCGATTACATCAAGTTATATGCTGACCAAGTTAGAGCATGGGTTCCGGCCGAATACAAAGTGTTGGGCACCGACGGCTTTGGTCGTTCAGATTCGCGTGCGAATTTACGCCATCATTTTGAAGTCGATTACAAACACGTTGTGGTTGCTGCATTGGGTGAGCTGGTTAGAAGTGGCGAACTCGACAGTAAGGTGGCCACTGGTGCCATTGAAAAATACGAGATCGATATTGATCGCATCAATCCATTACATGCTTAATCAGGAGAACCGAAATCATGGCTGATATACAAGATGTACAAGTCCCTGACGTGGGCGGTGATGCAGTTGAAGTGATTGAATTGTGTGTTGCAGTAGGCGATACCGTAGCGCAAGAAGACTCACTGATCACAGTTGAAAGTGACAAAGCCTCGATGGATATTCCATCGCCCGGCGCAGGCACCATTACTGAAATCACCGTTGCCATAGGTGACAAAGTGAACGAAGGGTCGGTGATTGTAAAACTGGCCGTTGAAGCTTCAGCCGAAGCTGAACAAAGTGCTGCACCCCAACAGGCTGCGCCAGCGCCTGAACCTCAAGCGCCTGAAAAGGCCCCTGCGCAGCCGGTTGAACAATCCACTTCTGATCTGGAGGCTTTTCCGCCTTCGGTAGTGGGTGTTGAAATTGTCGAAGTTCGAGTGCCAGACATTGGCACCGAAGATGAAGTCGATGTTATCGAAGTTTTAGTAAGACCCGGTGACAACGTATTGCAAGAAGATGGTTTGATCACCGTTGAAACTGACAAAGCCACCATGGACGTGCCAAGCTCGGCCCCGGGTGTGGTTAAAGAAGTGATTGTTAAAAATGGCGATAAGGTTAAGCAAGGCTCGCTTATTCTAATGCTTGAGGTGTGTCATACCGAAGAGGTTAATGTAGTGGTACCAACAACTACTATTGACACCAAAGTGGTTGCACCCAAAGCTAAAGGACCTGTAGGTGTACCCTCTGAAGCACCTGTACCATTCCATCCAATGGCCAGAGCAACTGCCAGAGATACCGTTTATTCGTCACCGTCGGTGCGCCGCGTTGCCAGAGAGTTTGGCGTAGACATGACCAAAGTCACCGGCACTGGGCGTAAAAAACGTATTCTCAAAGAAGATGTTCAGGCCTATGTAAAATACGAGTTGTCTCGTCCAAAAGCCACGGCAGCTGCCAATACTTCGGGCGGTGGTGGCGGATTGCAGCTTATCGCGCAACCTAAGGTCGACTTTGCCAAGTTTGGTGAAATAGAACAAACGCCATTAACGCGAATTCAAAAGATATCTGGCCCTAACTTGCATCGTAACTGGGTGACTATTCCACATGTCACTCAATTTGAAGAAGCCGACATCACCGATGTTGAAGCGTTCAGAAAAGAACAGAACGAAGCGGGCAAAAAGCAAAAGCTAGATGTCAAAATTACCCCATTGGTATTTATCATGAAGGCACTGGCTAAGTCGCTTGAAGCTTTCCCTGTGTTCAACTCTTCATTGCATGAAGATGGTGAGCATTTGGTGATGAAAAAATACATTCACATTGGAATAGCGGTCGATACGCCAAAAGGACTGGTTGTGCCGGTTGTGCGTGATGTCAATAAAAAAGGCATTTACGATTTGTCGCGTGAGTTGATGGAATTATCGGCCAAAGCCAGAGATGGCAAGCTTAAAGCCCAAGACATGCAGGGTGGTTGTATGACCATTTCAAGCCTTGGTGGTATTGGTGGCACGGCGTTTACGCCGATTGTTAACGCACCTGAGGTGGCAATACTGGGCGTGTCAAAAAGCGAAATCAAACCTAAATGGGATGGCGCCGCGTTTCAGCCTAGGCTGATGTTGCCATTATCGTTGTCTTACGATCACCGAGTGATTGATGGTGCGTTGGCAGCTAAGTTTGCCGTGCACTTAGGCGGCATTATGTCAGATATTCGCAAGTTGATTTTGTAAATATTTAACCCGGGGGCAATATAAGAGGTTTCAACGCTTTCAACGGTTTGGCCTCTTTGCTAAAATTAGCCCCTTTTTGACTGCTGGCCTTTGAGTTCAGTGGAATAACAGAATTTAAACAGGCCACGGCCTGACCGAATCAAACGATAGAGGTTTACATGAGCGATATTAAAACTCAAGTGGTAGTACTGGGCGCAGGCCCTGGTGGTTATTCTGCGGCATTTCGTGCAGCAGATTTAGGATTGGATGTGGTATTGGTAGAAAGCCGAGCTACATTGGGCGGCGTTTGTTTGAACGTTGGTTGTATACCGTCAAAAGCCTTGTTGCATGTAGCCAAAGTCATCGACGATGCCAAAGCTATGGCCAGCCATGGGGTCACTTTTGGTGAGCCGCAAATCGATTTGGACAAAATCCGTGGTTGGAAAGAAAGTGTTGTTAACCAACTAACCGGCGGCCTGACTGGTATGGCCAAAGCGCGTAAAGTGACCACTGTTAACGGTTACGGCAAATTCACTGGCAGCAACACCATTGCTGTTGAAGGTGCTGATGGCACAACAACCATCACTTTTGATCAAGCGATTGTTGCAGCAGGTTCTGAGCCGGTATCATTACCGTTCATCCCTGAAGACCCACGCATCTTTGATTCAACTGGTGCATTAGAATTAGCTGACGTACCTGGCGAAATGCTGGTATTGGGCGGCGGTATCATCGGTCTTGAAATGGGCACTGTATATAGCGCATTGGGTTCAAACGTAAGCGTTGTAGAATTCCTCGACCAATTGGTACCAGCAGCTGATAAAGATGTTGTTCGTGTTTACAACACCTTTAACAAAAAGCGTTTCAACATCATGTTGTCAACCAAAGTGGTTGCAGTTGAAGCCAAAGAAGATGGCTTATATGTTACCTTTGAAGGCAAAAAAGCCCCAGCAGAACCTGTACGTTACGACAAAATTTTGGTTGCTGTTGGCCGTACGCCAAATGGCAAAAAAGTGGATGCAGAAAAAGCCGGCGTTACCGTTACAGACCGTGGTTTCATCGAAGTAGACAGTCAGTTGCGTACTAACGTTAACCACATCTTCGCCATCGGTGATGTTGTTGGTCAACCTATGCTTGCTCATAAAGCTGTACATGAAGCGCATGTTGCTGCTGAAGTTATCTCTGGCATGAAGCACTTCTTCGACCCTAAATGCATTCCTTCAATTGCTTACACTGACCCAGAAATTGCATGGGTTGGTTTGACCGAAAGAGAAGCAAAAGAACAAGGCTTGAACTTTGAAGTTGCCAAGTTCCCATGGGCCGCTTCAGGTCGTGCAATCGCTTCTGCTCGAACAGAAGGTATGACTAAAATGATCTTCGACAAAGATAACGGCCGAGTGATTGGTGGTGCTATCGTTGGTATCAACGCCGGTGAAATGTTGGGCGAAATTGGTTTGGCGATTGAAATGGGCGCAGACGCTGAAGACATCGGTTTGACCATTCATGCACACCCAACATTAAACGAGTCAATTGGTTTGGCTTGTGAAGTGTTTGAAGGCTCTATTACTGACTTGCCTAATGCCAAGGCTAAGAAAAAGAAATAGTTGACTTAGAATCTGTGGATACTGGCTTCGTTAGGGGCTGGTGATACGGAGGCTCCGCAATGGGGTCAGGCCAAATTAAGTGCAGAGACAGGCAAGCTGTCCGCAAGACTTAATTTGGTCTTACCCCAGCTGGTGATGGCTGGTAGGGTGCCCGTGCGTAGCACGGTCCGAGGTTACGAGGAGCTAAGCGCACCGTTGAACTGCTCGTGCCTCGCATTTCGCTACTCGAAAGCACCCTACGGTTAATATCAATAGATAATTGTTCCAACCCCTCCCTTTTTATTCCTATACGTTTCTTTTCGCTTTGTGAACAAGCACACAGTTTTACAGTCTTGTCTTGGCTACAGTAGGCCCATCGGATTAACAGCAAACGTAAGGAAAAAACCGATGACAAACGAACAGCAAAGACTAATAGACTATTACATCGGCTTGAATACCCGGGCCGAGGAAGAATGTGCGGCTGGGCCAAGAAAAGGGCGCTGTCCTAACTTGCAAATGAATTGTGCATCAAGTTGCTGGAAGTTTCATAACGCTGACGTACAAGCCAATTGGGATTTCTTTTGGATGCTGGTGTTTTTCAACGACCCTGCCAGTGAACATGCATTACAAATGAGCAACCGTATTCCGCTGGATAATGGTGAGTTTCTTGTGACGTTGACGCCAGTTGATACGCAAGCAGTAAAAGCACATAGCGACCTTAATCGATTGCGCATAACCCAAAGTAATTTCTCAGTGGTGAGAATGACATTATCTAAAGTGGCGTTTTTTCACCAACAAGTGATGCAATTGGCACAGGATAAACCCTCAACGTTAATCCGTTTGAATGCTAACTGGCAGTTACTCGAATCTAAAACCGTGGGGTTTGAACAGTTGCCCTCGTTGTCACGTCAGGCAAGTGTTCAGTTGGTGTAAATTAAACTGAACGTTAGATTGGGAGTTGTGTTTCGCTGTGATAAATGGCGTAGCTATTTCATGTTTTAGGCATCAATCACGGCGCAGAGGCTGCGCCGCTGGTGCTCTTACTTTTTACATTGCGCCGTTAAATAAGCTTGAAACATCGCGGAAGTTTGAGCGATAAACGTGCGCTGATTCATTTCAAAACTCACCGCTGGTGGTGAGCTAGGAAAAATGATCCAATCGGCAGCCAATACCGACAAGGTATAACCCAAATAATCAAAAGCATTGTGCAATGCATCATGGTCATATTCGCTGGTGCAATCAATCCAAGAATCTAGCAACTGCTTATACAGCGACAATTCCTGCTTTTTGCCGTCAATCTCTTGAGGGTGTAAGCGACCGTATAACAAAGTGGTTCTGAAAATATGCTGATCTTGGTGGTGATACCATAAGGTGGCCTGAATCAACTGTTCAACACGGGTGTTCAAATCACCTTTCCAATTCTTTTCAATTAAGGTTTGAAACCAATTGAAATATTCATATTTGGCGACTTTGTACAAGTAGGGCAGTAACTCTTCTTTACTTTTGAATCGGCGATAAAAATTACCCACCGAAACGCCAGCTCGACTGCAAATATCGGTGACTTTTATTTGCTCAAAATAATCATCAATCAATAATTCATCGAGTGCTTTGAGCAATTTCTCTAAGGTTTCTTTACTGCGAACCTGTTTGGGCGGGTTGTCGGTGAAATAGCGGGTATAAGGCATAATGCTTATTCCGTAAAATTGAACGAGTATTGTTAAATTTAAACCACTACCGTGAAAAATGCGAACTGTGGTTAGCATTATTTTTAAGTTGTTCTGTTTATCTATGGGGTTGTTGCAAAAGTCTCGTGGGGGAAATAAGTCGGGCCGGTGATAACTTGTCACCGGCCCTGAAACAGTTGCACTTTACTTTACCACTCTTGATTATGAACGTTCACAAGTTAGGGTTGATTTCGTTAAAAAAAAAGTCCCAAGTCGCAGTAAAGTTCGGTGTAACTGAGTACGGTTTTAATGATAAATCAGCGAGCGTTTGAAAACCGTGATTCAGCTCACGTAATTGAATAATAAAGAAAAAATGGCACTTTTATGCTCAGAACTGTGACCGCGTTCACAACTATTGGTGCCAAAAGAACAATAGGTGAGCTGTGAGGCGCTCAACCTGAATTGACGCTGAATAATAATGACGTTAACAAAAAAGTTAACGACAACCGAGACAACGACGAATAGAACAAAAAGTTATATAGGGCAGTTTTGCGTAATGAAGGCTAGTTTAAATTAGGTGTGTATTGCTTTAGTGCAATCAACTGTGGTCAAACATTCTAGGTTTATAGATTTTTATTTGATCTATGCACTTTTATGGTGGTGATTTGGGAAGTGAAGTTATATACTGCCCGCGCTTTATTGGTCCCGTTGTTTTACGGCCGATAAATATCAAACAACTTGTGGTTACCCAATCATCAATCTCCCGGTTGGCTCTGGTGCAAATGGAAATATGGTAATGAAAGAAAGAGCGGTTAAAACAAATATCTTTAAAACATTATTATCAATGTTTAAACCTAGTGCTGCCTGTAAACAGCAACCCTCATCTAATTATTGCAAATGGTCTAAGCGCGTGGACGACAAACAGCAAGATGAAACTCAAGCTTGATTGATATAAAGTTTTAGATTGATTGGCCCTAATGATTGTAATAATGGCAAAAAAGCGTTTTTTGCCATTAAAAACTTATCCTATGGTGTATGAGTGGCTATCACCTTCACATCAGCTGAGTCTATACCCGCTTTTTCAACTCGTTTTATGATTTTATCATCATTTTCATCAAGAATTAATTTGATGTCGTGTTTATCCAAACCGAATGCTTCGGCTGCGGCTTGTGGGTCTTGTTGATGTTTGGCCAATAAATCGGCGTGCTCGTTTAGGGCAATCATGTATTGTACGAGTTTATCTATTTTTTCTGCCATTGTTATGTTCCTTTCAATTTTCTTGGGGGAGTCGTTTGGGGGTGTACAGACAAAATGCACTGCTTTTGTCTGTTGAGTTGACTAGGTAATAAAACCTGCCAAAACTAGCTTAACTGTAGTTTACTAGCCGCCGTTGTGCACCTGTATTTGATATGTTTTCATCGGGAGGGTGCTGATTAGTCAAAACAATAATATTTGCTGCAATCTGTTATAAGATATCCGTAGACAAAGGTTCTGTCAGGATAAAGTGTGTGCGGCTAATAGTCTGGATTTACCTAGGGGCATAGACTATTCTAATTGCTGTTTTCTTTGGGTTGTTATCATCAGATATTAGGAATATATTTCATGGCGAACAAGCAGGGCCTACTGACAGCTGAGCAGATAGCACATTTTGATAAACGCGGTTATTTGCACTTATCTGACGTTGTGCCCCCATCTATGCTGGCTATGCTCAAAGAGCACACACAAACGGCTTGCCAAGACGGGTATAACGCACTTAAAACCAACAGCGTTGACCCAGATTATCGTTTTCATTTGGCGCTTTTTAAAACGTTCTTGTATCGAATTACCAACTTCCATCGTCATGTCAATTGGGCATCGTTGGCAGTGCTGGGTTTACCCGCGCTGCACAATGTTGTGCGCAGCCTTTGTGGTGATGATTATCTCAATACTGTGGATATGTTGTTACTCAAACATAACAAAGATGGTCTGGATTTACCTTGGCATCAAGACCTCATATACCCCAGTGAGCGTTACAGGATGCTGACCATTGGTTTATACCTTGAGTCGACGCAAGCTGATGATGGTACCTTGAAGTTGATCCCCGGGAGCCAATATCAATGCCAGGATATTGATGCAATGATAGCCCAAGCTGATGATACAGTTGTTGAAGTTGTAGCAAAAGCTGGTGATATGGTGATCCATAACCCCATGCTGGTGCATTGGTCTGATAGGCTGCGACATCAATCTATTCGCCGCACGCTTTATTACGAATTTTGTCCAATGGCATTAATTACTGAACGAAATTGGACACAAGATGCGATTCAAAATCGCCGTGATCTAATGAGCGCTGCCAGCAAAATTTACCACAACAGCCAGAGCCAGCTTGACACAACTCAAAGATACTATCAGCATCCGCCTCCCCCTGAAAAAGCCCATTTTTCTCGTGCTTTTATCAAATCACTTAAAGGCTGACCAATATCAATCCTTTAGGGTGTTATGTAACCAAAATGGATGTACTAGTACTGAATTTTTTACTATACTTTAACAAAATCTCTCAACGTTTTTATCCTATCTTTTGAAATTCCGATTGTTGTTGTTGCTCATGTTGATCCCATACGCTGCGGCATCCTTACCACCACCTGCATCACTGCGCGTAGACAATTTGGGTGTAAATGACGGCTTATCTCAATATTCTGTGAATGATATTGTTTTGGGAAAAGATGGTTTTTTATGGATAGCGACCTACGAAGGCTTAAATCGATATGACGGTTATTCATTTGAGCATTTTCAGCATGACCCAGATAAAGCAGGAGGATTGCAAGGCAACGTTATTACAGTTTTGCACGTCGATAAATTGGGCAATTTATGGGTTGGCTCAAGAGGCGGAGGGTTACATCGCTATTTACCGCAATCAAAACAATTCATAAATTTTCAACCTGCCAACAATAACCCAAACAGCTTGAGTCATGATGATGTCAGGGCAATTGCTTCAGATGACAAGGGCAACCTCTGGATTGGCACCTGGGGCGGCGGACTTAGTCATTATAACGTTAAACAGCAACAATTTACCCACTATAGACATGACCCCAATGTTCTAAACAGCCTGAGCGATGATAGAGTGACGGCGTTATTGGTTGACACTAATGGTTTGATTTGGATAGGTTCCGAAAAAAATGGGTTAAGTCAATACAATCCTACAACCGGCTTATTTTCTTTTTATAAACCCAACCCACTAGACGCTAACAGTTTGAGCCACCGAACGGTACAGGCGCTTTTAGAAGATGATGAAGGGGCTATTTGGGTTGGCACATTGTCTGGGTTAAATCGATTGGATGTGAACACCGGTCTTTTTCAGCAATACCTGCCAAAACCATCAGATAGCTTTAGTTTAAGTCACCGAGATATCCGAGCATTATTTAAAGACGAAAATGATTCGATTTGGATAGGCACCAGCGGTGGCGGGTTGAATGTCTATGTAAAAAAACAACAACGCTTTTTACGTTATAGTCACGACCCTTTGGTGTCCAGCAGCCTGACGGATCAAGATATTCGAGCCATACACGGCGATGGTAAAGGCATGTTGTGGACCGGATTTTTTGCAGCGGGCCTTGATAAAATCGACTTGAGTATTTCAAGGTTTGGGCATGAGAATCATCAAGGCAGCCAACCAGGCAGTGTTGGCGGGCGGTTAGTTCTGTCATTTCAAGAAGATGATAATGGTAATTTATATATAGGCACGGCAAAGGGGCTTAGCTTGTTAAAGCGTGGCAGCAATTCATATGAGCACATGACCCACCAGCCAGACAACTTGAACAGTTTGTCTCATTCTAGAGTTAATGCCATTATGGCTACATCGCCCAATCAAATCTGGTTTGGCACCGCAGGAGGGCTTGATTTATATAACCCCTCAACTAAGCAGATGCAACATTTCAAACATGACCCGCTCAACCCGCAGAGTATTTCCCATGATTCTATAAGAACACTGTTTCAAGACAGTGCCGACATTTTATGGATAGGCACAGCAGAAGGAGGACTGAATCAATTAGACGTGGCTTCAGAGCAGGTTAAACGTTTCAAGCATATTCCCGGCGACCCCTTAAGTTTAAGCAGTGATGACGTGCTTGCTATCCATCGTGATAGTTACAATACGCTTTGGGTTGGTACATGGCAGGGACTTAATCGCCTTGATGAAAAAACGGGAAAATTTAAACGTTATGTATACAATGACAAAGTATTGAACAGTTTAAGTAATGATTTAATACTTGATATTATGGAGACCAAAAGTGGTCAACTTTGGGTTTCAACCTATGGTGGTGGAATCAATTTATATCGACGTGAAACTGATGATTTTACACACTTCGATACCAGCAACGGTTTAGCCAACAACTCTGTTTATGGGGCTTTAGAGGATCAAAAAGGCCGCTTATGGATGAGTACAAATAAAGGGATCTCTAGGTTTGATCCCAAGACCAACTCATTTCGCAATTTTAATGAAAAAGACGGCCTACAGGGCAATGAATTCACCTCAGGGGCTTTTTATACCAACAATAAAGGAGAAATGTTTTTTGGTGGCACCAACGGCTTTAATCGTTTTAATCCTTTGGATATCACCCCAAAAACAAACCCGCCTGTTGTGAGGTTAACCGACCTGCTGTTGTATAACAAAAGAGTGCCCATCAAAGAATCTAAAGACCCAAGTGTGCACGGATACTGGCTGCCCAAGGCGATAAATTACTTAGATGCTTTAACGTTAAGTCACGAACAAGACTTAATAACCTTTGAATTCTCGGCGTTGGATTTAGCCAATTCAATGAAAAATCAGTACGCTTACAAACTGGATGGTGTAGATAAAGATTGGATTTATACAGACGCCCGCAATCGACGAGCCACTTATACCCATCTATCTCCTGGCAGCTACAGGTTACAAGTGAAAGCTAGCAACTCTGCTGGGTATTGGAATGAGCAAGGGGTTTCAGTTGCAGTGCACATAGAATCTCCGCCTTGGGCAACTTGGTGGGCACGGTCTTTGTACGTGTTGATTATAGTGGCTGTTGTAGCGCTTTATATGCGGGCACAACGGTTAAAGGTCGAACAGGCCAACTCTATCAACCAGCAACTGCAAAAGGTCGATAGACTAAAAGACGAATTTTTGGCCAATACTTCACACGAATTGCGTACACCGCTCAATGGTATTATTGGACTGGCGGAGTCATTGTTGGATGGGGTGGCGGGTCAGTTGCCAGATAAAGCCAATCATAATCTAACCATGGTTGTGGCAAGTGGTAAACGCCTAGCGAATCTGGTAAATGATATTCTTGATTTTTCAAAGTTGAAAAATCGTCATTTACAATTGCACACTCGGCCTACAGATTTGCACATTTTGGCTGAGATTGTTATTTCTTTGTCATCGCCTTTGCTCAAAGGTAAATCGCTTGAATTGCACAATAACATACCTAAAGAATTTCCTGCGGCTCAAGCTGATGAGGGGCGATTGCAACAAATATTGCATAACCTAATAGGCAATGCCATCAAGTTTAGTGATGCTGGAAAAATCACAGTATCGGCGACCGAACAACACAATAAACTTAAAATTAGTATCACAGATAACGGTATTGGCATCGAAAAAGACAAGTTTGCGACACTCTTTGATTCTTTTGAACAAGTTGAAGGGCACAGCGAACTCGGCTATAGCGGCACGGGTTTGGGCTTATCTGTCTCAAAACAATTGGTGGAGTTGCATGGTGGCACAATAGCGGTTGAGTCTGAATTTGGTCAAGGGTCAACATTTAGCTTTTCTTTGCCTCTGGCCGAAGAAAAACCTATGCCTGATGTTCACAGTGGTCAAACGGTGTCTCGGCTGCACTTTCTTGAAGAGACTATCTTACCGCCTGCTAAGACTAACGATGAGGGCAGCCAATATAATATTTTGCTGGTCGATGATGAGCCAATCAATAGGCAGGTATTACACGACCATCTATCGGTAGAAAATTATCGATTGTTCAATGCATCTGACGGTGAGCAGGCACTAAAGATCATTAATGAAAACGGCCCTTTTGATTTGATTTTACTAGATATCATGATGCCTAAAATTTCGGGTTATGAAGTTTGCACCAGATTGCGTGATACCTATCCAGCCAAAGACTTACCGGTGATATTTTTAACCGCCAAAAACCAAGTCACCGATTTGGTGCAAAGCTTTGCTGTGGGGGGTAACGATTATCTCAGCAAGCCTGTGAGCAAACCCGAACTGCTGGCAAGGGTCGCTACCCATCTGAAATTTCTGGATATCAACCGTAACTTGGAACAAAAAGTAACTGAACGCACTTTAGCGTTGCAACAAAAAAACAAAGAGATAATAGAGACTCAGCAACAACTGGTGCAGTCCGAAAAAATGGCTTCATTGGGTACACTCACCAAAGGTGTGGCCCATGAAATCAATAATCCCACCAACTTTGTTCATGTTAGTGCGCAAAACCTGAAAGTTGATTTGGCACTTTTTCAACAGTTTTTGTTGGAGTTGGCGGGTGAAGATGCCGATGACGACATTATTACAAGCTTGCGTCAACGGTTTATCCCCTTAAATGAACACTTGAAAACCATAAAAAAGGGCACTTCTAGAATCAAAGTCATTGTTCAGGACTTAAGGACTTTTACTCAACTTGATTGTGCCGATCAACAAATTATCAAGATCACCGATTTACTACAATCGATAGTCAATGTGGTGCAGAACCAATGTTTGGAAGTGGCGCAGTTAGTCACTGACTTTGACACCGTGCCAGCTATATATTGTTATCCAGCAGAGCTTAATCAGGTGTTTATGAATTTAATCCTCAATGCTTGCGATGCCATTAAAGAAAAACAACAGCGCACACAGTCGAAGAGCCAAGGACAAATAACCATTGGTTGCCAGTGTCTTGATGGCACTGTTGAAATTTCTATTGAAGACAACGGCTGTGGTATGACTGCTGAGATCAAAAACAAAATCTTCGAACCTTTTTTTACCACCAAAGATGTTGGTGAAGGTACTGGGCTAGGTTTATCTATTGCATTTGGTATTGTGAAAAAACACAAAGGACAGATGCTTGTTGAGTCTGAAGTGGGCGTAGGGTCGGTGTTACGAGTGCGATTACCTCAGGGGTGATTGCACTGCGTAACAAGTCAGCTGCTTAAGAAATAGGGCTGTTGTCGAATTTTTTAATATTGGCTACCACCCGCCCCAAATGCTCACTGTAATTCTCTAGCGACTGCGTCCGGCTGGTTGCATTAAGTGAAGCAGGCCCATGAACAAAATGAGGCGCAGCAATTTCCATTTGCATATATCCGAATACCTCGTTGGCTATGGTGGTGATTTTGTCTAAGTAATACTGGCATTCAGCTTCGTTAGCGGCGCCACCTGTGGTGACCGACAGCAAGAGTTGTTTGCCTGCTAATTGTTTGGCTGGGCCATAGGCAAAACCATATGAGCAAACGCGCTCAATCCAGCCTTTTAATATTGCCGGAAAACTGCCCCACCAAATTGGAAATTGCAGTACAACCAAGTCTGCTTGTCGCAAT
>CALKGI010000096.1 GCA_938085045.1 uncultured Alteromonadaceae bacterium
GCGCACCTTTGAACAAGTTAAAAGAGGCCCAATGAGCACTTTTGCCTTCGTCTCTGGTCCCTTGGTTTTAATCTATTGATTTGTAGTGAGTTTGTTTGGTTTCAAGATCTCTGACCCCTTGACTCTTTCACATAAATAAAAAAGGCAACCAACAGGTTGCCTTTTTTAATCTGTAAAGTACTGTCGCTTTAATCAACCAAACCTTCAAGACCTACTTGTGGGTCAAAGTCAGCTTCGTAATCAACGCCATCTAAACCAAAACCAAACAACTGCAAAAACTCGTTGTGATAACCAATGTAATCAGTCAATTCATCAATGTTTTCGGTGGTGACTTGTGGCCACAGTTCAGCAACTTGGGCTTGAACGTGTGCAGACAGTTCTTGTCCGTCCATTCGCAAGCGACCTTCGTCATCCATAATGCGCTCGCCCGTTGGATACAAGCACTTGTTGAACAAACCATACAGTTGTTCGATACAACCTTCTTGCGTGCCTTCCTCTTTCATTACCTTGAACATCAATGAGATATATAAAGGCATGATAGGAATAGCAGAGCTCGCTTGTGTAACCACAGCGTTAAGTGAGGCAACAAAACCTTTGCCGTTAACTGGCGCCATTGTTTTGTTGATGGCAACAGCTGCGCGGTCTAAGTCTTCTTTGGCTTTACCTATGGTCGCTTTGCCGTAAATAGGCCAGGTTAATTCTTTACCAATGTAGGTGTATGACACTGTTTGGCAGTTATCCGCAAGTAAACCAGCGTCTTGCAAACGGTCAATCCACATTTCCCAGTCTTCGCCGCCCATCACCTTAACAGTGTTAGCAATTTCTTCTTCATTGGCAGGCTCTACAGTGGCTGACTCAATAACGCGCTTTGAAGTATTCAAAGTGTTAGCTGTATACGCATCGCCAATAGGCTTTAACGTAGACATATGAGTGACACCAGTTGTAGGGTCAGTTCTACGCGGAGACGCTAGGCTGTAGACAACCAAGTCGATTTTGCCCATTTCTTTGCTGATTAGATCTAAAGTTTTGTCTTTTAATTCGTTAGAAAACGCATCGCCGTTAATGTGTTTTGCCCACAAACCTTCAGCGTGTGCAGCCTTTTCAAAAGCAGCAGTATTGTACCAACCAGCAGATGCTGTTTTACGCTCAGTGCCTTCTTTTTCGAAGAACAAGCCCAAGGTTTTAGCGCCACAACCAAAAGCAGAGGTGATACGTGACGACAAACCATAACCAGTAGATGAGCCTATAACTAATACGTTTTTAGGACCATCGGCAACAACACCTTGTTGCTTTACATAATCGATTTGATTTTGTACATGCTGTGCACAGCCAACGGGATGGGCGTTGGTGCAGATAAAACCGCGAATTTTGGGTTTAATAACCATAATAATTCCTGTTGTATTTAGCGGGTTAAATAATATTCTTTTTCAGAGATGTCATGATACTTTTTGACTTGCTCGAAAAACTTACTGTATGAGTTGTAGGCTTTTTTCATCGCCGGGTCTTTAGCGACTTCTTCAGCCATTACCGCATGAGTAGCAGCTTTTAATGCGGCCATAATTTCAGGCGAGAATTTACGAAGCTTAACTTTGTGCTTGTCTACCAACTGCTCCAGCGCCTGATTGTTTGCGGCGGTATATTCGTCGAGCATGTCTTGGTTGATGGCTCTGGTTGCGACTCTCATAATCGCTTGCAAATCTTTTGGCAAACTTTCAAGTGCTTGTTTATTGAACGTAAATTCAAGTACTGCACCCGGCTCGTGCCAAGGTGAATAGTAATAATACTCAGCGGCTTTATACAAACCAAAAGCCAAATCGTTTGACGGACCTACCCACTCGGTCGCATCAATTGCGCCAGTTTGTAGTGCAGTAAACAACTCGCCACCACTCATGGTGATAGGGATGCCACCCAATCGCTTAATCACTTCTCCGGCAAGGCCGGGTATACGCATTTTCAGGCCTTCAAAATCGGCCACGCTGTTCATTTCTTTTTTGAACCAACCAGCCATCTGGTTGCCGGTGCTGCCACCGGGCATTGGTACTAGGCCAAATGGTTCGTAGAGCTCTTGCCATAATTCCAAACCGCCGCCATGGTACAACCAAGCGTTCATCTCTTGCACGTTCATGCCAAAAGGAATGGCGGTAAATACTTGTGCAGCCGGCACTTTGCCTTTCCAGTAATACGCGGCACTGTGGCCAATTTGAGCGGTGCCGTTGGCAACCGAGTCAAATACCTGTAACGGCGGCACTAATTCACCACCGCCGTAGACTTTGATTTTCATCCGGCCATTTGACATTTCTTCAACCAGTTTGGCGAAGTTTTCAGGTGCCATACCCAAACCTGGCAGGTTTTTTGGCCAGCTGGTGATCAACTTCCAATTGTAGATTTTAGCAGGCTCAGCGCCCGCCATGGCTGGCACAGTAGCCGTGCCACTTTGTTCACCGCAGGCAACAATACCCAAAGCAACGGTGGCGACCAACAGGCCTTTTAATAATTTTTTCATTTATTATTTATCTCTTTATGAATATATTTTTTCGGGTAACCACGTTGCGATTTGTGGCCAGTTGTACAAAATCACCATCAGCAACAGCTGCATTATGATAAAGGGAATTACGCCTTTGTAAATATCTATCGTTTTGATTTCGGGCGGCGCAACGCCGCGTAAATAAAACAGCGCAAAACCAAAGGGTGGTGTTAAAAACGAGGTTTGCAAGTTGATTGCTATCATTACGCCCAACCACACCGGGTCAAACCCCATCGCTAGCAATACCGGGCCAACGATTGGCACCACAACAAAGGTGATCTCAATAAAGTCTAAAATAAAGCCCAGTAAAAAAATTACCACCATCACCAACAACAACGCGCCTAACTTGCCACCGGGCAGTTGATTGAACACTTCATGAATTAAGTCTTCTCCGCCAAAACCTCTAAACACCAACGAAAATACCGATGCTCCGATGAGGATTAAAAACACCATAGAGGTGACTTTTAAAGTCGAAGTCATGACTTCTTGCAACTTTTGTAAGGTCATTTGACGCTTGGCAAAAGCTAAAATCGTCGCGCCTACTGCACCCACGCCAGAGGCTTCGGTTGGGGTAGCAAAACCAAATAAGATAGAACCTAACACTACGGTGATCAGCAACAATGGTGGCACTAGTGCTGTCAGTAATATATATGAGGTTGATTGTTCGTTAGCGAAATTTTCTAAGTCTTCTCTGGTGACCTTGGGCGCTTCATCGGGTTTGAGTAACCCCAACACAACGGTGTAAAGGATATATAAGCAAACGAGCAATAATCCGGGGATCATCGCGCCTGCAAACAAATCGCCAACCGAGACTGCATCGGGGGCAAAATTGCCCATTTTTAACTGCGCTTGCTGATAGGCCGTCGACAACACATCGCCCAATAAAACCAGCGCAATTGAAGGCGGAATAATTTGACCCAAAGTGCCAGTCGCGGCGATAACGCCAGTGGCATATTGTTTGTTGTATCCACGTTTTAACATGGTTGGTAGGCTCATCAAGCCCATGGTCACCACGGTTGCGCCAACAATGCCAGTACTTGCAGCAAGCAACATGCCCACTAAAATAACCGAAATGCCAAGCCCTGCATGAAAGCGACCAAAGATCAGCGACATGGCATCTAGCAGGTTTTCGGCGATTTTCGACTTTTCGAGCATAATGCCCATAAACACAAACAATGGCACTGCCATCAGTGTTTGGTTGGTCATGGTGCCATACAAACGACCCGGTAAAGCATTTAAAAAAGTATCGT
>CALKGI010000097.1 GCA_938085045.1 uncultured Alteromonadaceae bacterium
TTGCTGATTAATCTGCACAGCGAAATCAGCCAATTTCCAGCCAAGTTGGATTTAGATACGCTCAAAATCACCCAATTGAGCACGTTGTCGGGCAGTTGTTCGGCGCTAGACGTTCACGACAATATCTATCTGAATCACCAATCGAAAATAACCAAACTGTCAGCCAACGGTACAACTTCAACATTTTGGCAAACAGACACAGGCACTATTGATATGCTTGCGATAAGCCAAAACTCGGTGATGGTGCAGGTATCACAAACGGGTGAAAAACAGTTGTGGCAGCTGGGGTTGAATAAAGACTCACAAAAAGGTCATGAACGATTGTTACATGACCTTGGCTCAACTCAAACCAGCTTTATTGATGTGTCTGACGACGAGCAGCAATTGTTGTTTCACTCAGGATTGTCGAGGGCGCAGACTATTGTGACTTTGTCTTTGGTTGATAGTGACTAAAAGTCAGAATCAAGGGGTCAGAGACATTGAACCCCAAAATACATTTTTAAATCAATGATATAAAATCAAGGGGCCATAGAGAACGAAGTTAGAGCAACGTATTTGACGAGGCGTTGAGTTATTACAGTGTCTCTGGCCGTTTGATTCCATTATGTCAAAAACAGCCTTAACATTGACTTTAGCCACCCTTTACTTTAGTTTTACAAAATCGACAACGACAGTTATTTGGTAAAATTGCAATTTTCTGTTACTAATGTAGAACGTAGGTGTTGCTATGAGTCAGGCTAAGCTTTCCAGTAAATTTCAGCTATCTATCCCCAAAGATATACGCCAAGAAATGGCGTTAGAGGCGGGTCAACAGTTCACGATCGTCACGCGGGGTAATATCATTGAATTGATCCCTGTACGCACTATGGCTTCGGCTCGGGGTTTACTTGCCGATTGTAAATATTCAACCAGTGACGACTACCGTGACAGGCAAAATCGTCAATCATGAATAATCCACTGCAAAAGATAGTCGTCGATACTTGTGGTTGGATAGAATGGTTAACTAATGGTGTTTTGTGCGATCAGTACGTGCCTTATTTCGAAGAGATGACACTCGTTATTGTGCCTACATCAGTTCAATTTGAGTTATACAAATGGGTTTGTCGGGTTAAAAATAAACAAATGGCACTTGAAGCAGTAGCACTGACAAAACAAGGTATGGTTCAGCCATTGTCAACGTCTATTGCATTACTGGCGGCAGATGTTTGCGCAGAATATAAATTATCATTTGCCGACGCTATCATTTATGCCAGCGCTCAAAACAGTCAAGCGATTCTAGTTACGTCAGATGATCATTTTGAAGGCTTGCCTGATGTGGTCTATTTTTTCGAAGAAAAACCTGTAATCACAGAGGCACAGAAATAGCTAGTGTCTCTGGCCCCTTGAATCTAATCTCATGATTTTAAAAGAGAATTGGTCACTTCAATGTCTCTGACCCCTTGATTCACTCACCAACCTTACATTCGCCACCACATCTAACTTGCGCTGCTGTGTTCTATTACGCCAAAAATCCATCATGGTGATGTGCCAAACACCAGCTACTTGCTCTTTGTCAGCGGTCATATAAATTGAGCGGGTGGTGCGAGGGAATATATATGGGTTTATCAGTAATTTTCCTTCTATATTCTTTTTGTAAATCAAACTGTTGAGTTCTTTTAATGTGGGCAGTCGCCAGTCGGTGATGCCACAGTAAGCTTGTTTGTTTATTTTGGCTATATAGTCAGATACATCGCACGGATACCATTCTTGACCTTGTTGGCAGCTGCCGCCGTGTTTTACGCCCAATTGGGTTTTGGGGTCGTAAAAGGTATAGGTTGCTTTGTAATAGTGGCTGTCTTCATGCCACGATTTTACTTCCCAAGTTAAGCCTGTTTTATTGTCGGTGGCGCAGCTCCATGGGCCCATGTGAATGGCCACTGGCTCGCCTGATTTATCGAGTTTTTGCCACTTTGCAAGAGCGTGACAATTAATAGGCAATATGAATATGCCCAAAAATAGCATTATAAATTTCATAATATCCCCTGTTTGGCTGATTCCATCACTAATTTCACTGGCTTTAAATGATACCCATGACGGCTTTGGGCGTGGTCGAATGGGGCAAACCATAAAAAGGTGTTTGATTGCAGTGCTAGGTCAAATTTCGAGTCGTGTTTGAGGTTTCTGGCTAATTCTAAATGCCAGTAGCCGTCTTTCCAAATGCCTTTAGCGGCAACGTTGGCCCGGTCGCCTTCAAAACCTTCGTAAGTCAACACTGAGGGCATAGTGGCACCAAGGGGCAAGTCGTCTTTGGCTTTGTCGTAGGGCACTGTGTCAAACCAACTCATTGAGGCTTCATCTGCACTTATGTCAGCTATTGGCAAGCGTAGCGGGGTGACTGTGCCTTTTAAAAACCACGTCCAGTTTGGGCGAAATGAGCCTGAGTCTTTGGGGTCGGTTCGGTAACCGCCTTTGTATCTGGGGCAGGCTTCGCAGGCGGGCGAGGGCGCGCCAAAATGGTTGTCGTCGAGATACGACATCCGTTTTACTCTCACCGCTTTCCAATGCCATATGTCTCTTAAAGAATCGTCAGTAGTGTAATGGTACCCTCGGTTTGAACGGGTTTTGGGATGTTCGTTTAATGGCTTTTTGCCCAAATGAACGCTATAGCCACCTGCTAGTCCTGAGTCTTGCGAGAGCATTACCGCCATTTTATCTTCGTAATAGGTGCGCTCATCGTCTTTTTCAAAACCATCGTGTTGCACTTGCCAGCCTTGGCGAGTTTTTACTAAGGGCAGGTGGCTGTAGCTGGGGGTAGGGTCGGGCCAGCGAATGGCGAAATAACCCGACAAACCGTTTTGCAGCATTTTTATTTCTACTGGCACGCTTTCGAAGTAGTTGTTGCCTTGGGCTGTTAATACGGTAACGCTTTTGGCGTCTTGCCAGCCGGGTTCGTCAAATTTGCCGTCTATGCGTATTTCTTGGGTTAGGGGAATGGTTTTTACAATTAATTCGGTATGAAAGTGGTGGTGATAGTAATAAAGACCAAACACCATAATACCCAGCACCGACAGGGTTATTCCGGCAATGCGGGTGAAGTTTTTTGGCATAAACATCATCAGCAGCACTTTGTATGATTTTTTGATGATTTGCTCAGTTATGTGCGCAATTACTATGATAAAAAAGGCGGCGGCGAGAAAATAATGAGCTTGCAGTAAAATGCCGTTTAGGGCGCTAATACCAAGCAATAATTGATTGATATACAACACTAAACCCGTTAAAACCTGCGCCAGTATGAAGATGTAGTTAAGGCGTATAAACCGATTTTTGTTTTGATAATGCTTTGGCTTGGTTCTTCGCACTTTTAGCCATTCGAGGCTAACGTAAGCCACCAACGCCAACCAGCCGTAGGCAGATAATTCGTGCCACCACATCATGTTGCCTTGGGGGATTAGGCCTGAGTGTAGCAAGGCATCGCTCATGTAAGGGTTATCGAAAGCTAAGCGAATGCCGCTCAGTAGACTAATGATAAACAACACTAAAACGGCGCTGTGGAGGAAGATTCGAATAAAGGCGTTGTGCGGGAAAATCATAATACTTCGTCTCATATAGATGAAAACCGGCGGCGGATGTCCGCCGCTAGTTTTATAAAACGTTAAAAGGTCAAACGTTTACGGCGTCCATTGCGCGTTAAGGCTCAAGCCCGAAAAGGCGCTATAACCACGAATACCCAAATGCCATGTTCCGCTGGCCGGGCTTGTAATACTACAACTTTCGTTGTTGCCATCTTTGTACGGACGACAGTTGTAGCTTGAGGTAGTCGGCTGCGAACCTTCGCGAACATACAAGTCTGCATCACCCGAACCGCCTGAGGTATCAACGGTTAAAGTGCTCATGCCTGTTGGTACGTCAACGGTGTAGTACAACCATTCGCCGGTGGCGCCCGACAAATTACTTTGTGACATAGTGCCGCCTGTATTGCCACCACCGCCAGATTCAGTGTACGAACCGGTCAGGCTCACACCTGAAAAGGTTGAATAGGCTCGTAACATCACGTGGTAAGTGCCGGTTTGAACTGAGCTGATGGTACAGGTTTCAGCATTGCCGCTTTTGTATGGGCGGCAATCGTAAGTCGAGCTAGTTGGGGCTGCGCCGTATCTAACATATAAATCAGCATCGCCGCTGCCGCCCGCTATGACAAAACTTAAGTCGGTTGCACCCGTTGGTACTTCAAGGGTATAGAAAACCTCGCCATCTTTAGCTGTGTCAGTTACAGCTTTGACTACGCCATTTTGTAACTCGTTGCCATTGCCAGTTGAGCCAGACGAAACTGTGACTGATTGAGTTTTGCTGTGGCTCAATCCTTCGCTGTCGGTTGAGGTTAGCGTTACGTTGTAACTGCCATCGGCGCCATAAGTGTGGCTTGGGCTGGTTGAGGTAGAGTTGGTGCCATCGCCAAAGCTCCAGCTGTGAGTCATTGCCTGACTTTCAGGGTCGCTACTTTGGTTAGTAAAGCTCACTGCCAACTGGTTGGCCGAATAGCCAAAGTTAGCCACAGGTGCTTGGTTAGGTGTCGAGCCACCCGGGCCAACTTGAGTTAAGTTGTTGGCCGCTTTTGACAGGGTATAAACCTGACCAACGGCACCCGATGGATCCCACAGTTGTAATCCAGCAGGTAATGCCAGCGGGTCGGCTTGACGTTGTGCGCGGGTAAGCGAAGATGTAGATGTTTCGCCACTGAATACTGCCGTGCGTACGTCGATGTTGTCGCCGTTAAACTGAATAACTTTAAACTGTTTAAAGCTGGCGTTGTCGGCCAACCAGCTTTGCGGGCTGTCGGTTGAACGAGTGCCTACGCCCCAACTGCCTTCGCCGATGTAAACCGTGCCTGCGTCGACTTTGGTGTAAGACGAACCACTAGGCACAACAGGCCAAGTGTATTTAACAATGTGAGTGTCTGATTCGGTGATCAGGTTCATTTTGCCGTCTTCGAAAATAGGTGCCCATTGGCGAATGGTAGAATAAGAGGTTTTTCCGCCGCCAGTGGGCACCATGGAGCGATGATATTGCCCCAAACGCCATGAAACTTGTCCGCCTTGGCTGGCCAAGTCATTGGTCAGCCAAGACTTTTGCTGTGACCATAAGGTCGCGTTGTCTTTGAATTCGGTGTTAAGGGTATACACCCGAGTCTGGTTACCACCAATGTTCATGGCAAAGTAGTTGTCGCCGCTAGAGCACACGCCATCGCCATTTGGGTCGGTGCCGAACGTTTCGCACAGGGTGTCTGGGTTGCCCGCTTCGTGGTTACCAAAGGTTGGAATAATGGGGGAAACCCTTCGGTATGTTTTGCCGTCTATTTGATCTACCGAGAAGCTTTCTTGCCAATGGTCTAACCAAGTTGACATATCGCTGGCGTAGTTGCTGTTGGTGTAGTCGCCGCCAAAGGTGATGTAGTCGGGGCGAATTTTGGCAACCAAACGGTTACCTTGCCTACGACCATCGTGAGAACTGCGCGAGTCTCCGCCAGATACAACCGTCATGTTGCGCGGCGAATTAGGCGCGGTTTTAAAGTAATACAAGGTGCTTGAGCAAGTGCTACTACAAACCTTAAAGTAGTATTCGCTATCGGCGGTAAGGCCGGTCAATCGAACAAAGTTACTGGTTAAACTGCTAGAGCCATCAAACGTACGTTGCACCGTGGTGTTGTGGGTTTGCCAACTGCTTTCATTGGTTGTTGAACCGAGCTTAATATAACTGCCCGATGCGTTGTTAAAACCAATCACCGCCTCAGAGTGTGGGTTTTTATCCCACGCGACTCGTACTTGCTCACCTGCGCTTGCCAATGGCGCGGCGAGTGTCAGCGTTGTTATTAACGCCAATTTTTTGTTATTCATTTTTATTATTAATCCTGTTCTTTTTGATATAAGGAGTCACTGTAATAAAAAGTGCTGTTAAAAGTGTTAAGTGGCTGCAGCGGGGTCATTAGATTTTATCTACGCGTTAAAAACAAACCGTTATCGGTTAAACGACGCAGAAACGATGCAATAGGGGCAAAATAGAGATTGAATAGAGATTAAAAATGCTGTTTTAAGATGTGATTTGGCAACAAATGTCGATGATAACTGTTGTGGGGGGATTTTTAATCAACAGAACTATTGCTTACAAAAAACACTAAAACTTTTTTGTGTAATTTTGTATAGCTAATGCTAAGAAAACTGTACAATCCTCGACCTGTAAAAATAACTCATTTATGGAAGTTAAATTGAACTCAATAGAAAAATGTTTTGATGCAGTGCGTAAGGTACTCGAAAACTTGCCAGCCAGTTGGGTTGACCTAACTACGCATCGATTAGATATCTACAACGAAGCTCAGGCA
The DNA here is from genome assembly GCA_938085045.1 of uncultured Alteromonadaceae bacterium. Classification (GTDB taxonomy): domain Bacteria; phylum Pseudomonadota; class Gammaproteobacteria; order Enterobacterales; family Alteromonadaceae; genus JABSOG01. Next base: position 6,353 of record CALKGI010000097.1, read on the forward strand.
AAATCTCAGTTTTTAGAACAATTACAGGCGCTGTTGTTAAGCACTGAATTGTCGGCTGCCACTTTAGAAGCTTTGCCAACGGCTTATGACTACATTCGTTTGGGTCATCAATTATCAAGTATTTTAGAATGGGTTTTGGCCGACGTTAATGGTGTATCATCTGATCAGGCCATTACATTTACGTCTAAAACCATGCCTATTCTGGCCATTATTCGTAACAATACGGTAAGCGGCAATAAAACCCATATTTATTACAACACCGAATCGTCGCCGTTAACTGATGTACAACGATTAGAAGATATCTACGGTTATAACGTTCAATTAAATAAAGTTGCAGACGCTTCAGAAATACCTGCTCACAGCGATGGTGCTGTTAGTGATGGGATAGTTATATTTGTGACCCAAGCCGACTATAAAACACCATTAACAGTGAACGCTAATGTCGATGTGACTGTTAATATTCATGCGCATTATGGCAGCGCGATGATTATTCATAACGCGAACAAAGCCGATGTGGTTAAAAACGTTCAGCATGTACGCCGCCGCGAAACCATCGCAATGACACCGCCAAACGCGCTCAATGTGTTGCATGAGATTGTGAATAACCAGCAAACAACGCCGCAGCAGTGCAAAACTGAAGATGAAACCAGCGTTTACGATTGCATTAAACACAATACTGGCAGCACTGTTACACCGCTGGTTGCCTCTAGTGGTTTGTCTATTCAATATGCCATTTTGATGGGCCTTGTTGAAGACGCGATGACCCAACACCCGGGTAAAGCGATTAAAATCATTTTGCCACCCAATTGTTATGGCGGCACTAACGATCAGGCTCGGCGTATTGGCGAATTAAATACCAATATTGAAATTGTTGACTTGCCAGTAGATGGCGGCCATGACTTGGTAAGCTCTTTAGAAGTGGCTCTTAAAGCATCTGCCCACAGCGACAGTGTGCCACTTGTTTTGGCTGAAATACCAACCAACCCAAGGGTTGAAGTGCCTAATATGACCAATTTGGCAGCAGCGTTAAGTGCTCCAAGAACAACGCCAGATAATACTGATGCGGTGGCGCCAGTGTTTATTGTTGACCAAACATTTTGCCCTAACGTTAAATTGTTGGGTGATGACAGCGAGCTGGTTAAAACCAAACTGGTTTCGTTTTCAAGCGGGTCGAAGTTCCCGAGCGGCGGACGTTGTATCGCGGGTTATTGTGCAGTAAACGAAGCTGCACAGTCGTTGCAGGCTATCATGAAAAATCATTTAACATTGACTGATAACAGCGCAGTGGCGCATCAGATGAATACGTTGGCCGAAAATATGCCTTCAATGCCTGAGCGCATTACCAAGGCTTATCATAATGCTCGCGAATTTGTAGCGCATATTCATGGTGTGTTGCCACAGGCTAAAATCAATTTTGTGTCAGAAGAGTTGGCAGAGCAGGGTTTCACACCTTCGGTATTTTCACTCGATTTACCTTGTGGTGGTGATACCCCTGCGCAGCGCGAAGAAAATCAGCGAGTACTTAACAAAAAGCTGATTGATTTTATGATTGATTTGTACCCGGGTGATAGTAAATATTGCGTGAGTTACGGGCAGCTTAAAGGTTGTTATTGGACCATTCCGGCCACTTCAACACAAGGCACCACCAAAGAAGGTGATAAAGACTATGTTGTTCGAGTGGCACTGTCGCCGGCAACTGATGTAGCCAAATTATCACAGTCTTTTACTGATTTTTGTCGTAACGAAAATTTGGTTTAATTTGTTGAGGCGGGTGATTCTAACCCGCCCTATTTCAGCGAACCTACAGCCGGAGGCGAAAACGTTAATCGGTTAAACTGATACGCTCCGTGGTATAGTTGCTTGTCTTTAAAAATAACCACACCCTCAGTTTTTGCCACTTGCTTTTTATCAAAATGGTTCGCTTTACAACCTTCGGCTGTAGGCCCCATACACGCCCAGTAACTGCCCACTTGTGCTTTTATCGTTAAGGTTAAAGGATTGAATTCTTTTATGTTTGTTGCCATTGACGAGCCTTGGCTTAAGTTAATTCTATTGCGATAATTGCCAACCAACAGCAGTGTTTTTTCATATCCATTGGATAATCTACGGTTAAAATTCTCGGCCATTACCGCGTTCTTATCAACACTTGGTTGGTTTGTTTTTAGAGCATCGATTAACCATACATCGAGCTGACCGGGGTATTGCTGACGCAAAGATTTTAACTGGTCGATTAATGCCAACATCGCCATACTAAATCGGCCGTCTTGCCATTTGGGTGACCAAACAGGGTGAGAGAGGAATTTTTGTTGGCTGATTTTTCCGTCTAAGTACAAATCGAGGCTGGGCTGTAATTCTTGTTGAATTTCGAGCATTACAGCGATTTTGCTGCTTTTGTTTTCGACTTTAGTGAGGGTATGGCAAACCAAATTACCGAAGGTTTTAGGGATTTCTTTGGTGCCGTGTTGTTCGCCAAACATCACCACTTTATGTTTGGTGAGCAATTCAAGGCCATTGAATGACTGGCATTGCTTGTTTGGTTGAGTAGCTAGGGTAGGGAACGACAGTAAGAGTAAACATATTAGAATGGTTTTCATTTTTCACCTTTTATATAACTAAATCCATTGAACTGGTGCAACACTAGCAAAATGAAATGTATATAGCTACTAAAGGTGTGAGGTGGTTTAAGATAAAAAGGGTGCGCCATGCGCACCCATATATTAGGTAAACCTTAAGGGCAAGTATCGCCATAAAGCGTTTCAACCCAAGCTGGATTGTCGATAAACGGATTACGGTTACCTTGTTTTTGGTGTATCCGGCCATTTCTTCGTACTTCTTGCGCCGACACGTTATCGGCGCGATGCCATGCCACTAAAGTACACAGTTTGCCAAGTAAAGCTTGGCTGCCGGTGCCTACGTAGTTGGCAATTTCTAAATCAGGTGTGCCAGAGCTGTCGCTGCCTTCGTATCGTACGTCCATATAAAATACCATTCGGGCAACATCGCCTTTAACTTCATCACGCGGCTCGAAACTGTCTGAATCTGTTTTGTTGTCTGGCGCTTCAGATATTGCGGTGCCACCGTTGTCGAAGTCTTTGTTGCCACGGCTTGAGTTAATGCTCACATCAGACGGACGTAAATGGTGAATGTCGGTATAAGCCCATTGGCCGCTAGACGGGAAGCCATGACTTTTGGCCCAAACGTGCTCGCGGTTCCAAGCGTCTTGACTGCTAGATTGGCCAGCGCGAGTTGCTTTGCTAATTGAGTTTCCTTTATATATCAACAAAACATTGTTGGAGTTGTTTGGATCTTCATCGGTGAATTCCAATGCATCCCATACGCCCGGCGTATAGCTGAGCTTGGTGTGACCTTGTTTGATAATACCGTTTAACGCTGATTTTAAGTTGTTGCCTGTTTGGCCAGTTGCGTTAGCGTAATAAGTGCTGTAGCTGTAACCTGCCGGATCGTCGGTGCCTGCTGGTGGAGGTGTTGTTCCACCTCCGCCGCCACCTGTACTGGTGTCAAAAGATGCTGTTAATGACATGCCCGAGAAGGTGCTGTAGGCGTTAAGCATAATATGATAAGTGCCAGCGTCAGGTGCCGAGACTGTGCAACTTTCGGTGTTGCCATTTAAATAAGGTCGGCAGTCGTAACTTGATGTTGTTGGTGCTGCGCCAAATTTGGTATATAAATCGGCATCGCCCGAGCCACCGCTAATGCTGATCACTAAATTGGTTGAACCACTTGGGGTGTCGATGGTGTAGTTGAGTTTGTTACCGCTTGATGCGGTTAAGCCTGTTTTGGTTACGCCGTTTTGCAATTCGGTGTCGCTAGGAGTTGTGCCGCCACCTCCGCCGCCGCTACCGCCACAACCAGCAAATACGCCTGAACCTGGGTTACCGGCATCAGATTGTACAGACCAATCACTGACACTATTGGTGTCGGTTGCGCTGCTGCGGGCAATCGATACGTTTTTGGCTGCAATGCTCCAGCCAGAGTCGGCGTTTTCCCAGGCCACTCGGTCAATTTCGCTGCCGTTGTTTTTGAGTATGATTCGGTCGCCACTGTTGCCTAGGCTCAAGCTCATGCCTGAGATTGTCGGTGCCTGTCCAAACAAACTGTTGAAGCCGTTACTGTCGCGAGCGACTGTTGCGTAACCGCCAGCACCTATGGTGCCCGACAAGTTAAAAGTGCCAGAGTTGTCGCTGAGCGCATATCCGCTCAAACTCACGGCGCTACAACTGGGGTTATATAACTCAACAAATTCTTCTGTGGAGTCACTATTGGGCGCATCGTATAAAACTTCAGATACTAGGAGGTCTGCGGTTGCAACTTGAGTTACTAAAAGCAGGGGTAATGCTAGGGTGGATTTATTAAAAGTCATCAGGTGTCTTCTCATCTTGTATTTTTTATATTTATATATTGTTTGCTCTGCCACCATGTTGTGAACAACATTTATTCAGTAGAGCAATAACACTATAGACAACTTTTTATAAAGATCATTAAAATTGTGTAAAAAATTGACTAATTGATCAGATTAATTGATCAAACGCCGCTTTTAAAGGGGTAAGGAAGCTGTTTATTTGGTTAAGTTTGTTGATAATGAGCGGGTTTGGCGAAAATACAGTACTGAGTTAACGCTTATTGTAAACGGTAGGAGGGCGCCATGCGTACCATTCACTATACGAAAAACGATACTCATAACGTCAAGTTTACTGAACAACGTCAAATGATTGCAACAAAGGTGTGATTTTTCTCATTTTAGTTGTATTTAATGGTGTAATTTTTCTCTTTTGTTTTACTTTAAATGGTGTTTATTTTCTCTTTATAGCTGTTTTAAATGGTGCTTTTATTCTCTTTTTGACCTATTGTTAAGTTAACATAACTCAATGAGATGCTTCAAATAATGACAATGAATCGACTGGCAGAGCAAGCGTTGCTTGACTGGTTACACAGCAATGATCGTAAACCATTGTTGGTCGACGGTGCCCGGCAGGTGGGCAAAAGTTATTTGGTCGAACGTTTGTTTGGTCCGGCTCATTTTAAGCGGGTGTTAAAACTCGATTTTATGGAAAAGCCTGCCCTACGAGACATCTTTGAAGGTGACTTAACCCCAGACGTGTTGCTGCGCGATATACAACTGGTGACCGGACAGGTTTTTGACGTTGAACATGATTTACTGTTTTTTGAAGAGATTGGTTTGTGCCAAAAAGCGATAGATTCTCTGAAGTATTTTTGTCAGCAAAGACCAGACATCGCGCTTATTGCGACAGGTTCGAACGTGGGGCTATTGGGCAGTTTTCCTGTGGGTAAAGTCAACCGGGTGACAATACGCCCAATGACGTTTAAAGAGTTTTTATGGGCCAACGGTTTGAAGATGCTGGCCGAAGTGCTTGACGAACCAAGCCGAAACCATATTTCTTCATTGGTTCACGACAAACTGTGGCAATCGTTTTTAGATTATTTGTTTGTAGGCGGTATGCCCGAAGCAGTAGCGAAATGGGCGTCGTTTGATTTCAACATCGATATATTAAAGGCAGCTAAAGCGGGTCGCCGGGTGCATAAAACACTGCTGGCTGACTACAAAGATGACTTTGCTAAATATTCGCACGGGCAAAAGTACAGTGCTTTGCAAATAACCCGGGTGTTCGACAGTATCACCACCAACCTGATGAAAGAACGTGATGGCACAGCGCCAAAATACAAGTTTAGGGGGGTAATTCCTGGTAATCGTGGTTACGAAGATTTAATTGGTCCTATACATTTTTTAGAAACCATAGGCGTGGCCCACAGAGTTTATATCGTTGAGGGAAATGTACGGTCACCTCTACGAGCGATGATGGATGAAACCCGATTTAAATTATTGTTGCATGATGTGGGTTTGTTAAACGCAACATTGGGCTTAAGTTATGCCGAGGTCATTAATCAAGCCTACGATTTTAAAGGATATGTTTGCGAAAATTTTGTGGCGTGTGAATTCGTCGCCACATCAAATGATAGACCTTATCAGGCACTTTTCAGCTGGACCAGCAAACGCGCTGCTGAGCTAGAATTTATCCTTGAAGGCCTAGATAATCAGCTTATACCCATTGAAGTTAAAAGCGGCCGTTCAACCCGCTCGAAAAGTCTGTCGACTTACGTAAAAAACTACGCACCACAAATCGTCTATAAGCTCACCGGCAGATTGTCTGCCGCACCAAAAGAAGGAGTGGTAAAAGAGCTGCCTTTGTATATGGCTGCAAGCGTTTTAACGTCGACTACCGTTTCCAGCTAGTCTGGTCAGATCAAGTCGCTATAATACCCTCATTGAAACCAAACAGGCCGTTGAAATGTTTACTGATTATATTGAATCCCCGCTGGGCACTCTCGAATTAAAAGCCACTGAAAAGGGCATTAGTCACATCATTTTTAGTGGTGACCAACAAAGCATCATTAAACCTAATGACATCACCGATTGTTGTAAAACCCAATTACTCGAATATTTTGACGGTAAACGTCAGGTCTTTGACGTGCCACTTGACCCTCAAGGCACCGCTTTTCAACAAGCTGTATGGGCTTGTTTGTCGAAAATCCCCTTTGGCGAAGTGTATACCTATAAAGATATCGCCAAAATGGTCAATAAACCCAAAGGTTCGCAAGCGGTGGGCGGTGCTAATGGCCGAAATCCAATTAGCATAATTGTGCCTTGCCACCGGGTTATTGGCACCAATGGCAGCTTAACTGGCTATGCGAGCGGTATTGAGCGCAAACTGTGGTTGTTGACTCATGAAGGCATTGAGCTCAAACCAAGCAAAGAAAATCAGCAACTTGATATTCAAAATGTGATTCATACCCGCCAAGCAAAGACTGAGTTTTTAAGCTGATTGTCAATTTAGTAAAGTAAGGAAAAACCCATGAATAATCAAACCAGTTTCAAATCAATGCACCAACAAGCCGAGTTATTATTTTTGCCCAACGTATGGGACGTGATTTCGGCCATGGTGTTAGAACAGGCCGGTTTTAAAGCGGTTGGCACCACCAGTTGGGGCGTTGCAAACGCATTGGGATATAAAGATGGCGAAAACATCGAGTTTAGCGAGCTGTTAACTTTGGTCGGTAAAATGGTGGCTGTGCTGAGCATTCCACTGACTGTAGATATTGAATCGGGTTATGCTGAATCTAGCAACGCCATTGCCGAAAATACACTGAAAATGGCAGACCTAGGTGTCGCTGGTATTAACTTTGAAGATTCGTTAAAAAACACCAAAGCAATGGTCGATAAGCAAACCCAATGTGGTTTGATTGAAGCCATAAGGAATAAACTCGACAGCCATGGTCACACCGACTTTTTCATCAACGCCAGAACAGACACTTATTTTCAGCTTAAAGATCCGTTAACTGAGACCATAAACCGTGCGGTTGATTATGTCCAAAGCGGTGCCAGTGGCATATTCGTGCCGGGGTTGAGCCAAGCTGATGAGATAAAACAGATTGTTGCAGCGATTGATGCGCCGTTAAATGTGATGTCGTTATCGGGCATGACCGATGTTGGCGAGCTAAACAAACTGGGCGTTAAACGTTTTAGTGTTGGTAATGCGCTGTCGGATGCTACTACTGCTTTTATTGAACAGCAGGCTCGGCAGATTTTAGAGCAACAAAATACTGCGAGTTTGTATGATCATGGTGGTGTTACGACGGTGTTTAGGTAGGCGTGGACTTTATTCTCGTTTTCTAATTCTAAATAAGGGTGCGTAACGCACCCTACGTAATTTGTAGCCCACCATTTTTAATCTATCGCTATACCTCTTCTGTTTCTCCATATTCAATAACCTGAGAATAAATTAAGCTTTTTTGCACTTTTTTTTGCATTAAGTGTGATTAATTTTAATCGGCTGCGAATAATAGGATAAGTGAATCGCAAATGAATGATTTTAAAGAGGGGTAAAATGACGTTGCATCAATCTTTCACCGCAATGATTGAACACAATAAAGGCATTATTTATAAGGTGGCCAACGGTTATTGCCAGCACAAAGAAGACCGCAACGATTTAGTACAAGAGATTATGGTACAGCTGTGGCGAGCTTTTGATAAGTACGATGAGCAATATCAATTGTCTACCTGGATGTATCGAATTTCACTGAATGTGGCGATATCTTTTTATCGTAAAAGTAGCAAGTTAAAAGAAGACTCAACCGAGATAAACGATGATATTTTGCAGGTGAACGAAGACTTAGCCGAGCAGCAACAGGATGAAAATATTCGTTTGTTGTATGAGTTTATCGGCGGACTAAACCCGCTAGATAAAGCGATTATTATCCTTTATTTAGAAAGTCACACGCATCAGAGCATTGCTGACACGCTAGGCATTAGTCAAACCAATGTAGCGACTAAAATAGCGAGAATTAAGCACAAACTGAATCATCAATTTAGCAATAAGGAATCGAAATAATATGAATCTTGAACAACTTAAAGACACATGGCAGGGACAGAGCGAGCAGTTGCAAAATGGCATTAACGTCAATGAACAAAAACTGAAGGCTGAACAGACGAAGGACTCTTTGAAACCGGTAATGAATAAACGCATTGTCGAGGCTATTTTCACTTTGGTGATCGTGATTCTACTTTGGCAGTACATCGTTGCGAATTTTGCGTTGACGGCACCTGTGGTATCGGCAGCCATTCTTAATGTTTTTGCCATCATCAATTTAGCGGGCAATATTGGTCAAATAGCGCTTATTAAGCAAATAGACTACGCCAAGCCGATAAGCGAAGTTCAAAAACAGATATTTGATATTCGTCAGCATAATTTGGTGTTCACCAAATTGGTTGCTTTATCTTTACCTTTTTACGGTTCTTACGTGTTTTTGGGTTTTGACCTATTGTTTGGTGTCGACTTATACAAAGGGCTTGATGTTGGTGGTATTTTCGCGCTTGTGCTTGGTGGCATCGCTTTTTTACCTGCGGTGATTTGGTTTAATAGACAACTAAGGTTCGACAATATCAGCACTGGCTGGGTGAGTAAAATGATTGAGTCGATAGGCGGCCAAGAGTTGTTGGCCGCAGCGAAGGTGATGAATACGCTTCATACTAATGAAGAATCGGCTTAGGCGATATTACTGTGCCCTGACATATTGCAGTACTCCATCAGGGCCATTGACCAATTGCAGTTGGTTGCCGTCAAACAAGAAAGTCGTAATACCGCTTAGTGTTTCGAAATAACGCGCTTCTTGTGTCAATACCCCATCGGGTTGTGGGCAAGCCATTTCGGTTTTGCCTAATGTTGTTATCAAAATACTGTTTTGATCATCGCCTAAAACATAGTCTCCTTCATAATTATTACACCCGCCATTGCCGTTATACATCAACGACTCAGATGAAAAAGTTAGGTTGATGCTGCTGTCGGTGATTGGTGCTTGCGAGCCTACGCTGGTGACAAAAGAGTTAAGTTGCCATTGCACATCATCAAGCGCTTCTTTTTGGTCGGAAAATGTGAGGTCGGTTACGCTAAGCAACAACTCTTCATCTGCCATCATCGCATCATAATCGATATTAATAAGCTCAGGATATCCCAAACTAAGGTGATAATTGACCGTGATGCTAGCAGCGTCTGTATCAATGGCCGATTGGATCATGGCGAACATTTGCGAAACGGTATAAATACTCCCTCTGATTTGGGCTGACACTATTTGGTCGGTTGCGTGACTACGCGCCGACAGCAGAGCATTGTTTATTACGCTAACGTCCATTAATTCAGTTGCTTCGGGCACACATTCGCAACTGTGTTGGTATTGATAAGTGTAATATTCGCGGGCTTCGTTGTTCCACAGGTTTTGGGCATTAGTCAACGCTTGTTGCTCGGTGACAGTGTCGGGAGTCGGCGTTGGAGTGGGAGTCGGAGTCGGAGTTGGAGTTGGAGTTGGAGTCGGAGTTGGAGTCGGAGTTGGAGTTGGAGTCGGAGTTGGAGTCGGAGTCGGAGTCGGAGTTGGCGTTGGAGTAGGCGTTGGGCTGGTATTGCTCGGTGAATTGCTGCCAGAACCACCACAACCTGTGAGCGTTGTGATTAAGAGTAGTGCTGTACTGCGATGGATAAACGTTTTCATTAGGGTACTCTAATCTTGGTCATTGTCTTTTTATTCACTATAGCCTGAACAACCGGGCGCTGCTGTTAATTATTGTAATTGCCTTATAGCAGTCAATTTTGCGATAATCCGCCGCTGAATCTGAGAAGAGGTAACACATGCAGTTATTGCGAATTGATTGTTTGGGACATGAGCTAAGGCTCGAAGGGTCTATGGCCGGGTGGCAGGCGTTGTTTTGGAACAACAAGCTGGTGTCGCAACTTGACGCCAATGCTAATGATGATGGTCAGTCGGTCCACCAGTTTGTACTGGTGGGAGAAAGCGCGAGTGAAGATGGCGAGGCTATCACCAGTAATATTGAGTGCCAACTCAACACCGAATTGAATTGGCAGCCGTTTGAGCTGAGCTATCAATTGCAAATAGATGGCGAAGTAGTCGACAAATCGTCAATAAACGAAAAAGACATTGAAACTCAAGAAGTCACTCCGCGTGAACAAGCGCCCAGAAAAATAGGGTTTGCAGGCCTTGCCTCGTTAGGGTTCAAACTACTTAAAAGCGCCAAGGTCATTAAGGTTTTGTTCGCCGCAGGTAGCTTGGCTGCCTACGCTTGGTTGTTCTCCCTTCAGTTTGCGATTGCGCTGATTCTGTGTTTGGTTTTTCACGAATACGGCCACATTAAGGCCATGAAATATTTTGGTATGAAAACCAAAGGGATTTATCTTATTCCGTTTGTTGGTGGGCTGGCGCTGTCGGATGAAAAGATTAATACCCGCTGGCAAGATGTGGTGATCTCTCTTATGGGCCCGTTTTTTGGCCTTATGTTATCTTTGGTGGCAATGGTGGGTTATTGGATCACCGACATCGAGATTTTGGCAGGCATCGCAGCGTTTAATGCACTGTTGAACCTGTTTAACTTACTGCCAGTATTGCCTCTAGACGGTGGCCATGTACTCAAGAGTATTACTTTTTCAGTTAACTCTATCCTTGGATTGTTAGCCTGTATTGCCGGAGCTGTATTAGGTGTTTACTTAAGTTATTCGTTTGGGCTGGCATTGCTTGGTTTTTTGTTGGCTATTGGCAGCATAGAGATTTTGTTTGAGTGGAAAACCCGCCACCAAAGCCAGTTATTGCCGCTTGACCGTTATGGCCAAATTGTTTCAACAGTGTGGTATTGCCTGACTATTGGCGGATTGTGCGGGGTTATTTATGTTATAGGTAGTGGTGGCAATGAGGCGTTAGGGTTACCTTTGAAGATTCTTGGAAGTTAAGTTTTTTATGTTGCTCGTGGGTTTATTCTCGCGGCGATTTTCCCATTCACTTGGGTTATACTGGCGTCATCACTTATGACGCCCAGTAGCAGTCGGACTAACCATGTCATTGGTATAATTCGCATTAGGTCCAAGTTAATGCCCATTCCCACAAAATAAGCCCATTGGCAATGCAAAGAATTTATGTTCGCCCTGATGAAAGGGTAAAATATGGCTACCCGAATAAAAAACCACACCATAGCAAAAGTTCTTGCCTGCAAACTCGGCAAATTTACGCAGTCCCTTAAAATCATTTAAAGTAACGCTAGCAGCCGCTTTTATTTCGACACCAATTACCGAACCGTTGTCGCGCTCTAAAACAATATCGACTTCATTTTTTTTCTTGTCTCTAAAGTGATAAATAGAAACCTCATTCTGCGCCCATTGGGCGTGTTTGCAGCATTCCATTAAAACCAGTGTCTCTAGCAATGCTCCGTAATATTGGCTGTAAATTAATTGTTCTGCTTTTTTGATGCCCAATAAGTAACAAGCTAAACCGGTGTCGACGAAGTGTAGTTTAGGCATGGTAGTGGCTTCGCGTTTCGAACGGTTTTTTAAATAGGCGGGTAGGCGTTTAACAATGAACATCAGTTCTAAAATTTGGATGTAGGTTTTGACTAGTTTGTCGTCTAGTTCTAGGTCATTTGACACGTTTGAGTACTTGATTAAATTGCCACTTAAACCGGCCAGGTAATGAACCAGTGCATTAAGTTTTGAATGATAATCGCCTCTGGCGGTATACAAACTGTCGAAGTCTTTAAATAATCGACCTTGAACATAAGATTTAAACCACATTGATTTGGCTCTTGGGCTTTTGCTTTGTACTTCGGGGTAGCCGCCTGCAATTATCCAGTTGGCCAGCTGTTCTTTTGACGTTGATACCACATGACTATTGCTAAAACCATGATTACTATCATTGGTGAGTAGATAATCGATAATGTTAAGCGGTTGCAGGTTAAGTTCGGCGATTGATAAAGGATAGAGTTCAAGTCGTGCCATGTGTCCGGGTAGGGCTTCTTGGGTTTTCGCTGAACGGAAAATATCGGCAGAGCCGGTCAGCAAAAACTTGCCTGTTTCACCAAAGGTTAACTGGTCAGAACATTCTTTAATTGCGGGTATTAAACCGGGTGAGTATTGAAACTCATCTAACACCAGTTTGGTGTTATTGAATGATTGAATAAAGCCGTGTGGGTCGTTGTCTGCGGCAACAAATACAGCTTGATTATCGAGTGTTATATAATCCATGTTAAGTGCGCCAGCTATTTGACGAGTAATGGTTGTTTTTCCTGATTGCCTTGGGCCAGTCAGATAAACAATTCTGAATTCCTGTAAAAGTGCTTCAATCATGGTCTTAATATGCCTTGAATACATATATTCCTCTTCGCATTTTTACATTAATCATGGAAGTTAAGCATAGCATAAAAGAGATATTAACCCGAATTATATCTATCATTAATCCGAATTATATCCACCTTTAATACGAATTATATCAATCTTTAACCCGAATATTATCTAGGTTTAATCCGAATTATATCGGCTGATACTGCGTAGAAATACATTACCATTGCCTATAGAACCAAAGTTTTTTGCTTACCTGTTATTATTGTTTATGAGGTGAACAACAGGGCGATAATTGTTAAGTGTACAGAACCTTTGTATTGCCATAGATGGTATATCACCCTATATTTATGCAGCCCATGGCCAACCAAAGTAAGTTTCAATTAATACTCATTAACTAAACAATCGCTATAAAACGTCGAATGTTGATCATTTTCAGTATTAACAATTTGTTCTCTTGCATATTGGTTTTTGTCCTGTGAGGGGTTTACCCCAGCAACAGGACGTATTTTGGATTCAACACTGGGTGTTGAAGGATTCAACCCGTTATTTTTATTGTTGGCCTGTTTGGCCACAATGGGGTTTGTATTGGCCTTGGTGCTGACGAAACGAATTTCGCCAGCCAACAAATAACTAACCGATTTTAGATTTTAACTTTTATCTTTTTTATTAGAGGAATCAACATGTTCAGTCATATTATGCTTGGCGCAAATGATGTTCAGGCATCAAAAGTTTTTTACGATGCTACATTGGGCACTTTGGGAAATAAACCCGGAACGCTTGACGATATAGGCCGCTGTTTTTATATGACCAAAAGTGGCGTTTTGGCTTTGACCAAACCAATTGACGGCGAGCTTGCCAGCTGTGGTAATGGCAGCACAATTGGTTTTGCTGCACAAGACACCGAAGCGGTTGACGCGTGGCACGCAGCGGGTTTGGCCAATGGCGGCACCGATTGCGAAGAACCACCGGGTTTGCGTGAAGGCGCGATTGGCAAGCTTTACTTGGCTTATTTGCGTGACCCTTCTGGTAATAAGATTTGTGCGCTTTATCGTGTGGCTTAGAGGCTACTAACAGATGTCTTGGGTCGTATGAACGAGCTCCAACCGTGGGTTACAGTGAAAAGAAGAATGACTTGTTGCATTCCAAAGGTGGGTTATTCATAATATAGTTGTGGTCGTAAAGAGCATTTAAGTAGGGGCTTCACCTGAAATTGGCCTCTCTTATCGGACGGTAAGCCCTCAGGGGGTTTATATAGTAGGACACGTTATGGTGGATTCTGACCCTTTAAGCTAAAGAATCGCTGCTACTACAAATACCACGACAAATCAGCACACGTTTCCTATTTTGGTTCCGTGTGCTTTTTTATTGGAAAAAGCGGTAACAACTGAATAAAACACTTCATTCCTGCCATCATATTTCTTTTCTAAAAACACTATCCCCTTTGATGTTCTCAAGACAGCGATTCGATGATTACCTCTAAGGCTATTGAATTCACAAAATATTGGAGCACCAACATAAATAATGTCGCTGATATATCGGGCAACGTCATCAATTGAATGATAACCCATGCGGATTAATTCTTTGCTGTGTTCGGCCCAAATATGCCTGACACCAAAGCCTCGGTTGGCCGTGAAATGTTCGCCAACACGCAACATGATATTACCTTCACTAAAGTAGTCTCGTTGAAAATTGATTGGCGGTATTCGCCCATAAATCAATGAGCCATCGCTAGGGTTGGTTACAAAAGTATTTTTTGAAGCCACAATAATCCACTCATTTATATAATGGTTATCATTAGTTTACTTCATGTATTGTATGGATGCCAAGTCTATACTGGTAATGCTTACAGTATCGTATAGCAATCTACCTTATTCCTTATTTCTGTGGTTTATTTTCTATCGCAATCAAAATAGCTTGAATTGTAACTTCCAATCCAATCCTCTGCTCATGTTTAGCTGTTCTTTGGGTCATTCATCTTTAAGTAAAATCATCAAGGCGAAGTACTTGGCTTCACCGTCGGCAGGTGGCCCCATAATGCTCTTCAATGGCATTAAGTTATCCATGACTAATTATTTTTAGTCAAACTAAATGGCTAAAAATAATTAGTCACAAAACATCATCACAGATTCGATTGCTCCTCTTTATATCGTTATCAAACTCACTTAGCCGTTGTAATCGAAGCCAACACACCATCTTTTTTAACCAACCGGTGATAAAATGCTGCGCCAATATGTAGTACCAACAACACCATGATTAATTTGATACCTAGTTCATGGGCAAGACGTATTGCGTCGAAGGTTGCTTGGTCATAACTTTGTTGTGCCGCTTGGCTGATATCAAAATTGCCAAATACTTTTACCGGCAGCTCGTGAAATCGTGCTGTTAAGTAACCCGTCACTGGAATAAACACCATACAAAAATACAAGCCAAATTGAACTGACTTTGATGCCATTTGTTGCCAACGAGGCAATATGTGTTGTGGTTGAGGGTCGCGTTTAACAAAGCGTTTGGTTAGGCGCACCAGTAATAATAGGCTGATGATTGTGCCAATGCTTGAATGGCCAGTCAGTATGGTCATGTGTTCTTCAACCGTCATTTCTTGAGCGAAGCCTATTAAGGCGAAGAGCATTAATAGCACTAAAAATGCCATGCTCCAGTGCAGCCATTTATAGCCTCGGTCGTATTTGGCGACAGGCGTTTGTTCTAGTTCGTGTGTTGTGTCGGTCATAATTTTGCTCTGCTGGTTGAAGTTGGCCTATTATGCTTGTTATCCTAATATTAATAATTAGCTATTTTTACATAAGATTGTTTTTCATGGCGAACAATGATTTAAACCAAATTCGTATTTTTAGCAAAGTGGCTGAGCTGCGTAGTTTTACTAAAGCGGCTGAAAAATTGAGCATTGAAAAGTCGACGGTCAGTTCTAAAATTAGTCAGTTAGAGTCTCGTTTGGGTATTCGACTACTACAGCGTACTACCCGTTCGGTCAGCCTTACTGAGGCTGGCGAACAGTATTTGAGTTATTGCGAGCAGGCATTGGAAGCGTTGCAAATGGGCGACGATTATATTGCTGGGCTGAGTAATATTCCCACCGGACAGTTACGGATTAGCGCGCCTCAAAGCTTGATCGAATTTTGGATGCCAACGATTGTCATTCCATTTTTAAAGCGTTATCCCAAAATCAATTTGCAGTTTGTACAGTCAAATGGACCTGTAGATTTAATAAAAGACAATTTTGATATTGCGCTGCGGGTCAGCGCCGAACAAATACAAGACAGTAGCCTGATTTATCGCAAAATTTACCATTCGCAATGGGTGTTGGTGGCCAGCCCTCAACACATTGAACACTATGGGCTGGCAACAACGCCACATGCGTTGATAGAGCAACCGAGTATTGGTACTACCGGACAAGTCAATGATGGTTTAAATCACGACTATTTTCATTGGCAAGGTCAAAAGGTAGTGTTAAAACATCGTCTTGCAGTGAATGGTATGACTGGCATCAAGCAGGCCATTATGGCTGGTTTGGGTTTTGGTATGGTGCCTAGGAATATGGTTAGTCAAGAGTTGGCAACGCAGCAATTGGTTGAAATAAATCAAGACATCGAGATTAAACCCACGTCTTTGTATGTGGTTTATCCTTCAAGAAGCGGGCAACCAGCTAAGTTAAAAGCATTTGTTGATGT
>CALKGI010000098.1 GCA_938085045.1 uncultured Alteromonadaceae bacterium
GCGATTCAAGATGCTTCTAAAAAATGGACAATGCCGATAAGGAATTGGAAACCGGCCTTGAATCGGTTTATGATTGAATTCGAAGACCGTTTGATTGATTATATTTAGAACTGGCAGTTACACAGAATTATTTACAGGGTCGTTTTTTGCCCTTCTCTACGTCCTCTGTGGTGATAAGTTTTTGGTTTTTTTATTCTTAAGTCAACAGCATTGCCGTAGGGCGCAAACCCCCGTGTCTGCCCTTAATTGTGTAACATATTAAAATATATAAGAAATTTCAAAAAGGGTAGAGACGGTGTCTACCCCTATGCTGTGCTTTTTAGAGTCGTGGCGAAATGGCGATTTAATGGCTTTGCGATTGCCATTTGTAGGCCGCACTCAATTGACGTATCATCTCGCTAATTTTCATATTTACATCGAAGTAACCTCATCTTATGTCGCCATTAAAACCTCTTATTTTTAGCTGCGTTGTCGGTTTCAGTATAACCCTGTTAAATGCCTGCGGCGGCGGAGGTGGTGACACCAATACAGACCCTGTTGTTGTAGAAACTCCTACACCCACGCCAATCCCTGAAATACCGGTAGTTGACACCGACGGCGATTCGGTTGCCGATCAATTCGATTTATGTGCCAATACGCAACCCGGTGAAACTGTCGATGACAAAGGTTGTTCAACCGGTGAAATTAGTGGCCAAAGTAGTGGCTTTACCAGCTGGGGCATTGGTGGTGGCGGTGCGATGGCGGGTTATTCTATTAACCCTTTTAATGACAACATGCGATTTGTTGGTACCGACATGGGCACTGTATTTCGCTCATTGAATCGTGGAGTCAGTTGGGTACCGGTTAAACATGATCAAACCACCTATTCGTCACGTTTGGGTTATGCCGCAGGATTTGGTTTTGCTGGCGAAACCTCGGTTTTACATGCCCCAGCGGGTGTAAAACCTGTGCGTTCAATCGACGGTGGCCAAACGTTTACAGCGCCTGCTAGCTTCGAATTGGTTTATATAGATGATGGTGATATGTCTAATGATGAGCATATTACGGGTTGGTACAGTGACACAACGACTGTAGGCACTGATGCCACAGGTATCGTCTATGCGATGACTGATTTGGGCTTATGGCGTTCGACTGATGCCGGAGATAACTGGCAATTTGTCTATAATGGCGGCGCGGTTATTGGCATGTTTATCGACAATCACAATGCTCAAAGAATCTATATTGCGACCCAAGACAATATATTAAGTTCTACCGATGGTGAGCAGTTTAATGTTTACTTCACCCCTGTTGGTCATAAAGTTCATCGCTTTAGCGGGGGTTCTACCGCAACCGATATCACCTTAGCTTATGCCAGTGACGAGAGCAGCAAGGCGATTTCAGTCTCATTAAATCAAGGCCTAAAAGACGGTGATGTAAAAGCCACTTATGCTAGGCCGTCTAACGCGGGCGATGAGGTGGGCGCGGGCATGGTTTATGTCAGTAAAAACAACTTCGCTTTTGCTCAAACCAATCAGTTTGTCGGCAGTCATATGTTAATGGCGCAAAACGATCCGCACACTATTTATGCCACAGGCAGCAGAGGGTGGGGGCGCGAAAAAGGCACTTCTGTTTACGTATCTGAAGATGGCGGAGATAATTGGCAATTGCGTTTACTGCAAGTGAATTGGGATGCCGGTTTTGTGCCTTGGAGTGGTTCGTTATTAGAACATTCGCAGGTCGCTTTGAATGTTGGTTGGTATGACGCTGGCTATTATACCACTGGCGTCAATCAGCTAAATAGCGCCCAGTTTGGCGGCTCTGGTAACTTCTTTTTGCATGGCAGTGAAAATGCTGGTAACCATTGGCAAGATTTAACAGGTGAGTATTTGGGAGAAACACCCACTAGTCGGCAGAAAACCGACCAATGGTTGACCAGCGGTTTAAATGTAACAACTGTGTACGATGTTAAATTCAACCCAGCCAATGTCAACGACATTTATGCCGCTTACGCCGATATTCACGGTGCACGCTCTACAGACCATGGTTTAACCTGGAAAATTCTCAACAGCCCCAATAACTCCATTTATGATTACGCTTTTGACCGCAATGACGCCACAAAAGTGTTTATGGTCACAGGTGCTGAGCACGATTGGCCATATCACAGCCTTTCACTTAAGGGCAGCGGTGGTGTGTTTAAATCAACAAATAAAGGCGACAACTGGCAGCGTTTAACCCCTGACAATGACCAATATAATCGCCAGTACCTGTCGATTGGTTATGATACCGTTCGCAATGACATTTATGCCGGTAGCCAAGGCGGTGGTATTTCGCGTTCACTAGATGGTGGTTTGAGCTGGGACGTGTTCAATCAAGGTTTGCCGAGCACGCTCGCAGGGCATGACTATGTGATGGACTTATCTATTCCTCAAATTGAAGTGCTAGATAACGGTAATGTTTATGCCTTGGTAACAGGTATAAGGCCTGAACTCACCGCAGAGCAAGTTGCTACGTTGGGTTTGGCTGAAGATCAGTTAATTGTCGACTCATCAGGTGAAATCACCAAATATTATAGCTGGCTTAATGCAGCCAAAACTGGCATTTATTTGCTTGATGTTGCCAATGGTGCAACGAGCTGGCAGTTACTGCGCGGTAATATCGACCTTGAGTCACACGGCAGTTGGAATGACGCTTGGCAACCTTGGAAACGGCCAATGAGTTTTGCCGTAGACCCACAAAACACCGACGTATTATGGTTAACCGACATGGAACCCAGAACGGTGCAGTATGGTGCAAGTGGTATTTGGAAATCGGTTGATAAAGGTCAAAACTGGCAGTTTATATTGCAACACACCATTCCCTTAGACATTAGCATTGCACCAAACGACAGTAATTACGTGGTGGTTGCTGGGCCAAAAAGCTGGGGTAATGGTGGTGTATATGTCAGCAAAAATGCTGGCCAAAGTTGGCAGATTGACACCAAAGCACCGCTACAAAATAATGCTAACGCAGTCAGTTTTGACCCGGCCAATACAGGCAAGGTTGTTTACGGATTCTTTGGTGGTGGGATGTTGTATGGGGATCGGTTGTAGGGTTTGAGCATTGGTATTGTTCAGTGAGGCTGAAGTTTCGCCTATCCTGCGCAACAATGCTGAAGTAGGCGAGGCTTCAACCTCGCTTGGTTCTTATTCTTTACGCCTCTTCAACTATCCTAATAAACGCTTTCATATCAATCGGCTTGGTCAGGTAGTCGTCAAAGCCCGCGAGCATGGCTTTGTTAATTTGTTCGGGTAAAACATCTGCACTTAAGGCAAACATCTTCGTATCACTTAATTTAAGGTTGCCCTTGAGGATTTTTATTGCGGTAATGCCGCTCATTTTAGGCAGGTTAATATCAATAAATATCAGCTGGGGTAGCTGGGCATTGGCCATTTCAACGCCGTCTTCGCCATTGTTGGCAGTCAGTAGTTCAATTTGGGGGTAATCGCTTAGCAAGCTTTCAAGTAACACTCTACTGGCTGGGTTATCTTCTATGTAGAGTATTTTTTGTTTGTTTTCTTGGCTCAATGACAAACCATTAGTTGGTGTGGCTGTGGCTGAACTTTGTTGGCTGGCAGAATCCACTTTTGCAAAGGTTAATTTAAATATTGAACCGACATCTTGCTCACTTTGAATCTCGATTTTCCCGTTCATGTGCAACACCAAAAACTTGGTCAGGGCCAAACCTATGCCAGTGCCTTGAATTTCATGTTGTTCGGCATATCTTAATCGGGTAAAGGGTTCAAATATCGCCTCAAAATCTTTGTCGTTAATACCAATGCCACTGTCGCGCACAATTATTTCGACAAAACCGTCATCTGTTTCACTGACTTCTATAGCCACTGAACCGTTAGGTTGATTGTATTTAACGCCGTTGGTCAGCAAGTTAATTAATACTTGTTTGAGTCTGTCATGGTTGGCCGTGATACTCAGTGATGTGGGCTGAGCATGTAGGGTTATGCCTGCGGTATCAGCCTGACTTTGCACCAAAGTAATACTTTGCTCTATGGTTTGTTGGAGTGGGCAGTCGTGTAAGGTTATCTCGATTTCTTGCTGTTCAAAGTTAACCACATCCATTATGTCGTTGATTAGCATCAGTAAATGCTGTCCGGCCAACAAGATATGTTCGGTAGAGACTTTGTCATTTTCTGGGGTGAGGTCGTTATGACGCATTTGTAACAGGGTGGCAAAACCAATAATGGCGTTGAGTGGCGTTCGTAATTCATGGCTCATGCGTGACAGAAAAGTCGTTTTTGTCTGATTGGCTTCTTCGGCGGTTATTTTGGCGTCTTCTGCAACCATTTTTGCGTCTTCTGCGACAATTTTGGCATCGTTTAATTCGATTTGGTGAAGCTGTATTTGATTGAGCATGGCGTTAAAGCCTTCGGTGAGTTCGCCTAGCTCATCATTACTGTACTTTTGTGCTCGGCGACTGTAGTCTTTTTCGGCCGAAACCCCGGCGACAGTATTCGCTAGTGCTTCAATCGGATAGGCAATCAATTTTTGTAGTTTATGAGAAAAGATGTACGCCAGCACCATCGCTACTATTGCAGATAAAAGTGCGATTAGTATTAACTGAAATTGACTTTGCTTTAGTTTATCGAGACTTAGATTGACTTTAATAAAACCAATTAAGCGGTCACTTTCAATAATGTCATGGTAGACGACAATCTGACCTTTCAAGAATTCTGAACGATTAAAGGGGTTACGTTCAATGTCTAGTATTGGCAGTTGTGCGTCGTTCAACATCTGCTCATCGGGCAACAGGCGTTTATATTTTACAAAAGGTTCGCCGTGTACATCATAGATAATGGCCGAGATTGCTGTGGGCACTTCTTTGAGGGCGCCTAACACCTCAGCGGCTGTCTGGGTGTCATTAAACGCAATTGCTGCGGTGCTGTTAACGGCTAGAATGCGGGTTAAAGTGGTTGCTGATTCGCGTAAAGTGTCTCTTTTACTGAGATACTCCGCAAAAATAAAAGCACTCGACATTATTAATATAACAAACAACGCGATACCTAGTGTTAGTAGGTTTAGTTTGTGCTTAATCGGCAAATTATTGAGTTTTTGCTTGATCATTTTGTCACTTCTCGGCTGTCATTTTTAGGTGCATTCTTTTAGTTAATTTTTTTAGATATACGCATTAATTTTGCGCTGATTTTTAATCGGTTTTTTTCAACATTGTTGAGGTTTATCGCTGGGCGGATTGTTTTATTGTCTCGTAGTAATGAGATCATACCGCCTTGCTGGGCCACAAAAGTCAGCGAGTTACTGACACTAAGAATTGGTTTTCCTGCGATTTTTTGCTTGATGGCTGGCCATTGAGCCATTTGACTTTCATCAATATACAAAACCTGACAACTGTCTTTGACGTTGTCAGTAGAATACGCAGTTGCAACCATTGAATGGCCTTTGACAGATTCGCCCTCAAGTGTCAAAGCCAGTGTTTGTAACAAGTGCTCTTGATTAACCACGCAGTAGCGAAAGGTGTTTTCTTCGATGCCATTATTTTTATTGGGCCATTTGACGAATACCGCAAAATTATACAAAAATACGGCGTTGATTTCCTCGTCAGACGGTTTTTGTGATTTTGCGTTGACGGTTAAAGAAAAACTCAGGCACAAACATATGGCCAATATGCTTATACAGAGTCTGTGGATTAGGGTCGATTTAATCGTGAGTAAACGAGTCATTAGATACATAGGCCTAGAACGTCCACTGCATACTGAGCAAAATGCTGCGCTCTACATTGGTGGCAACTGAGTTGTCGCGCACTATACCGTATTCGGCGTGAGATTTGTCCAGCAAATTGCGGCCACTAAGGCTGAATTTAAGTTGTGGGTTAATCGTCCATCCCCACAAAATGTCTGCGGTAACGTAACTGTCTACGTCGAATGTTCTGAGTTTATCGACGTACCTCAACGACAAGTCAATCGTCATGGCGTCATTGAGATTGTAAAACGAGTGAACCGAAAATTGATTGCGGGGGCTTTCACCGCTTAGCGCTAATCCTGAAGGGCTACTTGTGGGGTCAACGCTTATCTTCATATTCAAATAACTATAAGCAAAGCGCAATCTTAAGGGCGATGAAAACTGCCAGTCAATGGCCGCTTCGAATCCTTGAGTGATTGCAGATAATCCGCTGTCGAAGTGTTCAATTAATCGAAAGTATTCAGGGACGCCCACATCATTAAAAACAGGCTCGAATGCCGCAGGATAACTGTTCATCAGATTGTCATATTCGTTATAAAAAACAGTAAAATCGAGTAAAGTATTTTCAAGTTTTTGGCTGCGAAAGCCTATTTCATAAGCCAGTAATTTACCACTGTCGACATCTTGTGAGCCATGCAAAGCACCTTGGATTGGCAATCCGTTAGGGCCACCTTGGGGTATAGCAAAAACATTTACACGCAAGCTATGATCTGAAAAAGAGGGGGTTCGAACGGCTTTTGAGATTGCTCCCCACCAGAGGTTGTCTGACCCATTATAACTCAGTCGTATGGTGGGCTGAACTTCTAAGTCGCTTCTTGAATGGTCGTTGAGTTCAAATTTTGAGCCCAGTGTTAAAAATAGGTTCTGTTCCTCATTAAGACTAATGGTATCTTGTATATGGGCACTGTATATATGTTGATGATTCTTTTTAATGTCAAAAGAAATCAGTGAACTTGTTGCACCGCCCGTGACATTATTTAACCGAAAACCAAGCCCCCATGACAGTGAGTGATGTTCAAACAAAACGGTTTGGTGCTGATACTCAATATCAATGATTTCACTGGTCACATCCGCTTCTAATCTGTCTCTACGGTTGGATTTATCATAATAAAGTCGCCAATCGCCGCTGCCACCATGAATATATTCATGTTGCCATTTTAGCATCAAAAAGTGACTTGCTGAATCTGTACGTGAGGGGGTTTTGATGTTGGTGAAGCTTTCAATATTGGGTATTGTCATGGTGCGGTTATTGTGACCGTCAAAATAACCCGTAGAAAAAGACAATTTGTTCATTTCACTGGGCTGCCAGTCAACCCGCAGGTTAACTTTTTCCCCTACAGCGGCGTCATTGGCATCACTGCCATCGGTATAAACGGCATTTTCTCGGTCAAACATTTTGGCACTGAAATGATAGTAAAGAGACTCACCCGCTTTACCGCCGTATGAAAGTGAACCTATACGCTCGGTATTACCGATAACACCGGTTATTCTGCCGCCCTGATTGTCTTTGGCTTTTTTGGTAATGATGTTTACCACACCATTGACCGCATTGGCACCCCACACTGAACCGCCGGGACCGCGTATCACTTCAATACGAGCGATATCTTGGGGCATGACATCTTGCATCTCCCAAAAAACACCAGAAAACAGGGGGTTATATATGGTTCGACCATCAATAGATACTAAGAGTTTGTTTGAAAATCGGGCTGAAAAACCGCGAGCACTGACCGCCCAGATATTATTGTCGATATGGGCAACATTGAAGCCGGGGACCATACGTAATAAGTCTGGCAATCGGGTTGCGCCCGAGCGTTCAATATCTTCAGCGGTGATAACAAAAACACTGGCTGGGGTATCGAAAAGGCGTTGAGGGGTTTTTGAGGCGATAGACACTTCGATATTACTTAGTTCAGTCAGCGAAAGTTGCTTAAGTTCTTCTAGGGTATCAATGGTTAAACCCATTGAGCTAAATGGAACTACTAGCCCGCCCAGTAATCCCGTTCGCATTACTTTCAAGATTGTTTTGGTCATAGGTGTCTTCTACAGCTTATTTATACTCAAGCAACCTCTAAATGGTGAGTTCACAGCGCCTGAGCCTTAAGGTGATTTAATCTCAGTATAGTTGCCTAAGTATAAAAGAAGTAACAACGAAAACATATAATTAGTGCCCATTCACAAACGCATGTTGCTGCACGTTAACTATGTGCATAGAGTGCCTTTTTGTAGGATGGGCCTCGGTTCCCTCTATCCTTCATGAGGCGAAATTTACATTAGGGACGGTATTTTAGAGAGCAAAATCAAACTGGGTCAAAATACCAGTCAACGGTTTGTCTAATTTGGCATACCGCCATTGCGATAGGGCGTCGATGGCTGCACTGTCGAATACGCCTGCGGGGCTTGCCTCTACGATTTTAATCGTGCCGACAGAGCCATCAACATTGATGGTGAATGACAGACTAACGCTGCCTTGGGTTTTGTTGTTCAAAGCGGCATCGGGCCATACCGGTTCAACGTGTTTTACTAAGGTTCTACCTCGGGTTTTGATTTTGGCCTTTAGCGCTGTAACTTGAGCGCTGTTGCTTTTGGTTAATTGCCGCTGACCATGAAAATCATTGATGATTAGCCCTTTTATTTGGCCGTCTGGGCTTTTGTTTAAGCTGAAAACGCGATTGATTTTTGGTGTAAACCAGCGCCCTTCGGTTGTTTTATAGATAACCACTTGGCTGGTGGTTTCAGCCCAGCGATAACAAATACCCTCGTTACACGCTTCAATAAACAGTTGATTGCCATCAGTTAGGGCATAGCTGCCTAATAGGGCGTTTGTTTCATTCGGTGTGGTGGGTTGTTTAACGTAGGTTGGCCTTGCCAAAGCGACCTTGGCAAGGCTGACATCAGATTGTTGTATGGTTGAGTCAATCCATTGCTGATGTGCACTGGTTCGGGTGTAGTATTCTTCTACGTTGTACAGACCTTCGCCTTGCTCGTTATTTCTTTGATGTGAGCTTACGCCAGCCACTTTGTAACCTGTGGGGGTATTGAGTAATGCAGGTCCGCCACTGTCGCCGGGTCCGCTTATGCCTTCAAGCGGTAAGGCATTATTTTTTGGGGCATCAAAGTCAAATTTGAGCCAAAGTTTTGATGTTTCTTCAATGATGTTTTCAGCGTGATTTAACACATTTGAACCACCAGTTATGCCCACTTTGCCATTGCCGACATAGCCATGGCCTACAAACCAAACGTGCTGGTTGGTTTCATCTGTTTTGGTGTAAATGCCGGTGGGTTTCACACCAGTTACCGGGCGGTTGAGCTTTAACAAGGCCATGTCGTGGCTGAGGTTTCGAGCGTTGTATTGTGGATGCGACACAATGAACTGTACGGTATATTGCTGGCCTTTAATCGTGAGGACTTGCTTGCCCGGCATATAATCTGTGCCATGGGCTGCGGTTAGTATCCATTGGGGATGAATTAATGTGCCTGTCAAAAAGTCTAGGTTTACAACGCTGGGATATTGCGCCGCTTTAACTTCATACTGTTGTGGTTTAACGTCGTGGCGCATAACAATCGCCTTGCTGCTTATGGATGTAAAAAGAAGAGGGGTAAAAATCAGTGCCGTCGCTAGCAGTGTAAATCTATTCATTGTGGCCTCATGTGTTTAATTAACTATTTATTTAAGTGAAGGCACGCTTTATCATACAAATCGGCATTAATGACCAGCAAATGGCTCTTAACAACTTCTATCTTTTGACTATCCAAAATCTACCATGGTGTAATCTATTGAAAAATAACCAAATTAATTGTAGGAGTGTTAGGTGAACGAACAGCTCACAGCCGCTCAATTAATGGCTGCGCCATTTAAAACCGGCGAACTGAAGGTCAACTTTAGTCAAAACAGTGTGGTTTTTGAGTCCGTTGAACTGGTATTGCAACCCAAGGTATTAGAGCTTTTGGTGCTGCTTTGCGCCGCACAAGGTGAAACACTTTCTAAGCAAATGTTGGTTGATTCACTTTGGCCTGACACTGTCGTGGGGCCAGACTCGTTGGCTAATACCATGGCAAGGTTACGAAAAACACTCAATGATGATGCTAAAAACCCCACTTTTATTGCCACTGTCCAGCGCAAGGGGTATCGATGGATGCCGGCTGTAGAGTGGGCGGATAAACCAGAGCTCAAGGATGTATCAAACCCACACAGACAACACTGGCTGTTACTAGCTGGCAGTGTTGTATTCTTTGCGGGTATATGGTTGTTGATGAGTAAACCTCAGCCTGCGCCTAAAACTCAAGCAGAGAAATTTCCGTTTCCAGATTTAAAGATTCAAAAGTTGCCACAAGGCGGTTATGAAATTGAAGTGGGTGTTGAAGGTGAGTTAACACAGGAGCGAAAAGCCGCGATGTTAAAGGAGCTTAAACGCATTACTGGCGAAGAACATTCAGGTATGGAATTTACTGTAGACCCGGTTGACCCGGGCAATGAAAAGTGTGATTCAGCGAAAGACCCTAAATGTCAAAAACCAACGCCACCTGCTTGAGGAGGTTATCGGTTTTTCGACAAAATCTGCAAGGGCAACGTTATGAGGTATTTAAAAAAGGGTAGACACGGGGGTCTACCCAACCTTCTTTTTACCAATCGTTATTAATCCCAACCGCTGGTTTACCAGTAACCGCATGATTTTCTACTGTTACTTGAAGTATATAACCAGCTCCAGCCGGGATCGGTTCGCCATTAAATGAAGCAACCTTGACGTAATAACGCCCTGGCACTCTGAGGATTAACTCAAGATACGCGTCAGTGTCTGATGTACTACCATTTTGGCCTCTTTGTATATATGAATCATCTGCTGTGCTCAATAAAGTGCCGCTTTCGTTATATAACTCAAGAATGTTATCGAATTGCAGTCCTGATTTACTATCATAATCAATATCTAAAATCACTTTGCTGGCACCAGATTCTACAGTAAAGACATAAACATCGTAATCAGACTCGCTACTATCACCCTCGCCAAGGATTGTCGTATGCGGCAATGTTTGCGACGTATTGCTGGTTGAGTCGCCGATGTTGTCAGAGAACATTAAGCCAAAGAATGGGTCAATGTCTTGTGCCTCGCCCAGCGTATTATTCGCTTGAAAGACATTATCTACTGACTGTGTTGCAGTTATATCGACTACTTGGCCATCAATAACCTCAGCTAATTGAGGGTTGGTCTTGTTTTGATACTCAACTAAGTTGACTCGTAAATCGTTATCCGGGTCAGCTAAGCTGTCATCTTCAAGCGCTTTGAGCTTGTGTGTGACTTCCCATTTGTCCGGTAGGCCATCATCATCAGAGTCGGCTTTAACTGGGTCAGTATGGTGCGTTTCAACTTCACTAATATCGGTTAACCCATCGGCATCGGTATCAGCAGTATGTGGATTAGTACCGTAAGTGATTACTTCTTGAAAATCATCTAAACCATCATCATCACTGTCTGCTTTGCGAGGGTCAGTGCCGTAATTCGCTTCTTCCAAATTGGATAGGCCATCATTGTCAATATCGCCTTGTTGATCATTAACCAATGGATTAAAACCATTTTGAACTTCAAAACCATCGTTTAAGCCATCACCATCAGTATCAGCCAATATCGGTGAGGTATTATGTACCTGCACTTCATCGAGATCACTTAGTCCATCACCATCAGTATCGCTCAATAACGGGTTAGTCAGGTATTGGTCAATTTCTTGGCTGTCAGTCAATCCATCATTGTCATCATCAGAGTCTGAATTGTTGCCTATGCCATCAAGGTCGGTATCGAATGCTTCGCTACTGTCTCGTGGGAAAGCATCATCAATATCAAGCACGCCATCATTGTCGTCGTCTGTATCGCTATTGTTACCTATTCCGTCACCATCGGTGTCTTCAGATTCATTAGGGTTCAATGGAAACTTATCATTAAAATCTAAAACACCATCGCCATCATCATCAGCGTCGGCATTGCTACCAATACCATCATGGTCGTGATCTTGGAATTCAGTCGAATCTAGCGGAAAACTATCGGCCAAATCATTGATGCCATCATTGTCATCATCGATATCGGCGTTATTGCCGGTGCCATCATTGTCGGTGTCAGTCCATTCGGTGCGATCTAATGGGAAGGCATCGTTAACATCTAACACATTGTCATTGTCGTCATCTGTGTCGGCATTGTTACCCGTGCCATCATTGTCGGTATCAACCCATTCATTTTTATCTAATGGGAAGACATCGTTAACGTCTAACACGTTGTCATTGTCGTCATCTGTGTCGGCATTGTTACCGGTGCCATCATTGTCGGTATCATCCCATTCAGTATTATCTAATGGAAAGGCATCGTTAACGTCTAACACATTGTCATTGTCGTCATCTGTATCGGCATTGTTACCTGTGCCATCATTGTCGGTATCAACCCACTCAGTTTTATCTAATGGGAAGACATCATTAACGTCTAACACATTGTCATTGTCGTCATCTGTGTCGGCATTGTTACCGGTGCCATCATTGTCGGTGTCATCCCATTCAGTATTATCTAATGGGAAGGCATCGTTAACGTCTAACACGTTGTCATTGTCGTCATCAGTATCGGCATTGTTACCTGTGCCATCATTGTCAGTGTCGTCCCATTCAGTGTTATCTAATGGGAAGACATCGTTAACATCTAACACACTGTCATTGTCGTCATCGGTGTCGGCATTGTTACCCGTGCCATCATTGTCGGTGTCTACTGACTCAGTACGGTCTAATGGGAAGGCATCGTTAACGTCTAACACGTTGTCATTGTCGTCGTCGGTATCGGCATTGTTACCTGTGCCATCACCATCGGTATCGAGTGACTCAGTTCTATCTAATGGGAAGGCATCGTTAACGTCTAACGCGCCGTCATTATCGTCATCAGTGTCGGCGTTGTTACCTGTGCCATCACCATCAGTATCGATTGATTCATTGCGATCTAATGGGAAGGCATCGTTAACGTCTAATACGCTGTCATTGTCATCATCAGTATCGGCATTGTTACCTGTGCCATCATTGTCGGTATCGAGTGACTCACTACTATCCAATGGAAAGGCATCGTTAACGTCTAACACATTGTCGTTGTCGTCATCGGTGTCGGCATTGTTACCCGTGCCATCATTGTCGGTATCAACCGATTCAGTACTATCTAATGGGAAGGTATCGTTAACGTCTAACACGTTATCATTGTCGTCGTCGGTGTCAGCATTGTTACCCGTGCCATCACCATCGGTGTCTACTGACTCAGTTCGGTCCAATGGGAAGGCATCGTTAACGTCTAACACGTTGTCATTGTCGTCGTCGGTGTCAGCATTGTTGCCCGTGCCATCACCGTCGGTGTCAGACCATTCAGTGTTATCTAATGGGAAGGCATCGCTAACGTCTAACACATTGTCATTATCGTCGTCGGTGTCGGCATTGTTACCTGTGCCATCACCATCGGTATCGACTGATTCAGTGCGGTCTAATGGGAAGGCATCGTTTACGTCTAATACGCCGTCATTGTCGTCGTCGGTGTCGGCGTTATTACCCGTTTGGTCATTGTCTGTGTCGAGCCATTCGGTGCTATCTAGCGGGAAAACATCCAAACCATCATTGACCGAATCACCATCGGTATCGGCCAGTATAGGGTTGGTTCCGCCACGATACTCGACCAAATTAGTCAAACCATCGCCATCATTATCTAAATTGGCATCGTTAGGATCATTAACATCAAGTCCGTACTGTTGTTCCCACGCATCTGGCATCGCGTCATTGTCACGGTCCATGTTAAATGAATCAATGGCTATCGATTCAAAACCAGCAGGCACTGAATAAACCGCAGTCGCGTTACCATTGCTTTTATTAACACTGAAAATTTGTCCATTTTCGTTCATTCCCCACAGGTCGCCGTTGTTATCTGCACTAAGCCCTGACTGTTGAGATAAATTAACGTTGTTCAGACTACCGACCAACGTAGTAGCACCAGTGGTTCTGTCAATACTGTAAAACTTATTGGTGTGAAATGAACTGACACCCCACAGTGCTTGACCATCCCAGGCAATAGCATCAAGGTTGTTTGCATTATAGGCGCTTATCAAGGTCGCCCTGCCTGTATTCGTGTCGACAGTATACAATCGTCCATTGCTATCACCACCGGTTAGGTAAAGCACACCTGCATTGTCAAAAGTCAAACCATATTGATAAGAATAAATACCCAACGAACCAATTCTGGTGACTTGTGCATTCTGGGTATCAATTGTGTATAGTGAGTTGGAGCTATCTTCTACCGCGTAAAGTACATGGTTAGGACCAAAAGCCATGCCTTCAAAATCGTAACCAATACCTAAATTGCCAATAAAAGTACGATCGCCACTAGTCAATTCAAACTTATACAGCTGGTTGGCACCATTGAGTGAATAAGCTTCAATCACCTGTGGAACTGAGTTAGAGTCGGTTGGATCTGTGCCTAATTGGTACTCCCTTAAATTACTCCAACCATCGTTGTCAGGGTCATTACTACTGTCAATCAACAGAGGATTAAGGCTATAGCGAACTTCCCAACCATCGGGCATCCCATCTGCATCACTGTCGTTATTCAATGGATTAGTGTTATAACGATTGACCTCTTCACCATCTGACAACCCGTCATTATCGGTATCGCTAATGGTTGGGTTGGTCGCAGCAGTAAATTCTTCTAAATTGGTCAAACCATCGTTATCGTCATCACGATTGGCTTCGCCGCCATCAACAACAGGATTAAATCCATAAAGGAGCTCAAACGCATCACCTAGGCCATCGCTATCAGTATCACTGCTGTTAGGGTTCGTGCCATGGGTATTGACCTCGGCACCATCGGTTAAACCATCGCTGTCACTGTCTGTATTTAATGGGTTAGTGCCATGGGTATTGACCTCAGCACCATCGGATAAACCATCACTGTCGCTATCGGCAAGTAACGGACTGGTTCGATGTGTATTGACTTCATCGCCGTCGTTCAAACCATCACTATCGGTATCTGCTTGAGTTGGGTTGGTGCGTAAGCCAAATTCAGCTAAGTTAGTTAGTCCGTCTGAATCGTTATCTAATGCGGCATCAGCAGGGTCTTGAGGGTTCAAACCGTACTGCGTTTCCCAAGTATCTGGCATGCCATCTCCATCAGTATCGAGGTTTTCGACTGACACATGGAGCAAATAGGTTGCGCCTGCGAACACGGCTGAATCATGAAATCGAGAGACTTTGATGTAATAAACACCTGTAGTGGTAAAGGTGTGGGTTAAAAATGAATCATAGCGATGATTACTGCCGCCCTGACCATTACTAGTATTGGCATCATCATTGGAAGCGATCATCTGACCGTTGCTATTGAACAAACGCAAGTAGGTATCAATCGACCCACCTTGATTCATACCATAATCAATATCAAAGATAGCTTGAGCAGGCGCGGAATTGACCGTGAATTTAAAATAGTCATAGCTGTTGTCACCAGTGCCTGTAATGGTCGCATGAGGAATTCGTTGTGAAGTATTCTGGCTTGCGTCACCAATATCTGGCGAATAGGCTCGCGTAAAATAAGGGTCAATATTTTGTGCTTGGGCAATGGAATTATTAGGCTCAAGATCAAACACCTCGGGTACCGCAGGGTTGGTACCTTGCTGATATTCAAGCAAGTTTGTGCGTGAGTCATTGTCTAAATCCAAAGAACTATCATCTACCAATGGGTTTAAGCCATAATTGACCTCCCAACCATCGGGCATTAAGTCACTTTCGGTGTCGGCAAGTAACGGATTGGTACCATGGGTGTTTATTTCAGCACCGTCAGTCAAATCATCGCTGTCTGAATCTGGATTAGACGGGTTAGTACCATGAGTATTCACTTCATCCCCATCGGACAAGGTGTCAGCATCAGAGTCGGTATTATTTGGAAAAGTTTCGAGCTGATATTCGCGTAAATTGGTTAAACCATCGTTATCACCATCTAAGTTGGCGTCACTAGGGTCATTGTAATTTAAGCCATAACGGTATTCCCATAAATCAGGCATGCCGTCACCGTCACTATCTACCGACGGGAAATTACTACAAAAAACACCAACCGTTTCAAAAGCAATATTAACGTCAAAAACATTGTAATTGCGATCATCAGCGGCATTTAGTACGCCACAAGCACCTTGTTCATAAGTGGTGCTGTTGGTCCAATAATTTCGGTTGGCGTCGACAAAAACATCAAAAGCCTTACGAGTATCCCAACCAGCCGTATTGGCCAATAAATAGAATGCGCGATTAAACACACCGCTACTGTAATGAACATCCATACCATTGTAATAATTATCTGCATGGCCAATAGAGCGGTTATCTAAGGTAGGATCGGCAAAATAGCGCAGCGCGGTGCGCGACTTCATGATATCTGCGCCCACTAACCAGTCATTGCTACCATTTTGGTAAAATTCAGCTGCATCACCGGCGATATCAGAAAACGCTTCATTGATGCCGCCTGATTGCCCTGAATAAATTAAATTGGAGTTTTGTTGAGTAAAACCGTGACTGACCTCGTGGCTGACGATGTCTAAGCCAACTAAAGGATAAAAAGTGCTAGCGCCATCACCAAATGTCATGGTGCTACCATCCCAAAAGGCATTTTCGTAATTGGTGCTATAGTGCACCCTCATCACCAATTGGAAATTCAAAGGTGCTGTGGCAAACCAATCGTTGTACATATTAAAAACGGTGCCGCCAAAGAAGTGGGCATCGTTTAACGGGGAAAATGCGCCATTAATGGCTTTATGGGTGTTTCTGGAGCAAGGAAAACTATAAGCGGTTGAGCCACCACTTCCGTGATTTAAATCTACGGTTTTAACATTGGTATTTTCCATGGTACAAGTACCATTATTGTCTGCTACGTCCATGTAACCACGGTTTGTACCATATTCATATTGACCAGTTTTATTGTTGCCGCCAGGTCCGGTGGCTTGAGCATGTTGTAATTCGCTCCACTGCTTGATCACTTTAAGGCTGTTTGCATCAACGATAAAAGCAGGTTTATCAATTTGCCCTTCATCTGATTCATATAAGAAAACAACGTGATAGGCCAATGTTGTCTGCTCATATTCGTCTACATAGACAATCAAATCGGCTTGCTGTTGGCTAAGTTGTACTTGGTTTGCATCTAATCCCGCTTGGGCAATGCTTAACCGGATCACTTCTGCTAATGCTTCACTTGGTGACAACGGCTCCAGTCCAAAAGTATCGAGTCCATTTGCCGCATTTTTTGGGGTTGCGTCGTTTTCAACGGCAATCACATTTTGGCCACGACCGACATCTTGACCATCATTGAACTCATTTTTTGTGTTACTGGCAGCAACCGCTGCTTTGGGGGTTAAGCGCGAATTTAGCTGACCCACTGACAACTCTATGTTTTTGGTCAAGGTTCCGTTGAGTTTTGTGACTTCGCCTTTGGCATTGGTATGGACAACAATCTGTCGACCCCATACCGGAATATCTTGGTAATATTGTTGATAGCGCACGTGCGAAACCCTTTTAGGTCCTTTTTGCGCTTCAATGGGATTGAGGGATTTTAATTGATTGTCTTGGACAAAATTGCGACCAAGTACTTTTGCATCAATAATATTACTGAGTGACTCAGTCGCCAGTGCTTGAGCACTAAAAGCCACGTTTTGGCCAGCAGGAGACTTTACGATATCTCGGTGGGTTAACGAAACGGTTTCACCAGCATAACAAGCCTGACTAACCGCTGCAGCGATTAAACTGCACGGGATCAAAAAGCGTAGTAACATTTCAACTTCCTATTCACAAATAATGTGATTTACAATTATCCTAAAAACTTCAATTACGACGTTTTTAATGTGTTTTAAAGCACAATGCACTAAATATTAAATAAGCGGCATTAAAAATGGCTTTAAAAATCCAAGGCGGCGATTGTAGTTTTTTTGCCCAAGCTATGCAAGCTGAACTCACAAAAAAACATCGGTTTTTTGTTAAAATAGCGTTAATTAATGCTTAATTATTGAATTGGCTGATTTAAAATTGGTATTGTAGTGGGTATAAAGAGTGACCACGCTAATACTTACTTCGCGATCACCCTAGAATTGAGTTTTAAATTGGTTAATGCAACAGGTTTGGAGACTCTTTCACTCATCTAGCCAACTCAAACTCAACTTTACGTTGGCTCATATCTACGCCAACCACCTCAACGGTGAGCTTATCGCCCATGGCAAAGGTGCGATTGCTGTGCTTGCCAACCAGCTTTTGATTGCTAGCATCAAAGTGATAACTGTCTTTATCGAGCGCAGTGATGTGAATTAACCCTTCAATACGGGTGTCTGGCAGTTCTACAAACACACCAAAATTGGTGACCGCACTAATGACACCGTCAAATTCGTCACCGATGTAATCTTCCATGTACTCACATTTTAACCATGCTTCGACATCTAAACTGGCTTTGTCGGCGCGGCGCGATGCTTGTGAACAATGCTCTGACAAGTTTTGTATTGTCTGTGCAGCGTAAGGGTAGCTTTGCGTACGCTTAAGTTTCTTCGCCGATTTGATGCGAACAACCGGGCTGGGTTTAAATCCTACAACCGATTTGAGCATTCGACCTAGTGCGCCACCGAGGTGTTTTTGGCGTATCTCTGAACGAATAGCGCGATGCACCAGTAAGTCAGGATAGCGACGAATAGGCGAGGTAAAGTGCGCATAAGCCGAATAGGCTAAGCCAAAGTGCCCTTGGTTGTCGGGGCTGTAAATTGCTTGACTGAGCGAGCGCAACAGCATGATTTGAATCACTTGCGCATCTGGGCGTTCGTCAATAGAGCTTAATAAGCGGTTATAGTGCACCGGCGTTGGTTTGTCGCCACCATCTAACGTTAACCCTTTGCTGTTAAGGAACGAGCGAAGGTTGGTGAGTTTTTTCTGCTGAGGTCCCTCATGTACACGATATAAAGCCGGTAACTTGAGTTTTTCTAAAAACCGAGCGGTGGCCACATTGGCACACAGCATACATTCTTCAATTAATTTGTGGGCCTGATTTCGTACAACCGGGTTTATTTGGGCAATTTTACGCTGGTCATCATATTGGAAGGTGACCTCGGTGGTGTCAAAATCAATTGACCCTCGGTGAGTTCTTGCCTTTTGTAATACGTTGTACAGTTGTTGTAACTCAACGACATGCGGCCTAACGGTGTTAGGTACTTGCGCATCACTCACCGAATTAGGTGCATTTAACACAGTATTGACAATATTGTAAGTTAACCGAGCGTGTGAATGGATGACCGCTTCGCAAAATTGATAACCCGTCATTTTTCCGGCTTTATCTATGGTCATTTCACAAACCATCACCAAACGGTCAACATGTGGGTTTAACGAACATAAACCATTTGACAGGGTTTCGGGCAGCATGGGGATAACATGGCCAGGAAAATACACAGACGTACCGCGTTTTTGCGCTTCTTGATCGAGCGGGCTGTCGGGCAATACGTAATGAGACACATCGGCAATGGCCACAAACAACTGCCATCCACCGGCTTTATTTTTTTCACAGTAAACCGCATCGTCAAAATCTCGGGCGTCTTCGCCGTCGATGGTGACAAAGGGCTTTTTGGTCATATCGACGCGGTGTAACTTGTCGGCGTCGGTAACTGTGTTACCCATTTGCTTGGCCGTTTCTATGGCGTCAGTAGGCCAATTGTGCGGAATATTGTGATTGCGCAGGGTAACGCCGATTTTTAAGCCCGGACCCGATGATTCACCAAATACTTCAAGCACTTGGGCAAGCGCAGGATTGTTTTTGTTGGGGTAGCGGGTGATCTTAGCTGACACATATTCACCTTCTTGTGCGCCATTTAGGTCAGTATTGTTAATATCGATGTCATTGCTGATGCGGTTGTTTTCGGGCTGAAGGTAATATTGGCTGTTATCGAGGCCGATTCGCCCGACCAGTTCGGTGGTATTGTGTTCGAGAACTTTAACTATTGCGATTTCTTTGCGGCCACGTTTATCGGTGCCTGTCACGCGGGCTTGCACCAAATCACCATCAAATACTTTGCGCATTTGATTGTTGTGTACGTATAAATCGTCGCCGCCTTCGTTTGAGGTGAAAAAACCAAAGCCATCGCGATGGCCAATAATTTTGCCTTCAAGCAAGTCGGCTTGACTCAATACACTGTAACCCTGACGTGGGTTAAACAGCAGTTGGCCGTCACGTTCCATGGCGCGTAAGCGGCGTCTTAGACCTTCGAGTTGTTCTTCGTCAGACAATTCTAATGCTTGTGCAATTTGCTGACGGGTCAGTGTTTGATTGCCTTTTTCGAGTAGGCTGATAATAAAATCCCGGTTTGGGATGGGGTTACTGTATTTTTCTATGTCCGAGGCACTGATCGCCTGGTTTGAGGTTGAACTCATAAATTTTTCTCATATAAGCAGCTTGTCAGGGTGCTGTGTGTTGATTTAATTGTAAATAGATTTTTGATTGTTTTTATTCAATAGGTTATGTAGCAAAAAATAAGACTGGAATTTAAACTGTGGGTCGATATACGAAGACAGAGAGGATAAAAAAGAGACTTTTTGTTAAGCGGGGGCAATATACAGCAAGTAATAGCGCATTGTCAATGGTTCATTAGTTAACCAGTGGTCAATTAATAAGCTTAGTCTTCATTAGGATTGTAATACTCTGGTGCTGATTCTTTTATCGACTTTGAGTTCATGTCAGCTATACGCATGGCCATGCCGTTGATGATTTGGTCTTTAAGTTTTTCTCTGACGCTGGCTGGGAAGCGCATTAAGTCGGTTTGGTCCATTCTGATCACAAAGGTTTCCATGTCGGCCACAACACTGGCGGTACGTGGTCTGCTGGCAATAAAAGCCCCTTCGCCAATGAAATATCCCGCTTCGACCTTAGCGACCGCATGTTGACCATCGTTGATATAAACCGTGGCAGAGCCTGCCAAAATGATGAAAAAATCATTTTTTTCGCAACCTTCTTGAATGATTACTTCGCCTTCTACGCAATGTAAAAAATTCATTGAGTGCGCAAAAAAAGCTGCTCGTTCATTGGGTGAAAAAAGCTTGAAAAAGGGCACTCTATTAAGAATTTGCAGCAGTTTAAAATCGCTGATTTTAATACGTTTCATAAGTTACAGCTGTGCAAGAAGGATAGATTTATACATTACAGTAAAAGCATGGGGGGATCTACTGGGTTGATAGGGGGCTTTGAAGTGTAGACCCCTATGTCTGCCCAAGTTTGAGGATATCACAAGAATTGAACATGGTACGAACAAGGGCAATCACGGGGGATTGCCCCTACGATTGCCCAAAACAAGTCTTACCTTACATAAAGGTATAAAATCGGTGGGTTGGCCCAGTTGCCACCGCTACCCCAGCCGGTGCCGCCTTGTTCAAGGAAGATTGACGTGGCTGCTAAGTCATACAGTGCCGTTGAGTATTCTGGTCGTGGGCTACCAATTTCAGAATAATCTAGACCTGTGCTTGAGCAATCCGCTTCTACTTGGACTAATACCGAGTCGGTCAGGTTGTCGGATAATGGCACACAAGTCGACGCTTTAAGGGTTGCGATGTCATATCTTGCCCAAACATCTGTGCTGCCTTGTGCATAAATCTGCTGCGCACCATCTCTTAATGCTTGCCATTGCAGGTCACCAAGTACACCTTCGGTTAATGCCAAATCGGTGACGCTGGCCATAATTGGTGCAGGAAAAGACGCTTGCTCGCGAATGCCAACTAACGTCCAGCCGCCGTTATGGCTGGTCATGTCGCAATAAACATCAAGCGAAGCTACTGCACCTGTACTGCCATCGGGGTCTATGTGATAAACGCCACTGGCTGATGTCGGGTCGGCTACCAGTATGTCGTTACAGCTTCTTTCATAAGCTGATGGTGGCGGCGGTGGTGGAATAACAATATCGTCGGTAGTCACAAACGAGCCGTAGTATTCTAGCTCGCCAATTTGTAAAAATGTGGCTTCGTGAGAGTTAATAACGTGTAGCCGGATATATTGTCCAACAGCTGGGGTGTCTAGCGTCACCTTGGCAATAGATTGAGTGAGCACGATAGATTGGTGAACAGTAAAGTTTACGCCATCATCAGATACCTGAACCTCTACCGTTTTGGCAGAGCGCGAAGCAAAACCCGGTGCTACTTGCGTGCTAAAACCACTGATGTGAGCCAACTGACCAAAATCAACTTGTATCCACTGCGGGCCTGAGTTCATCACCGATATCCAGGTGCCCGTTTGCTGCACGGCACCAGCGTCATCGTTCACCTTTACAGTGTGATAAACATGGCCGTCAAAGGCACCTGCAACCGGAAATGACGGGTCGTAGGTGTAACTGGCCGAGTAGTTGCCTGCTAGCAAATTGTTGGTGCCAATTAGCGCAATGTTACCGTTGTCACCGGTTTTATCGGTGGGCAGGGGTTCATAGGCGGGGTTGTAGCGCAACGTCATTGGGTCGCCGCCAAATGTACTATTGTCTTGGGCAAAAACGAAATCGTCTATCTCTAATACGCCCAGTACTTCGGTGACATGGTTAAGTTCGGTGTCGTTTGATTGCTCTTCTTGCATCGATAGCGCACCAAAAGTGACTGCTGCACCCGTTGAGTCAATCGACAAACTGTTGAGTTTGTAAAAATAACCTTCGTCGGTTTGGCCGTTCTTTTGTGGGTTATAAATGGCCACATAACCCGTGGTTTCAACGGTATGGCCGTTCGCTAACTCTTGCTCAAACATTTTAGAACCAAAGGCATGGCTGCTTACACTAAAGGCTCGGGTGGCAAAAGCATCGGTGTCGATTTGTGTTTGAGGACTTTGCAATAATACTGGCACTCCGGCAAAAGGCTCGGTGAAAAACAAATTGTCGGAGCCAAGGTCTTGGCTTTGCACGCCAGCTTCCCACACGCTGCCGTCACTCATTACATGGCGACCTTTTTCGACCACCATGTAGGGCACTTTTTCTAGCGCATGAACGCCATCTAAATAGGGCCATTCTTTAAAACTGATGTCAAAACTGTAGGGCGTGACATTCGAAATGCTCACGGTTCCGGCTGCATCATCTTTTAAAGACGGTACACCTGCAATGACAACTGGGTTGGTAAAACCTGTGATTGGAATGGTTAACACACTGTCGCCGACTTCTACCCGGCCGACCTCTACGGTAGCGGCACTGGCCGCTGGTGCGATGATGGATGTGCCAAGGATGAGGCTGATCATAAGACTTAATTTTTTCATTTTGCTACTATCTCCGTTGGTTACTGTTACATGCCGTTACGTGCTTGAGTAAACGTTATTACCAAAGCCGTAAATGCAGGACAGAAGTTACCCCAACGGTTATTAAAAAACGAAAATAAAGCCTGTAAATTAGCGTCAAAAACCTTTGATATAACGACACTTGTTGTTTTTATTGATTAAATTCAAAGTGTTAAGGCCAACGTTCAAATAGGCTATTAAGTTGCGTTTGTAGATGAAAACCCTTTAGTATTGTCATCAGTCGCGGGTTTTGTAATGCCCACTTAGTAATAAAGGAGCCATCACAATGATAAAAATGATTGTTTTGATCCTTTGCTGCCTGTCCTGTTCATTATTGGCAGCCCCACAACAAAATGTTGTGAGTTCTATAACAAAACAACAAGGGTTACCCAGTAATAGTGTTCGCGACATATTGTTCGACAGGTCGGGCACTGTATGGTTTGCCACTTTAACTGGGTTGGCTCGTTTTGATGGTACCCGTTTTGAAGTGTTCAAACATCAAACCGATGCTAACTCGCCGCCAAGCAGCAATATCTATTCTCTGTTGCAAGACAAACATCAACGAATTTGGTTCTCGACCAATGCCCAGCTAGGTTATTACGACCAAAATACTGGCCGTTTTAGCACGCCTGTAATACCACAAGGGCGTTGTAATGAAGCCATAAACCGATTGATAACAGGTCGTGACGGCAATATCTGGGGCAGTAACGACAGCGGCATGTTGTTTAAATATGACTTGCAAAAACAAACCAGCCAATGCGTTTCGGTGCAGCAGCATTTTGGGCCTAAGCATCATAACGTGGCCATTTACGGTTTGTCGTACGACAAAAAACGCCATGGTATTTGGTTGGCTACAGCAAAAGGTTTGGGTTTTTTTGACATAAAAAAACAGCAGTCGCACTTTGTTTTGCAAACCAAAGGTAACGCTGCTTATAGTTTGACAGCGGTTTTTCAAGATTCTCAAGGGCATGTTTGGGGCGGCAGCGTAGCCAAAGGTATTTTTAGCTATAACCCAACGAATGAAGAGTTTACTTATTATTCGGGTGAACAATATCCGCAGCTTAAAGGGCTCACCATTAGTAATGTCAGCCAAGAC
Source organism: uncultured Alteromonadaceae bacterium (assembly GCA_938085045.1). Taxonomy (GTDB): domain Bacteria; phylum Pseudomonadota; class Gammaproteobacteria; order Enterobacterales; family Alteromonadaceae; genus JABSOG01. The sequence continues at coordinate 24,094 of CALKGI010000098.1, forward strand.
ATTAATGGCCGAATTTGGTTGTCGTCAAACGCGCGTGGTGTTTATTACTTAGATAACCAAAACTTTCATCAATTTAACGGTGTAGACCAAACGAATCACCAGCCATTGCCCCAAACCGTGTTTAAAGTGAAGCACGACCCACAGGGCAATATATGGTTGGCCGCAGTGGGCGGGGTATTTATTGCGCCTGCAACCATCGATAGCATCAATGTGGTCAATCTGGGCAATGCGGTGGCAGGTAATAAGCAGCGCATGATGATAAGCCTGATGGTAGACAGCACCAACAAGGTGATTGCGGGCACAACCGAGGGGTTATTTCAGTTTGGCGCTAACCAACCGCTAACTCGGCTAGATGATGCATCGTTGACCGACAACTTCTTTGGTGCCGTTTTTGTTGAAAGCTCTGGTGACTATTTGGTTTGCAATGCATCTGACCTATTGCGCTACCATCCTCAAGATAAGTCTTTTACCTCACTAGCCAAAGGGCTGGGGGTGCGTTGGTGCACCGACTACTGGGCGCAAAGCGATGAGTCTTTATGGATTGGCACTCAAGCCATGGGCTTGGTTAAATTCAATGCTGTGACTGGCGAATTTGATTTTATATCACGTAAGGCAGGGCAGGCCATCAGCCAATTCAGTAACAGCATAATTGCCGTGCAAAGCGATGGTGCTGGTAAATTGTGGTTAGCCTCTATTGATAATGGTTTTGCCTCTTTAGATTGGGTTACTGGTGAATTTAAATCTTATCAACACCAAAAAAACCAACCGAACTCATTGCCAGGAAATATGATCACCGACATAGCAATAGATGACGAGGGTTACCTATGGCTAGCTACTTTTAATGGTTTGAGTCGTTTTGATGCTAAGACGCAAACCTTTAAAAACTTCTCTGTAAAAGATGGGCTGTCGAGCGAACAGCTCAATAAAATACGTAAAGATACGCAGGGTGATTTATGGATAAGCTCGCAACATGGGCTAAACCTGATGAATCCAAAAACTTTGAAAATTCGCCGTTTTTATCAAGCGCATGGTTTAGCCGATGACGAGTTTAACATGGGCCCAGCAGCCAAAGGCCCCGATGGCAAACTCTATTTTGGCGGGATTAATGGTATTAGTATTATTGATCCAATTAAACTAAAACAATATCAGCCAAAGCCACGCAATTTTATCAGCGGGTTGTCGGCAAATAATCGTGTTTTACATAATTTAAAAGGGCTGCCAATGTCGATAAACGACACCCTAACGCGGTTGTCTTTTGACTTTGGCATAACGGCCTATACCAGCTTAACCAACAACCAGTTTCGTTATAGATTAAAAGGGTTAGAACAAAACTGGCAACTGGCCGGTAAAACCTCAACCATTGATTACTCTAACTTACCTTATGGCGATTATGTCTTTGAAGTGCAAGGCAAAACGGCTTCGGGACAATGGATAACACCTTCGGCCATTCAGCGGTTAACGATAGTCACCCCTTGGTATTTGACCCCATTAGCTTTGGCCTGCTACGCAATGTTGTTGCTTGGCAGTATTGGTTTGCTTGTTTACGGATTCACTCAGGTCGAAAAACGCAAAGCCGAGAAGCAACAACAAAAGTTACAACACACGGTAGATGTACAAACTGCCAGTTTAAGTCAACAAAATCAAAAGATTAATCATTTACTTGAGCAACAAAAGCGCTTGTTTGTGCAGTTGTCTCACGAGATAAGAACGCCTTTAACGCTGATTTTGGCACCGTTTTTACAGCTCGTTAAACCGGGTGCTAAGGCACAAAAACAAGTCGAAAAAGATCAACTACTTGCTGTTGCTCGTTATAATCAAAACCGCTTAGTGACTATGCTCGACCAACTACTCGATATTGCCCAAAGCGGTGATTTAGCTGACGAAAAAAAGCAGCCTGTGGTGGTAGCAGACGCTATAAATTGGGTGAGTATGGCAGTGCGGCCTTTGTGTGAACAAAAACAGCAACAATTCGATATCACCCTTGAAGAGGTTGGTTTGGTTAGCGTGAGCAAAGATGCGATAGAAAAAGTACTGCTGAACTTGCTGGTTAATGCGCATAAATATACGCCTTATGGTGGCCAAATTAAGCTGGTGGCATTGCCGCAAAAAATCGCTAACGAGCAATGGGTAGTCATTAAGGTGTCAGACAATGGTATGGGTATAGAGCCCACTCAACAAAGTCGTATTTTTGAGTGCTTTGAACGCTTGCCCAGCACCGACAGTTTACCAGGCGTTGGGGTAGGCCTGGCGCTAGCCAAGCAACTAGTAGAAGCAAACGATGGCAAAATAACATTGGTTAGCGAGCCGGGTAAAGGCAGCTGCTTTAGCGTTTACTTTCGTTGTGATGAGACTTTAACTGGTGGAAAATACTGCGCGCCCAGCGACACGATTAAAACAATTAGCGTTTTAGGGGCTGTTGATTCTATTGATAAAAATAGTAGCGATGAGGTCGAACAAAATGATGAGCAAATACCTACCGTATTAATTGTTGAAGATCACCCACAAATGCAAGACTACCTAAAAGACTGCTTAACCCCAGATTATCGAATATTGCTTGAAGGCGATGGTCAAACAGGATTGGCGTGCGCGATTGAACAGGTGCCAGACATCATCATCAGCGACATAATGATGCCCGTGATGGATGGCTTTGAATTGCTCAGTGCAATAAAAAAACATCCCAATACTAGCCACATTCCGGTGATCTTACTAACAGCTCAAAGCGACCCTCAAAGTCGATTAACAGGTTTGGCAAGACGCGCCGACGACTACATTAATAAACCATTTAACGAGCATGAATTGCGTTTAAAGCTGCAAAACTTGTTGCACCTTCGCACCATGTGGCATCGCAGTTTTGCCTTACAACACAACAATATACCCGTTGAAACTGAGCCTACGGTTATGTCGTTAAATCCAGTTCAGCAAAAGATTATCGACCAACTGAATTTGGTGTGCGAACAGCACTACCAAAACGGCGAATTTGGTATTGACGACCTTGCCGAGCACATGAATATGGGCAAACGCCAATTGCAACGAAAAATCAAAGCACTGTCGGGGTTAAGCCCTATTACGATATTAAATGACATGCGTTTAAACAAAGCCCGGGCGGGCATAGAGCGGGGCGAGCAAATCACTCAGGTGGCGTATAGCTGCGGATTTAACAGCTATGATTATTTCTCGCGGGTGTTTAAAGATAAGTTTGGCCAGTCGCCTAAGTTTTATCAGTAAAATGCCTGTTACAAGCCTTTAAAGCTTTTGCGCAACAGTGCCGCCAATATTGCGAATTTTGTGATCAAATTCTACGCCCAATAAAACAATCTCTTTATTGCTGCCTTGGTATTTTTGAGCGTATTGTTTGTCGTGAATTTGCTGTAAAGCGGCTTCTTTGGTGTCGTTTAACTTAAACTCAATAATATAAATAGTGTCTTGTGTTTGCAACACACAGTCTATTCTACCGATGTTTGTTCGTACCTCAGCTTCAATCTCAAAGCCCATTAAGGTGAAAATGGCATAAAACAGTGCGTGATAGTGTTTTTCGAGGTTAACATCTAAGTCGTACGGAATATTGGCGAAAAATCGTTTAAGCGTTTCAAAAAAGTCATCTAATCTACCAGCATTTAAATGCTCGGTGAGCGTAACCATGAAATTCTGCCCCACCCCACTTTTAATACAACTATAACGGTCTACCACCGAGTCAAAAAAGGACTTTTTCACTTCATAATTAGGAAAGTCCAGCGTATAAAGTGGGTCGTTATAAGCTTTGATGGTCAGGTAACCGGTTTGTACAAATACCGATAAAATATTGATGTCTTGTGGATCAGAAGCGGCAAAGGCGTTGTCGCCAATGGCAAACTCGGTTAAGTCTTTTAAATCGAATTGTTGTTGTTGCAGTAGGTTCAATAGAAATGCGGGGGTACCTGTGTCGTACCAGTAGTTTATAAATTCTTGGTTAAGAAAAAGCGATAACAATGAAAAAGGGTTATATACCCCAATGGCGCGATGATGGAATTGATAGCCGTTATACCAATGTTTAATTTTGCCTAAGATAGCGGGCTTATCCATATCCTCTAGTTTGGCCAATTCGGTGATGCCGGCAGAGAAATTGTCTTCAAGTTCTTGCCCGGTGATGCCGCAAAGGGTGGCATATTGCCTGCTCATTGAAATATCGCGTAGGCTGTTCATACCACTAAATACAGATACCTTAGCAAACTTAGAAACCCCAGTGATAAACACAAACCTAAGGTGTTCATCGAGTGGTTTGATCACACCATAAAAAGCGGCGATAACCTGCTTTATTTCAGTCAATACAGGCTTATTGAAGTTATTAAGAATGGGTTTGTCGTATTCATCAACCAATAACACCACTTTTTGTTGGTATTTAAGGTGTAGTTTTACAATTAATTCATCGAATCTTTGGGTGTATGTGTCTTCAGTTAGTTCAATTTGATGGTCTTTGGCAATTCGAGTTATTGCTGAATTGATATAATCGCGCAAACTGTCGGCGGTGGCGAATTCGTTTTTCGAAAATTCGAGTTTAACCACAGGATAAGCCGCAAAATCATAGTCGGTATTAGCAATAGCCAGATTGTCGAATAATGCTTTTTGCCCCAAAAATAGTGCTTCAAAGGTCGAGATTAATAGCGATTTGCCAAATCGGCGCGGACGGGAGAAAAAATAAACTTCTCCTTGTTGGATAAGGTCATAAACAAGCGCGGTTTTATCAACATACAAATAATTCTTTTCGCGAATTTTTGAAAATGTTTGAATACCAAGAGGATATTTCAGCGCGAGGCTCATGTGTGGTCCGGCAGTGGTTAAGTTGGCTGTGCTGGCAGTATAAATCTGCCACCTTTCATTGGCAAGCGTCAGGTTATTAGGGGGGTTGTTTGTTGGAAGCTTTCCCCAACCCGTAACACACATTTACAATTCAGTAACATTTACAACAAACATTCTTGTCACCCATTAAGTACAATCCTGCCCCTATTTAAAACTAACCCTAAAAGTAGGAATTAATATGAATAAGTGGCTTTCACTAACGATACTCGGATTATCGTTAAGCAGTGCCAATGCCTTTGCTAAGGTCAGCGGCGAGTCGCCAACAGGCCTACCCGTTGTTGAAGCGCAGCCAATGAGTGACCCATCAATACCTCGTCAAGAAAAACTACCCAATGCAGATGATGATGCCCAAAAAGTGATGTTAATGCATGGCGAGTTAATGCTCGACAAAGCCACCGAAAATCTTGCTGTAGTGGCTGGGGGTAATTACACCTATCTTGAAAATTACAGTACTGATGTAGACGGCGCAGAGAATTATTATGCACAGGTGGACCCCGGCACACATGCTCAATTGTCGGCCGGACTGACCTTTACACTAGCAAACAAAATCAGAGTAACCGGATACAGCTCGCTTAGCGCAATACAAAGCGACTTTAAACCGGGTATGCAAATACGCTTGAGTTATGTCGACGGTAGCGGCAAGTCGGTTAGTGAATATCGGACTATGTCAAAACTGCCAACGCTTGAAGGCGGCCAGTATTTTATTCATTTTGATTATGGCTTTAGCGACACTTTTAAAGATAACTATACCGACTGGCGGCGTGTAGGCCACAAGTACAATCTAGACTTGTGGAAAACAGCCAACAGCATGACTGAATCGAACAGCACTATCACCGCTTATTCTAACGATGCTGACTTGGGTTTTGGTCGGCGTATGATGGCCAAAAGAAATGGTGATGAGGCAGCATTTTCGGTGGGTAATTATACTACCGCCAACAATGCGAATAACGGCGGAACGCCGCTGGCGACAGTAACCATGGAATACAGCAGAATTGATGGACAAGGTAGCCGGCAGACCCAGTTTTACGTATTTGACGATACAGGTCGTCGTATTATTAACATTGATTTAGATGGCAACGGTGTAAAGCAAATTCCGCATTTGTGCTACAACTGCCACGACACCAATTTTATTCCTTTTGATTTAGATTCGCTGGGTTACCCAGATGCAAACTCGCGAGATGACCAACAAAGCGAATTTAAAATCTTAAATGAAATTGTTCGCGACACCAACACAACAGCCCGTGCCACCGAGTTAATTGGTTTGTGGTATGCCAACAGCAACACGCAACAATCAGAGGTTATTCCGACCGAATGGGCTAAAGACCCCGCTGTTTACAACAATGTATTGAAACCTTATTGCCGTTCTTGTCATTTGACTCTGAACAACCCGGGCCCAATGGACAATGCAAACTTTATGGATTACCAAGAGGGTTACATTAGCCTGTTTTGTAATGAAGGTTATACCATGCCTCACGCCAAGGTAACCCACGAAGCGTTAATGAATGACAACTTGGCTTTAAGCACGTTAACTAACCGCTTTAAAACCCCTATTGAGTGCTGGGAAGGTACGCCAACGCTAAGTGACTTTAGCCATAGCGGAACTATTGATATGACATATGCTGGTATTCAGGTCACTACTCGTCAAATCAAATCAGATGTACCCGTTGAACGAATTGAACTACAGCTGGTGCGCAAAAGCGATAGCCAATGTCTGAACTTCGATAATGGACAAGTTATCGCTCATCAAAACAACGAAGCATGCTGGGGCGAAGAGTCGTTTGGACATGTATCATTCTTGCCCAGTTACACCTACGTAAACAGCTGGCATTACAATGCGTCTACGCATTTTAAAACATGGCTAGCGGGTGAATATGAGGTTCATGCACGTGCTTGGGGCGTTGAAGGGCAGTTGTCTAAAACAACCTCTGGCAGTTTTGTTATAACCAGACCAACGCCGACGGTAAGCAATTTCACCATTAGCGAACCCACTTTTAATAAAGCCGATGACAGCAACGTTTCGTACACCTACAACCTTGATGCCAACCAATCTTTCACTAAATTTGAACGGGCGATAAAACGTAACAGCGATGGTGCGTGGATATCACTGCCTTCAAGCGGTACTACAAGCTATTCAAACCGCTGGTCGACTTGGTCGGTATTAAACTTAAATACATCATCGAGCAGTAACAAATACAGCTATAACGGCGTGATTAACGCACACCTTAGCTACGCCGATTGGCAAGACGGAACTTACACTCTTTATACTCGCGCGCAAAATGCCGATGGTGTTTGGTCTGCCGACACTAAGTTGTATTTTTACATAGTTAACCAGCCAATGCCGCCATCAATAAACGGTTGGTCAGTAAACCCATCGACTTGGTATAAAACCAGCAACAGCAATGTAAACTTCAGCTACAGCTTAACGACCGACCAAACACTGGTGCGTTTTGAACGTAAAATTGTAAAAAATGGCCGCTGCATTAACCCAGCAAACGGACAGTCGGGCAGCTGCTGGCACGACTACACGGCACTGAATCAAACGGGTTCAAATTCATCAAATGTGTATGACGGCGTATCGGGTTCGCTAAACCCAAGCACGGCGTATGCTGGTTGGGACTTAGGTTCTTACTATATTTATGTGCGTGGTTATAACGCTGCTGGGCAAATGTCTAATCAGCGGTATTTGTATTTTAGGTTGAGGTAGAACGATGGCGGTGAACAAAACCTGACAAGGGCATCGTAGGGTCAAAGACAATGTACTCCTCGACAACAGCTCCGTTGATCTATCTGCATCCATCCATGGATTTGTGCATTGTCATCTTACCAGCCATCCATGGGTGGCAATCCCCTGTGATTGCCCTTGGTTGGGTTAACCTGTTGAACATTTACATTATGCATAGACGGGCAAGCACAGGGGCATGGCCCCTACGTTGCCCTTTTATTTGGTTTTTGTAATGTCAAAACAATCTTTAACCGAGCCGCTCCATAACAAACAGGATTTCGGCGGCATCGTCATAATCAAAATCAGCCTTGTTAGTCTTCATCTACAAAAGCTGGATGTTATGCAAGGTCAGGTCCGAACTGTAGACTAAGTTGAACGATAGAGAAATATTCTTTTTGTCATGATAGCTGTCGTACTGCTTTTCAATAGTTATCTATATCATAGCCAACAATAACGGCATATTAACCTCGCCTGTAAAATAAAACGAACCAGCATATTTAACTTTAACATGATAAAACACCAACAGCGCCAATGGCTCTGTTGGTGTTTTTGTCGTACGTCATTTATCTGTGTTTTACTTTATCTCACGTAAAGATACAAAATCGGCGGGTTAGCCCAGTTGCCGCCGCTGCCCCAAGCTGTGCCGCCTTGTGCGGTAAAGATCTTGGTTGACGACAGGTCATACAAAGCCGTTGAATATGCAACGGCAGGGCTGCCAATCTCTGAGTAATCAACGCCAGTACTGGTGCAATCGGCTTCTACCTGAACCAAACCCGAGTCGGTTAGGTTGTCTTTAAGCGGCACACAAGTCGATGCTTTAAGCTGTGCAATGTTAAACGTTGCCCATACATCGGTGCTGCCTTGGCCATAAATCTCGGTTGAAAGGTCACGTAATGACACCCATTTGTCGGCAGTTAACACGCTTTCGGTTAAGTTCAAGTCGGTCACACTGCTGGCCTCTGGTGCCGGAAATGACGCTTGTTCGCGAATACCAACTAAGGTCCAACCGCCGCCAAGGGTGGTCATGTCACAATAGGCGTCGAATGAGGCTATTGGGCCTGTGCCGTCTGGGTCTATGTGATAGGTGCCACTTAGCGCGCTTGAGTCGTTGGTTAAAATGTCGTTACACGTTGTGCCCACTACCGTTATTGGTGGTGGCGGTGGGGTATTATCTACAATGAACGAGCCGTAAAATTCTAATTCGCCAATTTGTAAAAACACCGTTTCGTGAGAGCTGATTACTTTTAATCTTATGTAACGCGCCATGGCGGGTGTGCTTAACGCAACATTGGCTGTGCCTTGGGTTAACGTCATGCTTTGGTGGTCGGTAAACGTCACGCCATCGTTTGATACCTGCAACACTACGTCTTTGGCCGAACGAGATTCAAACCCTGTGGCAACTCGGGTGCTAAAGCCCGAGATAAGGGTTAATTGGCCAAAGTCAGCCTGAATCCAGCGGGGCACGCCAGCGTTCATTGTTGATACCCAAGTACCGGCACCTTCTGGGCTACCCGCGTCATTGTTGATTTTGTTGGAGGAATAAATGTGGCCATCAAACGCGCCAGACACAGGGTAAGAAGCCGAGTAAGTGTAACTGGCTGAGTAGCTGGCGGTTATTAAATTGTTGGTGCCAATGAGTGCAATGTTGGCGTTGTCGCCAGTTTTTGTGGTTGGCAGCGGCTCATATTGAGCGTCAAAACGGAAGCTGATTGGGTCGCCGCCGTAAATGGTTTGGTCGTTTACAAATACGTTGCCGTCTATTTCGAGCATGGCAATTATTTCGTCTACGTGATTGGTTTCGCCATCTAGTGAGGTTTCTTCATGCAACGATACACTACCGTAGGCAGTTGGAATGCCTGCGCTATCGATGTTAAAAGTGTTGGCGTTGTAGTACAAACCGCCATCGGTAGTACCGGCGTTTGTGGGTTGATAAATAGCGACAAAAGCGGTGGTTTCAACACCATGTACTGCATTGAATTCTTGTTCAAACATTTTTGAACCAAACCCGTGGCGAGTAACACTGAATGCTCGAGTGGCATAAGCATCGTTCTCTAACTGGCTTTGGCCAGACTGCAACACTATTGGCGTGCCAGCAAAAGGTGTGCTGAATTGAAAATCATCTACGCCTTGGTCTTGGCTTTGCAGGCCTGCTTCCCAAACGCTGCCGTCATTCATTACGTGGCGACCTTTTTCTACAACCATGTAGGGAATTTTTTCGGTGCCATGAGCGCCGTTAAGGTAAGCCCATTCGTTGAACTTGATGGTAAAACTGCCAGCGGTAACATTTGAGATGCTGACTGTTCCAGGAGAGTCATCATTGTTAGAAGGCACGCCGGCGATAACAACCGGATTGGTAAACCCTGTGATATTTACGGTTTGGGCATCGCTGCCAACATCTACTGTACCAACGGCGACTGTTGCGGCCAGTGTTGAGTTAGCGAAAAAGGCAGTAGACAGTATTGCTGTGCCAAGAATAGTTTTGATTGCATGAGTTAATTTTTTCATTTACGGCTCCATTTATTACGATAGTTTTGCCGTTACAAAGGGTTTGTAAGCGGCGACAACAAAGGTAACCGATTGATAAATAAACACGAGTAATTCGACATGTGAAAAAGCGTCAAAAACTACCTTTTAACCGACAGGATTTATCTTTTTTGTTTAAAATCAAAGAATTAAGAAAATGTGGTAGGTGGTTCTACAGGGACTTTGCTATGTCTTTTAATGATGGCACCCGCTATATTTAATGGCATGTAAACAAACAGGAGTTTTCGTGAGAGCCATTTTATTCACCTTATTGTTTTGCCTGTACCTACCCACGTTGGCGTTAGCGGCCTCATGGCAAAATGTGTTCACCACGATAGGTCAGCCACAAGGGTTGCCGCACAATAGTGTGCGCGATGTTTTGTTTGCCAAAGATGGTTTGGTGTGGTTTGCGACCTTGGGTGGTTTGGCTCGATTTGACGGCTACCGAGTTGAGGTGTTTAAGCATCAGGCCGACAATGCCAACTCACCACCGAGTAATAATATTCATGCCTTATGGCAAGACAATCGTGAGCGAATTTGGTTTGCTACAGGTGGCACGGTGGCATTTTATGATGTCAGCAAAGGTGAGTTTTCGCGGCCAACTGCGCCAGCGCAAGGTTGTGATATTGCCATTCGGCAATTAACAGGCGATGGTGAGGGTAACTTGTGGGGCAGTAACGACAGCGGCAATTTGTATCATTACAACAGCGAAACAGCCACAAGCAGCTGCGTGTCGGTTCAGCATCTTGGCGTGGGGCAAGCGTATTTGGCTATTTACGGTTTGGCTTACGACAAGCAAAGCAAGGGCATTTGGCTGGCTACGGCCAAGGGTTTGGCTTTTTACGACATTATCAAACAACGCAGTCATTTTATTAGCGCAGCACAAGGCAATTTCAACCACAGTCTCATCGCGATTCAACTTGATAACAAAGGGCACGTATGGGCTGGTGGGGTTGGTACTGGCATTTTTGAATATCACCCTCGTTCAGGCCTGTTGGTTCGTTATTTGCCCGAGCAATATCCGTTGTTAAAAGGGCTGACCTTTACCAGTTTTGCGCAAGATAATAGCGGTAGAACTTGGATGTCGACCAATTCAGACGGCGCGTTAATTTTAGAACAAGGCACTTTTAAGCGATTTCGTGGCGTTGATTTTACCTCTGGCCGGGTGCCACAAAAAGTGGTGTTTAGAGTCAAAAAAGACCCATCGGGTAACCTGTGGATTTTGGGCACAGTAAACGGTGTGAACATTATTCCTTCGCCGAGTAATGGCGTGAGTGGTTTGAGTTTTAAAGCCATCGCTCATAACAATAGTCAGCGTTCTTTCAACAGCTTGTTTGTTGATGAGCAAGGCGCAGTGGTGATGGGCACGACCAATGGTCTATTTCGATTGGCACCAAACGGTGAGATAAACAGACTTGACCACGCTGCGTTGGGTGAGCATGGTTTTTGGCATGGCGCGGTTGCTGATGAAGGTAGTCATTACATTTGCAGCTCAACAGATCTATATCGTTTTGATGACAATAAAAAGTTTACCTCGTTGGCCAAAGGTCAAGGCATACGTTGGTGCAGCGACTATTGGGCGCAAGACGAATCGACAATGTGGATCACAACGCAGTCGGTCGGTTTGGTTAAATTCGATAAAAACAGTGGGCAGTTCGATTTTGTTTCGCAGCGATCTGGCGATTCGTTAGCGCAATTTAGCAACAGTTTAATGGCGTTGCATTTTTCACCTGCTTTGGGGTTACAAGACAAAGGCAAATTGTGGTTGGCTTCACTGGACAAGGGTTTTGGTTATTTAGATTTAAATACTAATGGTTTTACGTCTTATCAACATCAACCAAACAACTCAAATTCGTTGCCCGGCAACGTGGTTAACGACATTGTAGAAGATGCACAGGGCATGTTGTGGTTGGCTACTTTTAGCGGGCTGAGCCGATTCGACCCTGCGAACGAAACTTTTACAAACTTTGGTGTTAAAGACGGATTATCTAACGAACAACTGAACAAAATTCTCATCGACGATGATGGCGATTTATGGGTTAGCTCACAAAATGGATTGAACCTGATTAACCCAAAAACGCTGAGCATTAGTGCTTATTACCGTGAAGATGGCCTGTTTGATAACGAATTTAACATAGGCCCTGCGACTAAGGGTAAAGATGGCCGCTTGTACTTTGGTGGCGTTGAAGGGTTAACTATGGTCGAGCCAAATAAGTTTAAGCAATACAGTGCACCAATTCGGCCTTTTATCAGCGCTATTAAAGCGTACAAACAAAAAGCGCCTTTGCCACAATCACAACACTTGGTATTTAATGTTACGCCAAAAAGGCTCTCCTTTTATTTTGGCTCTACTGCTTATGCCCACCTTAAAACCAATCAATTTCGCTATCGCTTGCTTGGCCTCGAGCAAGACTGGCAATCGGTAGATAAATCGACTTTCGTCGACTATTCCAACTTGCCTTATGGCGACTATACCTTTGAATTGCAAGTCAAAACTCAATCGGGCCAGTGGTCGGCAGCGGTGGCCAGTAAAACACTCACTATAGTCACTCCTTGGTATCTCACTGCTTGGGCGTTAATCACTTACATGTGGTTATTGCTTGTTTTAATTTCAATGGTGGTGAAATGGTCAGTACAAGCCGAAAAACGCAAAGCGCAATTTTTACAGCAACAGGTTAACGAACAAACGGCTAGCTTGAGTCAAAAGAACAGCCAAATAGGGCACTTATTAACGCAACAAAGAAGGTTGTTTGTGCAACTGTCGCACGAGATAAGAACCCCGCTCACGCTGATTTTTGCGCCGCTACAGCGGATGTTTCGCCAGCAAGAAAACAAAACGCAATATCAGCAGTTATTCGATGTAGCCCATTTTAATCAAAATCGTTTGGTCACTATGCTCGACCAACTGTTAGACATTGCGCAAAGCTCACAACTGCAAGAGGTCGAGCAACAGGCAGTATCGGTTACCGATGCGGTAAACTGGGTGGGTATGGCGATGCAGCCGCTATTCGACCAAAAGCAGCAGCAATTAAAAGTTGCCTTGGCGCAGCCTGCCAATATTAAAGTGAGCACCGACGCACTAGAAAAAATACTGTTAAATCTGTTGGTGAACGCCCATAAATACACCCCGCAAGGTGGGCAAATTTTGCTTGAGGGCAAAGCTTGCGACAAATTGGTGTATATCGGCGTAAGCGATAACGGCCCGGGTATAGCGGTTGAGCAACAAGCTCGAATTTTTGATGTATTTGAACGGGCAAGCGGGCGCAGTGACTTGCCCGGTGCTGGCGTGGGTTTGGCTTTGGCTAAGCAATTGGTCGAAATTAACGGCGGCACTATCGCGCTTGAAAGTTCACCGGGCCAAGGTAGTTGCTTCAGTTTGAAGTTTCCACGCTTTGGCGGCGAGGTTGCAACTGATTATATTGCTCCGGCTTTTAATCCCGAGCAAAGTGCGCCTGTGAGTAATGAAAACAGCAGTCTAGACGACCAGTCGTTGCCGAGTATTTTGGTGGTAGAAGACCACCCGCAAATGCGCCAATACCTTAAAAGCTGTTTGGTTGAAAAATACCGAGTATTGCTAGCAAACGATGGTAAAGCAGGGTTTGACTGTGCCATCGAGCAAGTGCCCGACATCATCATCAGCGACATCATGATGCCAAAAATGGATGGTTACGAGTTACTCAGCGCAGTAAAAAACCACCCCAATACCGACCATGTGCCAGTGATATTACTCACCGCCCAATCTGATCAACGCAGTCGCCTTGAAGGATTTAACCGCCGGGCCGACGACTACATTAACAAACCGTTTGTTGAGCTTGAGTTGCTGCTAAAAATTCAAAACTTACTGCACTTGCGGGCGATGTGGCACAAAAGTTTTGAGCGACAACGCAGTGACAACCTGCCGGACGATAGTGCCATTGTGATGCAATTAAACCCGGTGCAACAAAAGCTTGTTGATAGGTTGAATGAGCTTTGCGGGCAAAACTACCAAAACGGCGAATTCGGCCTCGACGATATTGCCGATGAAATGGCGATGGGCAAACGCCAGTTGCAGCGTAAGGTTAAAGCGCTAACTGGGTTAACGCCAATTGCGGTGCTCAATGATATTCGGTTGAACAAGGCGCGTGAATTGATAGAGCAGGGCGAGCAGATAACCCAAGTGGCGTACAGTTGTGGATTTAATAAATATGACAATTTCTCGAAGGCTTTTAAGGATAAGTTTGGGGCTTCACCTAAGAACTATCTTGTCGGAATGAGCGCCAACTCATGATAAATGACGCCGCCATTTCAAAGGGTTAACGCAAATTTGTATATATTTGGCCTGCGGCCAAAATCACGAGCTGGCGCTCGTTCCTACGGCGACTCGCCACCTGGCTTTTTCAATTGCTTCTACGCCACAACCATTGCTGTTATACTCCACGCCTCTGATTTTCCCGCCCGAGGTTCTGTATGCCATTCTCAAAACTTGGATTGTGTGATCCATTATTAAAAGCCATAGCCGAGCTCGGTTATACCGCGCCAACACCGATTCAAGAGCAGGCGATTCCTATTGTTTTGTGGGGGGCTGACTTAATTGCCGCTGCGGCGACTGGTACTGGTAAAACAGCCAGTTTTGCGTTGCCGTTGTTAGAACGATTTAATACCGAGCGAAAGCTACGTGGTAAGCGCATTCGCGCGCTTATTCTTACGCCTACGCGAGAGTTGGCGGTGCAGGTTGAAGCCAGTATTAGTCAATACAGTAAGTATTTGAACCTGACCTCTATGGCCATGTACGGCGGTGTTGATATTCAGCCGCAAAAAGACCGATTGATAGACGGTGTTGATATTTTGGTGGCCACCCCGGGCAGATTACTTGATATGGCCCATCAACGAGCGTTGCATTTCGACGAGCTTGAAGTGGTGGTATTAGATGAAGCCGACAGAATGTTAGACATGGGTTTTATTGAAGACATCAATAAAATCATGGAGCGGTTACCGCTTGAGCGTCAAAGTTTGCTGTTCTCTGCAACGCTCAACAAAGAAGTGCGTACTTTGGCTAGACGGTCTTTGATTGACCCACAAGAAATTGCTATTGCGACCAACAAAGCATCAAAGCCGAAAATCAATCAGTGGTTAGTGACGGTCGATAAAGACAAAAAGTCGGCACTATTGAGCCACTTGATTAAAGAGCAAGCGTGGGACCAAGCGCTGATTTTTATTGAAACCAAGCAAGGTGCGGCCAAACTGGCAAGCCAATTAGAAAAGCGTGGTATTCATGCCGAGGCCATTCATAGTGGTCGAGCCCAAGCGGTGCGCGAACAAATATTGGCAGATTTTAAGTCGGGTGAACTCAAATTTTTGGTCGCCACTGGCATTGCTGCCCGAGGAATTGATATTGATGATTTATCTCGTGTGGTGAATTATGACTTGCCTGACAAAGCCGATGATTACATTCACCGTATTGGTCGTACGGGTAGAGCGGGCGCTACTGGCGAAGCCATTTCTTTTGTTGCAAAAGACAACTTTAGAAACCTGTGCGCCATTGAAAGCCGTTTGGGTCATCTTATTGTGCGAAAAGAGTTTGCAGAGTTTCCGGTTAGAAAGGTGGTGCCTGTGTCTAAATTGAATTTTGTGCCTAAG
>CALKGI010000099.1 GCA_938085045.1 uncultured Alteromonadaceae bacterium
TGGCATCGGCTAAAAACAAATCTAGATCACTGGTGCCGAGCACCGCAATCATCAGGTAAAACTCGACCAACAAAAATGCTATTAAAAAGTTTCGGTTTTTATCACTAGAACTGTCGAGCGCCGCTTTTAGCTGCACAATATCAATGGGTTCTTTTGCGGCTTTCGCCACTTTTGCAGCTTGGCTGGGGTAAAGTACTGGTTTGTCGGGGGCCGTGTTTTTCAAGATAGTAGACTTTGCTTAAGCAAATAACGCCGTGGTAAATGTTTAATAGATTTTATTATAACGGGTAAATTGAATGTTGTTACGCCAAATTTTTTCTAAAAGATTGTTTAACCTAAAAAAGTCTCATAAAATCACTGCCTGTCAATCGACCGATATCAAAACCTACTGCAAATGAAGCACAATTCTACCGAACAGTCTCAAGCCTTTAATGAATGGTATCCAACATTTCAATCGGTATTGGCTACTGGCAAGCAAAGCAAAGTTATTGAGATACCCAGCGGCCTTTCTATATTGGCCCGCTCACAACTGCGAAAAGCACTAAGTCAGGCGGGGTTGGGTTTTGTACGTATGATGACAAGTCCAGTTGCCACAATTGCAGGTTACGCGCAACAAATCGAAAAAGACTCACAACTAATGGTAATGGGCCTGCACAACAAACAATTGCAGGTTGCCTTGGCCGAGGTGCTTATTGAAGAGCAAACCATTAACTGCAATATGATTTTTAGTTTGAATTTACCATTTGGCGAACCTGAAGACCTACTCAAAGCAAGAGGCGTAATTGGCAAGCAACTGACTCGCAGCGGTATAGAAGTGAACGGCGTTGACGAACTGTTAATTTATGACGGCGAAGACAAAACCGTGCTTAAACTGGCATGTTGTTTCAACCGGGCACCGTCGTGTTGGACTAGGCCACCGCGTGCAGCCAAGTTGGGCATTGATATTCAAAACGAGGTGTTAAGCGGCAAAAACAAAGACTTTCTGTTGCTTGATATTACCGACAGCCCAATTGAAATTGTTCATTGTCAAATTGATGGCCGCGAGCATCATGTTGGCACGTTTGCCAGTGGCACCTGCATTCCCGATACCGAACAATTTGAGTTAACATGCGCCAATAAAAGCAAAGCCTCAATCGTAAAGTTTCAATCAACCGATGTGGCTGGAGACATACACACATTACTTGAAATGGATTTACCAGCATATGCACATAACACCACTGAAGTGACCTTTACTATTACCATCGATATTGATGCCAATAGCCAACATCATTTTAAAATTGAAAATCGTTTACTGAATATACTGGTTTCAACTTACTTGTAGACAATCAACCCAAACAATAATAAGTGTTTAAATTATGATAGTAACCCTACTTTTACCCCTCATTTTGGCCTTTATCATGTTCTCTTTGGGGCTAGGCCTTAACAGCAAAGATTTTACCCAGGTGCTGAAATTCCCCAAGGCATTTTTCATGGGGCTGACCAATCAGCTGATATTGCTGCCAATCGTTGTTTTTGCCTTAATCTCTATTTTTGAATTCGGTAAAGAATTGGCCGTGGGAATGATGATTTTAGCCTTTAGCCCCGGCGGAGTAACGACCAATGTGCTAACGCGAATGGTGCAGGGTAATGTGCCGCTATCTATATCAATGACTGCGGTGACAAGTTTATTGTCGATTATTACCGTGCCCATTATGATTTCAATCACTGTACGGCATTTTATGGGTGCAGATGCGCCCGAGATTGATATTACTAAGCTGGGCGTTCAGATGTTTTTGATCACCGGCCTGCCGGTAATATTGGGTATGGTGTTTACTAAGCTGTCGCCAGCTAGAGTCGAAAAAATTGCACCCGCTTGTTCAAAGGTTTCGATGAGTTTGTTTGTGTTCATTATGTTCGCAGCACTGGCTAAAAACTGGGAGATGGTCTTAAGTAACCTGCCAAAGCTTGGGCCGGCACTTGTTGTGCTGAACCTCGCGTTGTTGGCCATTGGTTTGTTAACTTCGAAATTGGCCAAGCTAGATAAAAAAGATGGTTTTACAATTGCCATCGAAACGGGTATTCAAAACGGCACACTGGGCGTTGCGGTCGGCGTGTTGATTGCTGCTAATGTTGCCGGTTCAGTCACTTTACCACCCACAACTGTCCCTTCAGCGGTTTATGGTATCACTATGTATGTTGTATCGCTGCCGATACTGCTTTGGTTAAGAAAATCATTGAAAACTGCGGGTATTTGAGCGTCAAAGCGCGAAGTTTTAGGTGATAAATATTGGTCAAATATGACGCCTTTTACCCACTTTTTCTCATACTTTTTGCTGTTTTATGCATAACCTGCCGCTTGATTTTTCTCCACTGAGTAATATTCGGTTCATGGCAAGGGCCGAACAACGATAAAAACCCACCTCAATGAAGCAAGTAATTGTTTCTACTAACTTATCTGACCAGTTAACAAATGTTTCTTATGACTTTTTCATCTATCTGACATCGGTAAATCGGCCTGTTTTAGGGCTGCTGTCAGATGCTAAATTGACCTGTTTGATTAATGTCTGAGCGGTAGTTCCCCAGAGGGCCTATTTCTCTAAATTAGACTGTTACTTTGTGACTATACTGTTTACCATGTTGAATTGGGGATACGTCAATTTTTCATTCCCGCAAACTAGTAGTTAAGGTTAATGGAATAGTGTTAACCTGTTAATAAAAGGTTTGATTTGTATGACTAATAATAATTATTCACTCAGGCTATCTGGTCGGTCTGTTAGTTTTGACAATATGGTTGATATTGTCCAATACCATTTGGTCCATGATCCAGACAAAGAAGTATTGCTGTTTTTATCTGATGGTGACAATGTGTCGGGCCGACTGACCTACCGTCAGCTTGATAATAACGCCCGCCAATTGGCGACTTCTTTGGTGGCTTATCACCGTATCCCCAGTGCTAACAACCCCAGTGATAACGAGCGCCCCAGAGCCTTGCTGGCTTTTCACAATGGGCTGGAGTTTATCACCGCATTTTACGCCTGCTTGTATGCCGGGGTGATTGCAGTGCCGGTTTATCCGCCGCAAAACCGCATGGCCTATCTTGAACGACTAGACCTGATTGCTAGCGATTGTCAGGCCGAATTTATCCTAGGTTTAAAAGACTACCTTGAACTGGTCGATGATAAATTTGCGCAGCTCACAACCTTGTCAAAAATTAACAAAGTGGCGGTTGATCATTGCCAACCTGAAAACGTAAAAACCGTTGCCGAGCTACCAATTGCCGGTTTAGGTTTGAACGACTTAGCCTTTTTTCAATATACCTCTGGCTCTACCTCTGCGCCCAAAGGCGTGATGGTTTCTCACGGCAATCTTATTCATAACATTGCAGCCATGCAGATGGACTTTAACCACGATGACAAAGACGTCATAGTGTCTTGGTTGCCGATGTTTCACGACATGGGATTAATTGGCGTGGTACTCGAAGCCATTTGTGTGGGCGCCAAAGCCGTTACCATGAGCCCCGCAGCCTTTTTACAACGACCCATGCGCTGGTTAAATGCGATAGATGAACACCGCGGTACGTCTACATTTGCCCCCAACTTTGCATTTGATTTAGTGACTGCAAGGGCCAAACCCGAAGATTTAGAACGGCTTGACCTGTCCTGCTGGTTAATGTCACTCAATGGTGCCGAACCCATTCGCCCCAATACCTTGACGGCGTTTGCCGAAAAATTTGCCGCTTGCGGTTTTAACCCTAATGCAGTGCACCCCGGATACGGTCTGGCCGAAGCCACTTTGTATGTCGCCAGTGCAATCAAAGGGGAAGGGCCGGTGTTTATTGACGTTGACGCAGATGTTTATGAACAACAGCGCAAAGTATCATTGGTCGACAGTAGCACCGCAAATAGCCGCAAATTGGTCAGTTCAGGTGTGCCTTGTTCGATGAATTCGGTCGAGATAGTCGACCCGCAAACCAAACAATTATGCCAGCCCGGACAGATTGGTGAAATTTGGGTCTCTAGCCCCAGTTGTGCCGCCGGTTATTGGCAGCATGAGCAAAAAACCATCGAGTCGTTTCAGGCAACCATAGAAGGCGCTGACGAACATCAGGGTCGTCAATTTATGTGCACAGGCGACTATGGTTTTATGCTCAATGATAATTTGTTTATTAGTGGCCGAATCAAAGAAATTATTATTATTCGCGGGGCTAACTATTACCCTCAAGCCATTGAAGAAGCCGTGCAAAAAGTACACGCAGGGCTTAAAGACAATGGCGGGGCAGCCTTTACGTTCACAGATGAACATGGACAAGAACAATTGGTGATGGTGCAAGAAGTCGAACGCACCTCGGTGAAAAAAATTGACCCACAAGCGATTTGCCAAGCAGCGAAACAGGCAATTAGTGAGCAGTTTGGTTTGCAATTGCACGAATTGGTGATCATCAAACCGGCAACGTTACCCAAAACGTCTAGTGGCAAAATTCAGCGCACCAAAGCACAACAATTTTATCAACAAGATGATGGGTTGAGAATTTTCGCCCGCAGTAACGATTTTGACGGGCAATCTGCCCAGCCAGCAAAACCTGTTCAAGCCCAGCCTGTTGCCATGACTCAGGCCGAAACCGACTTGTGCGGCATGGTTCGAATGGTGCTTGCCGCACCCGCAAAAATGATGCCCCATGATATTGCGCTCGACATACCCATTACCGCGCTGGGGTTAGATTCTCTGGCGATTGCTCAAGTCGCCGAATCGTTAAAAATGATTTGCGGTGTTGAAGTCGCACTCGACCAACTCCTTGATTGTTCTCATGTATTGGATGTTGCTAGGCTTATCATTACCATTCGCGAAGGTGGTGTTAAACCTCAATCGGCTGAGGGTTCAACTCAGGCAACATCAGCAAAAAAGCCTGAAGACGGACCGTTTGCATTAAGTCATAATCAGCAGCAATTGTTATTGTTACATCAAAAAGACCCGCATGCATCGGCCTATAATGTGCCGGTTTGTTTGAGTTTTGATGACGCTAGCAATGGCGATTTTGACTTAGAACGTGTCCGTCAAGTTATCGAAAAACTGATTGATATCAACCCGGTATTAGCCACCGAGTTTGATATACAACAAGGGTTGCAAAACCAGTGCTTTGATACGCCATTGGTCATTCATCAGCATACCCAACTACCCGATGCTACCCGCCAATTAACCGATATTAGTCGTTTGCCATTTGATTTGAGCCATCATCAACCAAATCACGGTCACAGCGCCGTAAGAGTTGACTTGTTTACAGGCAAATCTGCTGAGGGCAAAGACACCCATTGCCTGTTATTTAATTTCCATCATATTATTGTCGACATGCTCTCGGTGCAGACATTCATTGAGCAGTTTCTCACCGGTTACACCCAAGGGCTTACCGCGCTTAAAGCTCCAGCAGGCAATAGCTACCGTGATTTTGTTAACTGGCAACAGCAATACCCAAACACCGATGCCGGACAAAAAGCCAGTGATTACTGGCAAGACATTCTGGCCCGCGACATTCCATTGCTACAATTGCCGCTTGACCGAACCCGCCCAGATGTACAGCAGTTTGCGGGCGACTCACAAGAGTTTGCTTTTAATGAGCAAACCACAGCCAACCTTAGAACCTTGGCGAAAAATCAGGGCGTAACGTTAAACACCGTGTTGTTATCGGCTTATCAGGTGTTTTTATCAAAACTCAGTTACCAATTTGATTTTGCCATTGGTGTGCTTAACGCAGGCCGCCCTAGTGGCGACTATCGCCATACCATCGGTTATTTTGTGCAGAGCGCGCCGTTTAGCGTTAGCCTGTCGCGCAGCACACAAGTTAGCGAATTGATTAAAGCGACCCATCAGCAAATGCTCAATGTGGTGCGTTATCAAAGTGGTGCTATTGATGCACTGCTTAGCCACAAAGCTGATGTGGTTAACCCAGCAGTGCCGCCGGTATTTCAGACCTTATTTAACTATTATCCGCAAACCCCACTTGGGCTAAATGCGATACATCACCAAAACAAAAGCACACCAATTACTGCTTACCCAGATTTTAGCGCCGTGCATTTACCCAGCACTGGTGCCCAGCTTGATTTATCTTTGCTGGTGGCCGATTGTGACGACACTTTGCAATTGCGTTTTGAATACAATACCGCTTTATTTGAGCAAGCCAGCATTAAACGCTTTGCACAATATTTAACGCAAGTGGCGCAAGACTTGTGTGCTAAACAAACCCTTGAACAAATAGCCCTGAGCCAACCAGCCAATGGTTTTAATAAAAGCAATGCCGCGATTGCCTCTGACGATATGGTGCTCAATAACATTGATGAAACACCGGTTGTAAACACCATTGCAAATCTGCGAAGTGATGCCATCGCCATTCAGTGTGACCAGCAACAATACAGCTATAAACAGCTAAATCATGCGGTCGACAACCTTGCGGCGCAACTCATTAGTCGTTATCCACAAGGCTCGGTGATTGGTGTTTGTTGTTACCGCAGTTACGAGATGATTGTTGCCATTTTGGCCGTAATGCGTGCTGGTTGTGCTTACATGCCAGCAGACCCACAGCAGCCACAAGAGCGGCTTCATTATTGTCTTGATACCGCCAAAGCAGTGGCGATTTTAAGCAGCGGCGATGTTATTGAACAACTGGCGGCATATTCAGCAATGCCCGATTTGCTTGATATTGTCCAGATGATGACAGGCACTGCTTGCGGGCAAAATAGCCGGGAATTACAGGGCACCGAT
>CALKGI010000100.1 GCA_938085045.1 uncultured Alteromonadaceae bacterium
CAGCCGATAGACAAGGTACTGTTGAGTATTCCTAGCACCCGAATTAACGCGAGTTATTCAATTGATGGGGTTAAATCAGTTGATGCCAATGATTACCTAGGTACCCAGTTATTCACATTGAATACCCCGTTGAATGCGGGCGTAAAAATCAAAGTCGCATTTGAATTGTCGATAACTAATGAGGGTTTTAGAACTCGTGAAGATGACCTAGCGGTAGCCGTTGTTGAAAATGGCAGCTTTTTGCACCATGGCGATACTTTGCCGTTAGTGGGTTACAACGCGGGCAATGAAATATCGAACATCATTGAGCGGCAAAAAAGAGGGTTGGGCCAGCGTAGCCAAATAGCCAAACTAAGCGACCTTAACAACGAAAATGAAGTGTCTACTCACAGTGTCGAACTGGTTAATTACGAAACCATTGTTTCTACCGAGGCCGGGCAAACGGTGCTGACGCCGGGAGAACTTGTTAAGCAATGGCAAGAAAATGGTCGGGCGTATTTTCATTATCGCTCAAACGCGCCAATGCCCAACTTTTTGGGTTATGTGTCGGCTAAATACGAGCGTTATGAAGAGCAATACAAACAGCGCGCTATCACCATATTACATCACCCAAAACACGCTTATAACGTAGAGCGTTTGGCCAATAGTGCCAAGGCTTCGTTGGCTTATTTCGAAAAACACTTTTCGCCTTATTCGTTTAAACAATTGAACATTGCCGAAATACCTTACCGAGGATTTGCCAGAGCCTATCCCGGTATGATTTCGTTCTCTGAAAATGCCGCATTTTTGGGAGACTTCAGCAACCCCGCCACGCTCGATATGCTCTCGCAAGTGACTGCACACGAAGTTGCGCACCAATGGTTTGGCATGCAATTGAGCGGTGCACAGGTAGAAGGCGAAAACCTAGTCATTGAAAGCCTCGCCGAATACGCATCACTAATGGTGATGAAAAAAATGTACGGGGCTGAATTTACTCAACGCTTTAAACGCATAGCCATGGGCGATTATTTAAATGGTCGCAGTGGTGATATTCACGGCGAAGTGCCGCTACACAAGCTAATCAATCAGCGTTATTTGCGTTATAAAAAAGGCGCGGTTGTGTTTTTATCGTTAGCTGAGCTGATGGGAGAAACACAGCTAAATAAGGCTCTGGCAAACTTATTGGCCGAAAAAGCCGGTAACGTCAAACAGCCTGCGACTTCGTTAGATTTAGTACGTCATATTAAACAAATGGCTCCAGCTAAATACCATGGTCAAATCGATGATTGGCTTACTTCGGTAGTGGTATTCAATAACGCCATAAACAAGGCAAACGTGGTGAAAATGCCAGACGGGCAATACAAAGTAACCTTAACCGTGACGACCAAAAAGCGCCGTTATTCATCACCGGGTGATTTTACCGTAGAGCCTGCGGGGCGGCCGATAACCATTGGTGTTTATGCCGCGCACCCATCGTTGGCGACAGAACAACAGGTTTTACATTTACAACCTCATGAGTTTGATGAAAACCAAACAACGTTTGAGGTGATTGTGACCGAGGAGCCTGAATTTGTGCTGATTGATCCACAGCTGATGACGATAGACCGTGATCTTGGTGATAATTTGATAGAAGTGGTTGTTGAATAAATAAACGAGGTTTTGTTCAATGCTGTAGGCGAGGCATCAGTCTTAATGCCGGCCACTTAAGCAAATGATTGGATTTTACACGGTAGGAGGGTGCGTCTCGCTGCGATAAATGGCGAAGCCATTTCAAAACAACGTTTGGTTTGGCAGGCACTCCTGTTCAACCAAATTCGCGCCGGGACGGACGCTCCTACCCAATTTTCATTCTCAAGTGACTGGCATTAAGGCCTCAGTCTTGCTTGTTTTCAAGCTAATATCAGCCATTTCTATCTATTGGCTGTCCATAAGGCCATACTGGATTGGCTATGGATCAACTTAGCTTGTTTAATAAAAGTTTCGATGGCCTTTAATTGGACAAGCAGTAATTTCTCATCGATCATCTTTCATTACATCCAACCTATCTTTTAAACGCCAAATAATACAACCCTCAGTATCAGCATTTAACTCTAATCTAATCGCTTTTGAAGCAAAGCTAAAGCACGGTTACCGGGCTTAATGTTGTTTAAGCAATTCAACCGCATTATACAACAGATTTGATATACAATAGATTTGTTGTACAATGAATTCATTGTACAACAAATCTATTGTGTATTAGCTATGAAAATGAAAGCCAACCCCGGTGGGTTTATTGCCCCCGAAAACGTCATAGGCAGAGATGAGTTTATCGCCGAGTTATGGCAAGTATTGGCGCAGCAAAGTGTGCTCTTGCTGGCTGAACGCCGAATTGGCAAGTCGTCGATTTTGAACAAAATCGTTAAAGAGACACAACCCACATGGTTGCCATTGTTAAAAAATGTAGAATCGATTACCAGCGTTGCTAGATTTGTCATGGTCATACGCGACCAACTCACACCGTTTTTAAGTAAAACCGAGCAAGGTAAAAGCTGGTTAGAAAAAATTCAGAACCTAGCAGCAGGTGGCAAAGTCGCTGGTGTTGAGATCCCTCAAGCCAAACAGGCAGATTGGCACGATGTATTGGCCGAGTTACTCAATAGTGTTCATCAACACCAAGAGCAACAAGTGTTGTTGATGTGGGATGAGTTTCCGTGGATGTTACAAAAAATCATAAAAAACGAGGGGCACCAAGCCGCAGGCGACTTGCTTGACACCTTGCGTCATTGCCGCCAAAGCAATGCCAATTTACGTATGCTGTTTACCGGCTCTATTGGTTTGCACCAAGTGATTAGCACAATAAGAATCGCAGGATATAGTAACGAACCGGTTAATGATATGCAGGTACTTAGCCTAGATGCATTGGCAAAAGATGATGCAGTAGATTTGGCCAACGCATTAATTGACGGCGAAGGGCTTACCAATAGAGTTAATGAACAGGATATCGCTGGGTTATGTGCCATGGTCGATAATGTGCCTTATTTCATTCATCACTTAATTAAGAGTCTACGCAACGGCAGCGGCACACCCGAGCACATTGTAAAAGCTGCCATTGCCGGGGTTGATAATAATTGGCAGCTTGAACACTATTACACGCGCTTGGAAGACTACTACCCTGAGCAATGGCAAAAATATGCGTTAGTGTTAGACGCCGTGGCTTATAGTGAATCGTCTATCAGTCGCAAGCAAATACATCAAGCATTGCAAGCCGAACCCGATGCTGCAAACGATGCAAATCTGCAAGACAAAAACTACCAAAAGCAAATGCTGCGTCATCTGATTGATGACCATTATCTGGTGCAAAATATCGACACCGCTGCCTATCAATTTCGCTACCCACTGATCAAAAAGTGGTGGTGTTTCTACCGCGATTAAAGAGCTGAACAATGCAAATGAAAACCAGATTACCCTTGTACACGCCAAGTTTGCTTGATTCGACCACACTTGAGGCTATTTTTGTCAAACGTGAGCCGTTATTACAATCACTGCTCGAAGCTCATCAACAGAGCGTGACCACCGCTAACAAACATTTCTCACTGTTTATTGGCCCTAGGGGCATAGGCAAAACCCATTTACTGTCGATGTTTTTTCATCGCCTTGAAGCTGACTCACAATTGGCCGGTAACACACTAACAGCTTGGTTACGAGAAGAAGAATGGGGCATTGCTGGTTATCTTGATTTGTTGATTCATATACTCAACTCGCTCGATTCAGACAGTCACCTTGCTGACCATGCTGAGCAAATGAATCGACTATATGAGCTAGAAGAAGAGGATGCAATACAGCACGCCGAGCAATTATTGTTGCAATTGGTTGGTGACAAAACTTTGTTATTAATCAGTGAAAACATGGACTTAATATTCGATGGCCTTGGCAAAGATGGCCAGCATCAATTCAGAGCTTTTATACAAAACAGCGCCAAAGTCACTATAGTTGCCGCCGCCCAAAGCCTGTTCACGGGCGTAACCATTAGAACAAGCCCCTTTTACGGCTTTTTTGATATACAGCATTTACAACCACTGTCGATAGACGAAGCGGTTGAGCTATTAATTAACATCGCAGAATTTGATAAAAAACCCGACCTAGTTACCATGTTAAAAAGCGCCAAAGGCAGGGTAAGAGTGCGGGCATTGCATCATTTAGCCAATGGTAACCCTAGAATTTACGTCACCTTTTCGCAGTTGATACAAGCCGACTCGCTCGACCAATTCACCGATGCTGTACTGCAAATGCTCGATGAATTAACCCCGTATTACCAAGCCAAAATGCTACAAATACCACCGCAACAGCGTAAGCTAGTGCACTTTTTATGTCGCCAACAAGGTGCAACCCAAGTCACCGACATTGCAAAATATACCCACTTAAAACATCAGGCTGCGTCTGCCCAACTAAAAAAACTGCGCGATGGTGGGTATGTCACGTCCACAGCCGTAGGCCGGGCATCGTATTACGAAATTGCCGAACCGTTGATGCGATTGGTGCTTGAGGTAAAAGAAGCCCGTGCAACGCCGGTGCGGTTACTGATTAACTTTTTGCGTCATTGGTTTTCGAGTAAAGAATTACATAAGTTTGCTGATGATGGACAGTGCCGGGTTTTTGGTAAAGTCTGGCTGGGCAAAGAGTTTGTGATGGAGGCGATTGAGCTTAACCGAGAGCAGGATTTTTATCCTCAGCTGAAATCTTGTTTTACTGATTATGTGACATCTTTGGCGCAGGGTGACAGTGCGAATTTAGGATTAATTGTTGAGGATTTGGCAGAGCTTGGGGAAAGTCCGGAGGCGGTTGAAAAGGCACAGCCAGAGGAGTTTCTTGAGGCGTTGAAAAATCACTTAGTGATATTATGCGAAGATGTTAGACATACAGATAACATAGAACTATTTGAAGCGTTCTTAAATAAGTTGGATTATTTGCTCGCACATCATGCCTATTCAATAATCGATAGTGCAGCGCTCTATATTAACTTGGTATTTTTATGTAATTGTCATGACCAAATGACTATGGATAGATATCGTCAAATAGCTGAAGTTATCAAGCATTTAGAATCAAAAGTAGAAAAGATATATAGAACAGAAAACTGGTATCAGGATTTTGGTGCTTCATTCTGTAAATCGATTCAATTCAATATAGAGCACAATCGATACGACTTTGCCCTTTTGATTTATCAGGATTTTTTTGAGATTGCTGAGTCAATACAAGTTGCCGCTGTCTGGAGGGCCGTGGTCCAAATAAGTTCCGTGATATTCTTTAGCAACGCTGCTTTTGAAAAAAATGGGGTAATCTCCGTCACTTTAGTTGGCAGGCTTGTACAATTGGAACCTGAATTAAATGATGAGGAATTTGCTGTTGGGCTGGCAAACCTGCTGCATGTAAAAAATCTAAGTTATAAGATATTAAACTCGGAGAATCAAGGAGATGCCGACATTGACCTTATCCGCTCATTAGCTGAGAAATATAACACTCAAGATTTATGGGGCTCTTATGCCCACACGCTTGTTAGTTATATGGCGCTATTCACAGACGATAAAATATGTAGAGAGAAACGACTGTGCGAATTAGAAAATCTAGCTAATAACTATCAATTATTTGAACCGCTAGCGTTGGGCGCAATAACCGTTTGGGCTGCTTCTGACGGGAAAGATATCAGTTTTAAGTCACTACTGGCCCACTGTATGCACGAAAAAGGCTTACAGATACTAGCTAAATCAATTACAAATATCCTGTATGGTTTTGCTAGCTGTTCTAGTGAAGAACAACATACCAATAGCACATTACTATGGCAAAAACTGTCTGTCGAAAACTTACAAGATCAGTTCATAACCGGCGTTACCCATGCAGGCGCTTTAATCGTGAAGGAAAAACCAGAACTCTTCACACAATGGTTTGATAACCTAAAACCACTATTGCAAGAATCCCCACAACTACAACATAGCTTATATATATTAACCGCCATAAAAAACTATCTAGACAACGATAACGACGAAAGTCAGTTGTTGGTATTACAAAAAGAAGAACGAGCGTTAATCCGTGAAGGATTGGGTTTGACCTAGGCTGTACAATAGAGAAGTTATAACAGGGCAATAATCACCGGCTTTTAGATATTTATGTAGGGTGCTTTCGCGCAGCGAAATGCGAGGTACGAGCAGCCTTGCGCACCGTGGAGACATTCGCCATCGTCCAACCACATTTTTGGTGGGTCAATGATAGCTGTCCAATGGTGCGCAAGGCTCCTCGTAACCTCGGACCGTGCTACGCACGGGCACCCTACAATGCGGAATGATGAAAGTATCAAAACGTCACTAAAAGCATCAATTTATAGCATCAAAATCCATCAATTAATCGAAACTGTTGAAAGTCGATTTTACACTTCGAAAGGTCACCAAAAGCCAATTAAACCAAGGAGTTTACGCAATTTACACACGCTTTTTCTGTTTTAACCTCACGACCAAAACCCCTAAACGAAAATATAACCCATAACAAAATGATATAAAAACCAAGGTGTTGTGCCCTTCCTTTCACCTGTTCCAAATGGAATATTACGCTGCGCACAAAAACATCTATTTAAAGCGCTTTTAACAACCACTCAAAATAACAAAAAAGAGAAACGTATGAAATTGCATAAAACCGCATGGTTTACAGCGCTAGCACTGGGTTTGTGCTTTGGCGCAAATGGCCAAACTAACGCTATTAATAAAACCGACAGCACAGGTCTGGCACCTTTTCACGGTGCACTCGACAAACAAACTGACAAATCTCGTTATATCGTGTTACTCAAAGAAAATAGTATGCAGCGATTTAGCGATGTGTCGATGGACCGCAAAAGCCGGATACAACATCGTGCGAAACAAATAGGCAAATTGGCCGGGTTAAAAGTCGAAAAATCATTCTTGGCTTTGCCGGGTTTTATCGCCTCAGCCAATAAAACAACCATCAAAAAACTTAGAGCACATGCTGATGTTAAATTGGTGCAGTTAATCAGCCAATACTATTTGCCAGAATTACCGACCGAGCCTAAGCAATTGGTTGCCGACCAAGGTGGTGCAACTTGGGGAATTGACCGTTCTGATCAACGTTCGTTGCCGCTAAACTCTAATTATCATTACGATTATGAAGGGCAGGGCGTTAACGTTTACGTAATGGACACCGGTATAAACGCCGAGCATAACGAGTTTGGTGGGCGGGTAAAAAGCCAGTGGAATTTCTATCACGACAACGCCGATACAACCGATTGCCAAGGGCATGGCTCCCACGTTGCTGGCACCATAGGCGGCAGCACTTACGGCATAGCCAAACAGGCGATTTTGCATTCGGTGAAAGTGTACGGCTGCGCGGGCGAACCGGCGACAGAAGACCAAGTAGTGACAGCAATGGACTGGGTTGCTGCCAATGCGACATTGCCAGCGGTTGCTAACTTAAGTTTGTCGGTAGAGAAAATTGACCCGGCAATGGATGCGGCAGTGCGACAAGCGGTTGCTAATGGCGTAACGGTTGTGGTTGCAGCTGGTAACGACAACGACAATGCTTGTAATCGTTCGCCGTCGCGCGAACCTTTGGCTATTACCGTTGGTTCAACTACCCGCGAAGACAAGCGTTCGGGCTTTTCAAATTACGGCAGTTGCGTTGATATCTTTGCCCCGGGATCTAGCGTTACATCGGCTTGGCATACATCGAATTCGGCTACCAGAAGCATCAGTGGCACGTCGATGGCAACACCTCATGTTGCGGGCATTGTGGCACTTTACTTGGCCGAAAACCCAAACATGACGCCTGCCGAGGTTGAGCAAAAACTGTTAAGCAAAGCTACGCCTAATAAACTGTCGGGTTTGAAAGCTAACGATCCAAACCTGTTGGCTTATGCCTTGAATGACGATGTGGTTGAACCGTCTGTAACTGAGTTGGTTGACGGACAAGCGGTGAACATTGCTGGTGGCAACAAATCTAGCCAGTTTTACAAGATAACTGTGCCGCAAGATTCAGCATCATTAACCTTTACCAGCGCAGGCAACAATGGCGACCTAGACTTGTACGGCAAGTTTGGCAGCAAACCGTCTACAGAAAGTTTTGAATGTAAGTCGACAAGTTCAAGTAGCAATGAAAGTTGCGTATTGAATCAGGTGAAAAGTGGCGATTACTACTTACAAGCCTTTGGTTATTCAGCGTACTCAGATGTTACCTTGACGGCAACTGTTACAGCAAATGGCACTGGCGATGGTGAAACTTATCAAGGCACGCTAACGGGCAAAGATGATGCAGACATTCACCCCAACGATAAATGGTTTCAATATGACGGCGGCACCATTAAAGTTGATTTGACTGGTCCACAAGGCACTGACTTTGATTTGCAATTGATGAAATGGGATGGCCAATGGAAGGAAGTGGCTAAATCAACCTCGTCGACATCCAATGAGCAAATTAGCTATGTTGCGACCAGTGGTTATTATCAAATTAAGGTGAGTTCTTACAGTGGCAGTGGTGATTACTCGGTGACTTTGGTTAAGTAAGTTGTTGTTTCGGGGTTGATTTGTAGACGGGTGAGGCTTCGTTGCTGGCTAGTGGTACGGAGGCTAGCAAGGGGGTCAAAGCAATTGATTTTGTCGGCCTTTTTCGTCTTTTATCTTTTCTCCGTGAACCTCCGCGTCTGTGTGCCTCCGTGTTAAGGCTCTTAATCTTAAGGTTGGGAGCGTATCAACTACCCCGCGCACATCTAAACCCAATTGAAGGCGATTTGGTGCTGCGCGACACCTTCAATTCAACATAAGCTCGGCCAAATATCTTCCAGTCAAACAACTCGCTGCCACCCTTAACAATGGCGGTGTCGGTGCCGACCACAAAGGTCGATGTCCATTCGCTGACACCTTTGGTCAGGCCCGAGATATTTTCAGGGGTCTTATCAATTTCAGTATTATTACCTAGCTCATTACCCCACGAGTACATCCGGCCATCGTGGCTTTTGGCGGCTCTTTCCCATTCGCTAGTAAACGGTAAGCGCTTGTTGTTCACGCTGCAATAGGCGAATGCATCCCACCAACTGACCCCAGTGACTGGATTCATTGTTTGTGGCTGTTGTAATTGCTCGTTCCAGCCTAGCGGTTGGCGGTCATGGGTTTGGGGTTGTTCTGGATGGTTGTGTAAATCACTGCCTGAGGTCAAAAACGCTTGGTACTGGGCAATAGACACCTCATTATTATCAAGCCAAAAACCTTTAACTGTTTGAGTTTCGGGTGGTTTGCCAAGTAAATATTGAGTGAATCCCATGGCATTTTCGCGAAGCAATTCAGTGCTAGTTTGCGATTTCTCGGGCCCTAGTTGATAGGCTTTTTGTGGCAACTCACACAGTTCATCTGGAAATATCAGGCCGCCACCGGCGTGCATTTTGTTGTCTTGATTGAGCAAATCAAACTGTTTTGCACCAAGGTGAGCACGGGTTTGCCAACATTCAACGCCGCCTCTGTTTAGAGTGGCAGGCATTGCAGGGTGTAACAAAAACGCCGGATCTGTTATTTCGTAAACACAACGAAAACCAAAGTCGTTGCCGATAGTGTTTGGGCCGCTGTAAAAACGTTTGAACGGATGAAAAGCCTTTAAATCATTGGCTTGGCCATATTGTTTGTACGAATAACCCATTAATAAATGGCGCCCGGCCAGTGGTTGCACCCACTCCATTACGTTGCCTATTACATCATGAAAAACGCCTCGGGCGCTTTGATATTTGCCAACCACAGCAGGCACTACGTCACGAGCCATTTCTATGCTGTTGTTTTTAGGGTCGGGCAATTCGGGGTAATCATATTCGTTTGGGTCGCGCATTTTCGACTCAAGTTGAAATACCGCTTCAAACTCATTGGCGGTAGGCAAACGCATATTAATAAAATTGCAAAAGGCATTGGCGTCGTGCCAGCTAACGTTAATGATTGGTTGACGATAATCGCTGTATTTCACGTCATTCATCGATTTGGGGCGAAAGTTGTGGTTAGGTTCGATGCTAGGATGGGCGTAGTTTTTGATGCTATCAGGCATCATCATGGTTTGATTCAAAAAGCGCCGATATTGATTGTTAGTGACTTCGTGGCGGCTAATGAAAAGCTGTTTTTTTGGGGTGAAGGTTTGGCTTTTAGGCATTAGTGAATCTACATCAGTAATGTCTATGGTTTTTTGCTCTCTGAGGGTTTGTAAAACCGCGGCCGACTCACCGCCAAGCATTACGTTAGCAGTGTCAAAATGGGTCATGCCGCTGGCGGTAAAAGCAAAATGGCGGATGATGGCAACCAGTAACAATAAGGTTAAAAACACCAGACTTAGGGCTTTGGGCGACTTCAATGGGTTCATGGATTGCCTTTTTTAACCGGGATAACATCAAAAGATTGTAACGAATCGCCGTTTCGTTCAAACCAGTAATCGTCGGTAGAGAACGATTGCACAGTATTTTGATAAAGCGGCAGCATAAACACCTCGTCGGCAACATGACCATATAACCACCCTGTGCGTTTTTCGCCAGACACGCTGGTTACTTTAACCTGCATCCAACCTGCCGGTTTGTGTTGCTGGCCACGGTTTAGCTGATTGTTCAGTGGCATTATGGTGTCGCCATGGTCGAGTTTTAGCAATTGATCACTACTATTTTTATCTGGCGATTGATGCAGTTTTAACCCCACCGAATTTAAGTTAAAGCGTTGCTGCGAGAACCCTGGCACCCGAATGTCTAAATCAAAACGGTAGATGGGTGAGTACAAAGGCACTGCCAAAAACACGTTCTTTCTGATGTGATTTGCCGCCTGTTCTGGCGTGGGCGGTTGCTGTGGTGTTGCAGGTTCGTCAGCTTGGTTGGCTTGGCCGCGTTTTTTATTACTGTCGCTATCGCCACTTTTATCTCCCGAGGGGCTGCCGTTGTTGTTACCGCTATTACTTGAATTGCTTGATTGTTCAGACGGGTTTTGTTGTTGGCTATTTTTACGCGAGCTTGTGGTGTCTGATTCGGGTGTATTGGGCGCTTGAGGTGGTAAAAATTGCTGAGCGAATTGTTCGGCATTACGTGCTTGGTTTAGCATTTTTGCCACTTCTTGTTTCACCTCTTGCGGTATGTTTTGACCTTCGGCGTTGCCTTCTCCTTCGCCTTCACCCTCGGCTTGCCCTTGAGTATTGCCAGCGCTGCTTTGGCCTTCGCCACCATTATTTGCTTGATCGCCTGAAGCTGCACTGTCGTTTGTTTGGCCGGTATTTGAGCCATTGGCTGAGCCTAGTCCATCGTTATTTTGCCCGTCGTTTTCTGTGCCTGTGCCTTGTGTGGCGTTACCTTGGGTGCCATTGGGGCGACCAGTAGAAGAGGGCGTGCCGTTTTCGTTGTCGCTAACTGGCGCATTTGGGTCGCCTTTCGACAAGTCGATATTGGGCCGTGCAGCGCCAGCATTAACCGGGTTGGGGTTGTTTAGGTTGCCGGCATTGTAGGCCCAGTGAATCCATTGATGGGTGTTTGGCGGCAGTGCCTCATTAATTTTTGCTTTGAGCAGGTGATAGGCATCATGGTAATGAATTTCGATAAACAGCCGCCGATTTTTATTGTACTTGTCGTAGTACTGACGAATGATGTCGCTGTCGACAATCTCTTTCGAATCAAGCATTTGATTGGTGTGATACAGCAGCACTTTGTCGCGCAGCAGTAAAATCAACGCTTCTTGTTTCTCGCGAGCGTGACGTGCTCGAACGCCCCAGTCGTGTAATGGGTCGTTGCCCGCTGGCATACTGTAGCGGTCAACCGGCACTAAATCGCGTTTGACTAGCGTTTCAAAGCGCTCAACCATCGCTTCGTTAGAAGTCGCCTTGGCCGATTCGATGATATACAACAGGCTGATTAGAATGAAAATACCCACGCTTGAGGCAAATACATCCACCATAAAAACGCCGTATGAGGGTTTGTTCAGCTTCATGGTTGTAGGTCCGCGTCGAGCAGTTGTTGAATCAGTTCTTGGTTGAGCATCAGCAAGTTAAAACGCCGAGCTTTAACACGGGCAAAGAGCTGGCGCATGGCGAACATGGTGCGATTCGACTCGGGGTATAACAACAAAAACAGGTCTTTTGAATTGTTGTTAATAGCGTTGAGGTGCGGGCGCAGGTATTGGGTCATGGCGTTTGTGCGTTTCATTAGCTCGCCGACCGGAATTTTTTGTTGGGTTTCGTTGATTAACACGTAGTCGTGATACAAAAATAGCTTAATTTGCGGTTTGGTGGATAGGTCAACATCTTGAATACCCACGATGTTTTCGGGTTTCATTTGAGCGTCGCGCACCAGTTGCACACGAATGGCCGAAAGCACCACTATTACGACTAACACCCCAATAAGACCACCGAACATTTGCAGCATTGGAAAAGCTGGCAGCTCTTTAGGGATTCGATCTGGTCGGTTTTTTGCCATTTACAACTCGCGAACGTGGCGCAAAATCAGTCGGTTGCGCACTAGCATGTCTTCAAAAGCGGCTTTTTCGAGTAGCGATATCAATCCCATGGCGGGCAAACTCAACGACAAGGCAACCAAAGTGGTGTCGAATGCCACGCCTAAGCCTGAAAGCGAGTCGGCTAATTGACTACCGCCTAGTTCAGACGCCGAAAGCCCTTTAAGTAGTGGTGTTAAATTGGCTACTGCTTCGGCAATACCCCATACGGTGCCTAAAAAACCTAGCACTGGAATTGCCCACATTGCGGTGTGCAAATAGAGGATAGAAACTGTGACTTCTTCGCGTTCTAGTTCGGCTTGTTGGTCAACTATTTGGGTGTATTGAGTTAAATCGAGTGGAGTGTCGCCGGTTATTTTGCCTAGTTCTTCAATACGGCATTTGAGCGATGAGCGATGGCTGGCACTGTCGAGAGTGGCTTGTTTATCGGTGTTTTGGGCGGCGTTTTCAAAACCGTTTTGAATGTGTTGGTCTTGCTGGCGCTGAAAAATAACCTGACGAGCCAATAGTACGATATTCAAAATCACCCAAAAGAACAGGCCAACGGTGATGTAAGGAATGATGCCGCGAAACAGAATTTTGTCGAGCAATACAATGTTGCTATCAAAATAACCGGGAATAACAAAGTAGATATAAAAGACACTGGTGAATACCACGGCGACTGCTGCCGATGGGCCAAAGTGGTCGTAAAAGTGGGCGCGCGAAGTGGGTTTTTGGCTCGATTCTGACCGCTTAACGTAATAGGCCGACACAACGCAAGCTAACACTAAAACCCAGGCCATATAAAGGTCGCCCATATTAACAGCGGCGCTAGACACCCAATCGTTGAGTACGTTTGAACCAGAAATTTGGCCTTGAACATAATCTTGTGGCGGAATTAACCCATCGGTAACGGTGAAGGTTTCGATGCAAAACAGGGTTGTTAGACTCATCAAACCGCTGCCCATCAATCGGGTTTGCAAACCAGCGTGACGGCTCAGGGCAAAACTGACCGCAAATACGATAGCAACAAGGGCAAGCACGGCCAGTAATGGCGCGGCTGAAAAGTAAAGCACGTTCATCTATTTCTCCTAGGGTTTCAAGCAGGAGACAGGATAAACGTGTGTGGGGGGAATGTCTATATATTGAGGTTGGGCGCGAAAATCCAAATTGACCTCATACTGGAGGGTGGGTTAGGCGAGGTACGAGCCGTAACCCATAGGTTACTTGACATTAACAGCCAAGCTGTTGTGGTGCCGATGGTTTATTTATTGATGGTCTGGACGTTAACGACGAATAACCGATGGGTTACGCGCAAGCGCTAACCTACGGCTCGTCCCTCGCCCCATCCTCCATATAAGGTCAAACCGGGCTGTTGTAACACTCTTTTTGTCGCGCAAATAAAGCCTTACAACCCATGTATCTCACTAATAGCCTGTTCAAAAATAGCGATTCGGCGGTTATCCATAAAATTGGTGTTATAGCTCAAATGCTCGTCTAAAAATTCAAACAAGTCATAGTTCGCCAAATCGAGTGCTTTTACTGTGGCGATAAAATCATCGTTGAGT
The DNA here is from genome assembly GCA_938085045.1 of uncultured Alteromonadaceae bacterium. Lineage (GTDB taxonomy): Bacteria > Pseudomonadota > Gammaproteobacteria > Enterobacterales > Alteromonadaceae > JABSOG01. Next base: position 14,003 of record CALKGI010000100.1, read on the forward strand.
TTAAATTGCTTAAAAACCACCATAGTATCTGGGTTGTTGGCAACCAAACCGTAACCTTTAACTTTGGTGATAAAGTCTGCGTCTACATCGTGAATTTTTAAGCGCACCGCTTGGCGAGCGGTCATATCTGTTAAACCCGCGCCATTCATTTGCTCTACAAAAGCCCTGTCGACATCGTGAATACTCAAGGCCACCATATCTTTGGCTGAGGTTTTGTTAAAACCTAAGTCTTTCATTGTGTTGATGAATTTGGGGGTGATGTCGTGAATTTTAAAGGCTGCTAGTCTTTTGGGCGTTATGTCGGCGAAACCCATTGCGCGAATGTCTTTAATAAAATCAATGCTTACATCGTGAATTTTAAAGGCTACTAACCTTTTGGCGGTAATGTCGGCGAAACCTTGTGCGCGAATTTGTTCAACAAAATCAACGCTTACTCCGTGTATTTTGAATGCGACTAATCGTTTGGCGTCGAGACTGGCAAGGCCGGTTTCGCGCATTTGCTTAACAAAGCGTTCGCTAACGCCGTGAATTTTAAACGCAATTAGGCGCTGGGCTTTGAGGTTGTCGAAACCCAGTTCTTTCATACGCTGGATAAACCCGGCAGTAACACCATGAATTTTAAATGCAACCAAATGCTTGGCTTTGATGTTGGTATAGCCAATGTCGGCCAGTTGTTTGACGAACTGCGGCGTAACGCCATGAATTTTGAATGCCACCAAACGTTTGGTTGGCATGCTTGGATAACCTAATTGAGCCATCTCGTAAATAAACTGTTCGGTGACCCCATGACGTTCTAACTTCGATTCGCGGTCGTTGTTGTGAGCAAAAGTCGGGTTTTGAAAACCAATGCACAAAGCAATTAGCGTGGCTGCGAAAAGTTTGGAAGTGCGCAACCTTGTAGGGACTATGGTTGATATTCTGAACATTATTTGGGATCCTTAAGCAGGTTTTAAGTTTTTCTCTTTAGTATTTAGTACTGCGTGATGCTTAAAAAGTTGATGGATAATGAAAAGAATTTTAAAGGTCACAAAAATGTATATCAAAATCATAGTCTTGGCGATTTTCGTTTTAGTCGTTAGTGGCTGTGCAACCACCACAACTAATATTTCAGATGAGCAAAGCTTGGCAAATAACCAAGGTTTGGTCGTTACTAAGTTCCATATTCAATGGCAAGATAAGAAAAGTTCGCTGGTGGGGGATTTGGAGTTTTACTTTAAAAAAGAAGGAAGCGAAGCCGTTGATGCCAGTTTTGTGATGTCGAAACCGCAAGACCTTAAAGTCGTCGCCTTGCCACCGGGCCGTTATCATTGGTATAAAGTGCTGATAGGTGATTACTATATGGACCTTGATGAAAGCGAAGGCTTCACGGTAAAAACGGGGCAAATCACCTACATTGGTGATATTTATTCAAGCTTTGACCAGCAACAATTTAGCCTTAGTGGCGAGTCTAGCGTGTCGAATAACAGTGAAATGATCAAAAACGAATTACAACAATCCCACCCCCGACTGATGAGTAAATATGAATTTGCCACCCAAATCACCAATATCAACAGTATTTAAACTTGCCACAACTCTAATACTTTTTACCGCTACTGCAACAGCAGATGTTGTTGACAGGCTTAGCGTGCCAAAAGGTTTTAAAATCAGCTTATTTGCCGATGACGTGAAAAACGCGCGGCAAATGGCGCTGTCTGATTCGGGGATTATTTATGTGGGGTCGTTTAAAGAAGGCAAGCTCTACGCCCTGCAAGATAGTGACAACGATGGCCGTGCCGACAAAAAGTGGGTGCTGGCCAGCGGACTGAACAAACCAACTGGCATTGCTTATCACAAAGGCGATTTATATGTGGCCGCTGTTGGCCAAATATTACGCTTCGCCAACATCGATAGCCGTTTAGACAACCCCAAAAAAGCAGTGTTTTTTGATGGGTTTCCTAAAGAAAGCCATCACGGTTGGAAATTTTTACGATTTGCCAGCAATGACGATTTAATCGTTCCAGTGGGCGCGCCATGCAACGTGTGTGAAGCACCTACCGACAAACATGCTCGTATTTTTGCGTTGAACATGAAAACCAAAAAGCTGACCGAATTGGCCAAAGGCGTACGTAACTCGGTAGGTTTTGACTTTCACCCCGTTACCAATGAATTGTGGTTTAGCGACAATGGTCGCGACATGATGGGTGACGACCTACCGCCAGATGAGATTAACCGTATCACTAAAAACGGCGAACACTTTGGTTACCCTTATTTTCATGCGGGTAGTATTGCCGATCCTGAATTTTCCAAAGGCAAAAAAGCCAGTGATTACACTCAGCCAATGTTAAAGCTAGGCGCACATGTGGCACCGCTGGGAATTCATTTTTATCGGGGTAAACAATTTCCTAAAGCGTATCAAAAACAATTATTTGTGGCCGAACACGGTTCGTGGAATCGCAGTAAAAAAGACGGATATAAAGTGGGGCTGGTGACTTTGAAGGATTCGAAAGTGGTTGACTACCAGCCCTTTGTCACCGGGTTTATGAAAAATGAAAAAACCTATGGTAGGCCAGTTGCGATGCTTGAACTGGCCGATGGGAGTTTATTAATATCAGACGACTACGCTGGCAGCATTTATCGTGTCGTTTATCAGGGCCGTTAATTGGCGCTGTGTCATTGCAGAGCTTTTTCGTGATAACTCTTGTGCATCGTTAAACATCATAATGGTCGGAAACCCACGTACACCATAGGCTTGAGCCATGCCTGTATTGAGCGAAACATCGGCTTTAACTACTGTGATTTTGCCTTTATAAATTTGCGCTACCGCATCAATTGCAGGTTCCATCAACAAACAGGGGCCGCACCATTGGGCTGAGAAATCGACCATTACAATACCGCCGCTGTCGATGGCTTGTTTTAGTGCTTCTTCAGTTTTTACTTCAATCGGTTTGCCAGAATGCGGTGAGCTTTTTTTAACGCGCTTGTACAATGCCGAAAAAGGCCATTTGAGTACGGCAATATAGTTGCTTAAAATCATCACAATAAATAGCACCAACCAAGCAAGCAACTTGATTGGGAGATAATAATTGGGGGCATTTTTGGCAAAATCTTCGAGGCTGTTGAGTTGCTGGGTAATGGTATCGCTGATTGGCATTACTTATCCGATTTATCTGAGAGACAAAGGCCGTAGACATAATCGTCGACATAGCCATGATTAATAAAGGTATTTTGCCTTAAGCAGCCCTCGCGGACAAAACCTAATTTTTCCATCAATTTAGCTGATGCGCTGTTGCTTGTTGAACAAATACCGACGACTTTATTGAGCTTCAAATTGTCAAAAGCATAATCGCACACCAACTTTAACGATTCACTGGCAAAACCTCTACCTTGTGCGGCGGTTCTGAGCAAAAAGCCCACTTCAGCAATTTTTGCGTCGGAATTTACGATTTTAAGCCCAATACTACCCAGCTTTTCGTCGGTGTCGTGCTCAATAATGGTTAAAGACAGCCACGCTTCACTGTCTATGGTCCATGGCTGTTTGCGAATTTCAAAAGCCGCTTTGGCTTCGTCGACCGTCATGGCTTCGCGCACATGGGCCATGATATCGGTTGATACCGACAACTCGATAAACATCTCTAAATCGGTGTCATCGAAGGGTCTGAGTTTGATTCTTTGGTTTGTGATTTCCATCTATTCAATCCTATAGCACTGAGACAAGCTTTATGTGGGCAATGGTTCGCCCCAACGGCAAACCCCTTTTATATTGACCTCGGCACCAAGGCGTTCATAAAACCGAATGGCCGAGAGGTTGTCTTTTTCAACTTCCCACTTAAGGCGGCGACAATCATTGGCAAAACACACATCTTTGGCTTTGAGCATTAATGCTTCACCCACTTTGTGGCCTCTAAAAGCATCCCATACAAAAACATCGTCAATGTTCATGTAGTTGGCACCAAGCCAGATATTGTAATTCCATGTGTAGGAGGCATAACCGGCAACTTCATCATCAACCTCGGCTAGCAAAACACCAAACTTGGGAGAGGAGCCAAAGCCAGATGCTGCGAGTTCTTCTTTGGTGGTGACAACATAGTGTTCTTCGCCGTGATATTTGGCGATGGCAATAATTAAATCATAAATTACATCGACATCTGCGGGGGTGGCTTGTCTTATGGTGACCATTACTTTCTCCTTTTTACCGTGGCTGGTCAGTTTACTGTTTGAGGGTTTTGATTGCTAGGGGCTTTATAGCCGATTTGATTGCAATAAAGGCATAGAAAAACGCGCCAAAGACCAAATAATCGCCAGTCGAAACATTATTGTAAAAAAACACTTGCGGCCGTTAAAAAGAATCGTATAATGCGCCTATCTCTTAAGGAGATACTTCTTAGCCAACTGTCTACAAGTGGTTTAGAGGTGACAATCAGGGCCAGAGTGGTGAAATTGGTAGACACGACGGATTCAAAAAACATCGTGTGTAGTTGATTTAATTATTAAGGTATTGATTGTAAACAAGAATTATTCTAGAACATCAGAAATAGTGCTTGTAAAGATTTGCAAAGAATTTTGAACTTTGCAAAGAGAAAGAAAAGATCCAAATGCAGTGCCAGTGTGGTGAAATTGGTATACACGACGGATTCAAAATCCGTTGCCTTTGCGGGCGTGGCGGTTCAAGTCCGCCCACTGGTACCATCCTTCTCTTTGATTTTAAAGAGAAAAAATCAACCGACATTTTGTCGGTTTTTTTGTGTCTGGAATTTGAGTTTGTTGCTTTCATATATTTGCGCTTACTCTTACGTATTCAACATTACGCTCATTAAGTCCTCGAATGAATCTCGCAGTAATCAATAGATTTTGTATAAATTTATGCTACCTTCAGTTAGTGTAATGAAATACGCAATCACAGTGCTGTATATAAATATGGACACTTATGGCTACTGTTTTGTCATGGTTACGAATGAGTTAATTAAAGGAGGAAAATTTGGATTCGTCTGATATCTTTGGTGCTATTGGCATCGTTGTTAGTTTTCTGTTTGGGGCGTGGGGAATTTATTTAGCGTTGAGAAAAGCTAGGTATCCTGCATCTTTATCTTTTGTACATGAACAAGTGATTGGTTTGTTTGATGATGTTGCGAGTAAAATTCCAAATTTGTCAATAATATATAAAAATCATGAAATCGATAGTAAAGTCATTCTAGTCAACGGGTATTTGGCAAATGATGGCTCGAAGGACATTTCCCCTTCCATGATTGAAAAACAACTTGCAGCCACATTACCCAATGAATGGAAATGGTTAGAATGTAAATTGTTATCTTCAGCAAAAGATTTGAATGTCACAAGATCAATCTCTTCTCAAACAGAACTTTGTTTTGATTTTGGACTCTTTCGCAAAGGGGAGTCATTTTCGTTCCAAGCTTTAATATCTATCGATGACGCCACCAAAGTAAAAAAAACTAAGTCATTAATAGATAGGATTGAGTGGAATCATCGCATTGCAGATCTCGGTCGGGTAAAAACGATAGACCTTCCATATGAAAAGAAACCCCTAGTAAAATATCTAGTGCCCGTGACTGCTGGATTGATGTACATTATTGGCGGCATTTCTCTAATGTTTATCGATCCTATTACGAGGCCTGTCATTAACTATATGGTGCCAATTAATGGTGAGTACACAGAAGTGAGGGTTATACCAAAGTTAGATGGGACAGCGAAACTAAAAGCCCTAAATTCCGATTACGAAGAAAATATTGTTCTTGCTGAATATCTAAATACAACTAGAGCAATACCTAAAATATCAGCTTTAGAAAATAGTAAATATTTCGATGTGGCACTTATATTGATGAGTTTGGGTGGTGGCGTATTAATGCTCTTTCTTGGGTTTGAGAAAGACATTAAAAAATGGAGAGTCAGGAAATTGGTGGGGGCCTCAAATAATTCTAACGAGATTAAACTTTAACTGATAATTCGCTAGCTCCATCGTCATCGTTGGTAGTACCTTATTATCAATCATACAACTGGTGGTGATTTGAATTATTTGTTATGGACTCTGGCGTAAATTAGGAATATTGCTTGCTTTGTAAATAGATGAGCTATAGCACTAGCCGTTTTACCAGAATCGAATACAATGTCAACTATCACTGGTGTCAAAGCACCTGTGTCACCGAATAAGTGAAAACCAAAGAAATCATTGGTTATGGTTTTCGCTGTCGACCCTTTTAATTTCATTTCATACCAAGGTTGCCGCTCTTTCCCTTTGACAATACCAAGGACTGGAAATCCCGTTATCTGTGAAATTTGCTCTGCAAGTAGTAAAGTATTAGTAGCATGGCCAGTATGTGAAGGCATAGGGATCAAAACACTATTAGCGGGTAGGTGCTCTATCGCAACCGCAGTCATGGAACGGGCCATGGTTGCTATCGCGGCAACATCGTTATTTTTGACTCGGTGAGCCAACTCCCTAGCACCCTTTGTGCCATAGTAATCGGCAACACTGATAATAGTATTGATAGTCATTTTATCTGCGCTATTTATTTGTTGGAGGGGTGGGTCACGCTTTAAAGGCGTTTACTTGTGGATATTGGTTAAGGGGGATCGCGAATAGAGCAGCCCTAAAGTGGCGCATCATGAAACTGAGTAAAGCAATATTCAGCGGCGGCCATGATGCCCTTGACCGTATTGTTTAAGCCCGCCACCTCAACCTGAGTTAAAAGCCTTTCACCACCTGCCAGCTCAACGCGCTCAAATATTGCCGTTAAAAACTGCAATGAGTTGATGATCTCCGACAACGTGCCATGGGTTGAGCCGGTTATGATGGGGTTTTCAGAAGAGGGCACCATCATTACAGCGGCGTAGTCACTGATCTCATTGTCAGCTGGTATCTCGTTTGCCAACGCTCGCTTGGCGTGAAAATACTGGGTGTAACAGTTTTCAGCAGTGTCTCTTGTGTTATTCAAATACTGCACTAGCCCGGCCAATTCAGCCGCATTCAGAAGTTGTTCATCGTCGACAGCGGCAAATTGTCCCAATGTCATAGTGACAAATTGCAACGAATCAATGATTTGTGTGAGGCTGTCGATCACCGCGTTTATTGCGGCGGTGCTATTTTTTGTCATCATGGTGTACTCGCTTAGGTGTGTTGGTGCGGGGCTGCCGGATATTGAGTCCGGCGATCTCAAAAAATGGCGGCTACTTCTTGCTGGTCTTTTTGCCCGGTTTGTCATTGGGCGTTAGCAAACTGTCGAGTTCACCGGCAATAACAGCCTCAATAACGGTTTCGATTGTGCTAACCAAATTTTCTTTATCGCCAACCTCAATGGCGTGCATACCCGGTTGGATCTCCAGCGCCTTGTTGCCTTTGCGAATTTCAAGAAAATACTGGTTGTTGCGTTGGTAATACCAAGGCTTCACTCGCTTGGCGACCCGCTTCTTTTGTCGTTCGCCTGTTTCGGTGTCGGTAACCCACTTTTCACGGTATGCGGTGTAGGCTTCGTCATTGATGAGGCTGGTGGCCATGTCTTTTTGTTGATTGAGTTTGGTCAGTAGCTTTTCTCTGCGTTTGACCAGTGGATTTGTTTTGCCGTTTTCTGGGCGAGCAGTAACCTTGAGTGAACTCAATAGTGATTTAGTCATGGTTGTTTCCTTTGGTTTTGAATATTGGTGGGTGTTGTCTAAAGCTTTGTTATTACTGGGTTTGTGTGAAAATAGTTGATTGTGTTTGTTGATAAATAAGACTGCGTAAATCGAGCTGTGCAGCGCTATAAGCGACTCAATTTAATATGCTGTCGAAGACTAGCAAAATGAGACTTAAAAGCAGTACAGAGTGTTAGAATGCTTACAATCGATATCGTCTGCATTAGCAGTTAAAGTCTATAATTTATCTATATAATTCAAATGCTTGTTATTGCTTTATGTCACTGTTTGGCGGTGGCGTTTTATAATCAAGTAGGGAGACAGCATCACGCATCACCGATTCATTGCGTTTATCGTAGATTTGGGTGGTGGTGATGTTTGCGTGTCCGGCCAACTTGCTGGCCGTGCTTAAATCCACCTTTTGGTTTAACAGCTCTGTTATGTAGGTTCTGCGCAGATCATGCGGAGATATATCGATACCTGTAGCGGCAAGTGTTCTTGCTTTTACCACCTGATAAATTGCTGCACAGCTCAGACGTTTATCGATTTTGATAAAGTTCACCCACACCGGATTAAACAAGTAACCCGTGTTAGTCTGTCTGACCTCAAGCCAAAGATTGATGTATTGCTCTGTCCATAATGGCAAGGGTTGTTGCCTAGGCTTTTTGCCTTTGCCTGATTTCACAATCAGCAAATGGTCATTCAGTTGAATGTCGTCGACAGTGAGGTGAGACAACTCAAATCGACGCAAGCCAGTACTTAGCAATACGGCCAGTATGCAGGCATCGCGAATACCGATAGTACGTTTGTCTTGATAACAATGGTTAATGAGTTGAATAACGCTGGTGGGCACAAGTGCCTTGCCCCGGTTACTTGGATTAACCGACAGCCGAGCGATGGCCTGAACCTGTCGCCACTGCATATCTTCCACCAGCCCCATCAAAAAACCGGTTTTAACAATCGACTTTAGGGCGAACAGCATTAAGTTAATTGTGCGGGGTGATTTGTTGTCTTCTAGCCGTTGGCGTTTAATCGCCTCAATCTGTGCGTAGTTGAGTTTATGGAAGGGGAGGGTTTCAACATCTTCATTCGGCCATTCAAGCAACTGCGCTGTTACAGTTAACTGACTCCTGAGCGAGCGTCTACCCGTTTTAGCAAGACGAGACAGAAACAAGTCAGTCGGTGATTGATTGTGCATATTAGATACCTTGCTGCTTTGTTGTCTTATAAGGTATCAGGCTGATTGTTGAATATTAATGGTTAGTTTTTGACGGTGATAGGCGGGGAAGACAACTATATGTTCAACAGCTGTGATATGTGCGCTGTGTCGTTTTTGAATCGCTTTGTGCTGTCATTACAAATAGAGCTGACTTAATGGTAACGATTGTTATCGTTAAGTCTGCGGACTTGCCACTCAAAATTAAAGTACAGTATTGGCTTCGATTTTAAATATTAGTTATTTGTGCCACTGCCGCACCATTCTGAGGTCAACTGTATCAAAATAATCATCGGAAACCTCGAATATCGGGTCTCTGCATTCTTCTACCTCCCTAACTACAGTGAGTGAAATATGTGGCATATTATCCAAAAAATCTTGCTGCGAGTGAAAAAGTGATCTTTGGGCTAAACACAATTGATCAAAAAATTGTTCGGCATTAATTAGCTCTATGGGGTAACCAAGTTTCGCATAACGGTTAGCGGTTTCCTCGCAACCTGATTGATACCGTGATGTAGTGACGAACATGCCTTTTGTTAATCCACCAAGCACTAATGATCCATTTAATTCTCTGATTTGGGCGACTGTTATAGGTAGACTTTCTTTCCATTTTTTCACTTGAATGCCGATCAGCTCGCCGTCCTTTTGTAATATAACATCTATGCCGTCATCTTTTTGATAGCCAGTTACAACAGCTTCGTAACCAAGAGAACCGAAAACGCTACCTACAGTCTCTTCGTACATTCTTGGGTGCAATTTAAATCTTTGTTCATACTTGCCGATTAAGTATGTTCTAATTTCCTCAATTGGCGTGTTTTGGCATTCCACCTTAAGTTCGAGTAACTTGGCACAAGCGGCTAAATCTTGATAAAAAAGTACTCGTCTGTCTGCCAACATGTGCTGACATTTGATCTTCCACCAACCACATCGGTCACATACAAAAATATCAATATCGACACCGCACTGGGGCTGTTTGTCGCTTGTTCTATCTTGCAAAAGAAGTTTTAGGTCATGCTTACAAAAGGGACAGTCCGGGCCGAGAGAATAAAGGCGAGAAGGAAGGTTTTCAACACTTTCGAAATTCCATACAGTCAAACTTTGCTTCCCCTAAATTTACAAAACTAAGGCAGTATTGCTTTTATGGCAAAATTAATCTGATTTTTATCTTAGCTCAAAAGATAAACTATACCTACATACTTAATGCTGGTACGAGTTAAATATACTGTACAGTGGGCTGTTCACTATGGCAGTAGCCCACAAGCCAGCAGCTTTTTATTGATCTTATTCAGAAAAAACAGATCCCGGTGGTACTGGCTCTTAAAATGTTTTTTTGATTTTGTGCAAGCCCGATTTGTTATCACCAGCTTTTTTTGTGCTCTGGTCATGGCCACGTACAATATATTAAGCTCTTCATCGATTGCTGTTTGTGTGTTGGCACGGTAATAAGGATAGATACCCGGACTGGCGTTTATTAAGTAGCAGATTTTAGCTTCCATCCCCTTTGCTGAATGAACAGTCATAACCTGTACAACATCGCCAGCATGGTTAGGCGTCAAATCTGCATTCAAAGCAAGCTCTTTTAAGAATTCGCTAATATCATCATACGGCTTGGCAAGGGCAACAAAAGCCCGCATATCACCCAGACGGTCACACCATTTTAGTGTTTGATTGGCGAATTTGGCTTCAAAAATGTCATCGAGTTTTTGCACCGCACTTGCAATCACTTGACTGACTCCATCCTTGGCTCTCAAGTGAATAATAATTTTGTAGGCTCGCAGCAAAGAAGCTTTAATTTTTGCTGAGCTGGCCATTCTCCTTATTGCCTTAATGCTGGTTTTGGTATCAAAAATACGATACTCGTCTACCAACTTATTGGCAGTTTGCAAACCGATGCCGGGAAATAAAACCAAATAACGCCTAATAGAAAGAACATCAGCAGAACCCATTACAATACGCAGTATGGCAATCAGGTCTTTGATATGGTTTGAGTTGTAGAATTTTGCTGGTGTAGCAGTCACGTGTGGAATATCTGCTTTTTGCAGTGCCGCTGAAATTAGCTCTACATCCGAATTGAGCCGGGCCAAAATCATGATATCTTGCAGGCCACCTCCATTCTCAAGATGCCGCAGTATCGAATCAACAATGAATTGGGCTTCTGCTTTTTCACTCAAAAATGATGCCAACTGCGGTTTAGAGCCTACACCCGAATTTGAAACCAGTGCTGGTGGTTCCACTGTTTTGCTTTGGCGCATTAGGTCATTAGACAAGTTTAAAATGTCAGTGGTCGAACGGTAATTCAAAGAGAGTGTTGCTCGCGTGGCTTTTGGCAATATTGAGCGAATACGTCTGATGTTAGCCGGTTTGGCACCCCTGAAACCATAAATCAATTGCGCATCATCGCCAACAACCATAACCGGAATGTGTTTGGCGATTGGTTTGATTAGCTGCCATTGCAGTGGGTTCGTATCCTGTGCCTCGTCAATTAAGATGGTGCCTATTCTGTCGGTAAGCCAATGCAAATTTTTAGCATTTTTGCTGATTTTGCGAGCAACACGATTAATGATATCTTCAAATTGCATTCTGTTATGGCGTTGCAGGATCTTGCGGTATTCAATGTTCACTCTTCTGATCTTGCTTGTGAGCGGTTCGAATTTTGGATATCTGGTTTTTATAACATAAGTCAGTTTCTTTTTTACATTGCGCCTATAGGATAATAATTCGTGAAGCAAAGCCGGTTTTAATTTGAATGTCTGGGAATTAAACAGGGCGGTTAAACCACAATTCTCTATCGCTTCTTTTAAAAGTATTTCGCTGTCGTCGTTGCTATTGATGATCTTATGCCGTGAATATTTCATAAAGGGTGCACAATTGATTATGTCCCAACACCAACCATGAAAAGTATGGATACGTACCATGTTATGGTTAATACCGCTTAATTGGTTGATACGCTTTTTAAGCTCTTGAGTGGCCTTTTTAGAAAATGTCAGCACTATTATCGGTTTGCTGAGTAGTTTGTTTGTTAGCAAATGCAACACCCGTGCAATAAGCAGGGAGGTCTTGCCAGTGCCTGCACCTGCGTGCACCGCGAGGTGAGATAAACCGTGCTTGGCAATAGTCAGCTTTTCATCAGCTAGCGTGTGCAGATAGTCTTTACTACGCATAATCGTTAACCTTTATCGCTGGCATATTGGTTGATATACACGTCAGTTTCTTTGATAGCCGTAAAAACTTGTGCTTGGACGGACAAAGCATCACCTCCAAAAGCATATTCAGCCGTTGGCTGGGGGCTATATCTAATGATGGGCTGCCTTTGATGCGGGCTTTCTTTAATCGGCGATTGACCCGGTTATAATTGGCGGTACCTAATGCCACTTGATAACGGAGCAGG